>WHTP01000063.1 GCA_009377695.1 Hyphomicrobiales bacterium | reverse complement strand
GGTCCGTTCGGTCGGAAGCCACAACGTGTTCTTCGGCGCCGTCGAAGCCGTGCGGCTTGGTCCGCAAGGGCCGGCACTCTGCTATCACGAGCGCGCTTACAAGCCGCTCTAAGTTCTTTTTGGACAAGTTGCCCGCGTCGGATTCGGACGCGCAGAAAATATTCGTCAAATTCAAATCAGGTTTGCGGCGAATTCGGTAGGCCGCGGCTTTCTTTTGCATTCCCCGAAACTCGATCGGGGGTACTTGAGTTGGCCTGCAGGGGCTTACCGCTTCAACCCACGAGGAGTAGCGAGAATGGCCAATCCCAATCAAAAGCCGAACCAGCAGAACAAGCCGCGACCGGGCCAGCAGCAGCAGCAGCAGCCAGGCCAAGGCGGCGGGCAGCAGCAGGGCGGTGGCGGACAGCGGCCGGACCAGCAGGGTCAGCAGCAGCCTGGACAGCAGCATCCGGGACAGCGCAATCAGGACCGCTAAGTCTCGACGATATTTGCATTTTGACGTTTCGGCCTCGCCTCATGGCGAGGCCGTTACCGTTCGAGCTGTGCGTGACCCGCGCCTGCGGCGAGGAGGTCGATTGCGGCACTCGGGTGCCGGACTATGCTTGCGGCATGGGAACGGTCACCGCGCTGCCGCTGTTTCACCTGTACGGCGATCCGCCGGACGATCAGGCGTTCGACTTCATTCATATCGAAACGATTTCGTCGCGTTCGTTGATAAACGATTGGACCATCCGCGCGCATCGGCATCGCAACCTCGTCCAGATCCTGCTGATCGGGACGGGCGGCGGCGAGATGACCTTTGAGGCGTCGGTTGCTTCGTTCGAGGCGCCCTGCGCGATCATCGTGCAGCCGACCACCGCGCACGGCTTTCGTTTCCATCCCGATGTCACCGACGGCTGGGTGATAAGCTTTACCGAAGACGCTGCCGATGCGACCGGCGATCGCGAGGCGCTGGCGCGTCTGAAAAGTTTGGCCTTCGATCCGGTCGTGCCGCTTCCCGCCGATCATGCGCGGATCATGGCGTTCGCAACCGACCTGCACGACGAACGAAGCTTGGGCCGTCCCGGATATCGCATCGCGATGCGCGGTCTGCTGGCGCTGATTGCGGTCGAAGTCGCGCGCATGGCGGCGAGCCGCACCTGCAGCGATCCGCTGACGCCGACCGACGCGACCGTTATGGAACTACGCAAATTGATCGAGGAGCACTTCCAGACCGAGCGTCAGCTCGCATTCTACGCTGACAAGCTCGCCATGACTGTCGACCGCCTCAACGATCACGTGAAGCGGGCAACCGGCGTCACGGCCGGTCACCTGATCCGTCAGCGCGTGCTGACCGAGGCCAAGCGCCAGCTTGTCTTCACCAATCAGCCGATCAACGAGATCGCTTACGAGCTTGCTTTCTCCGATCCCTCCCATTTTGCCCGCTTCTTCCGCAAGCAGACCGGCACGTCGCCGCACCAATTCCGCGACGCGCGGGGAGGTTAAGGCGGTAGGTCTCTGGCCGATCTCTGGCTCAGGTCTTTGGCCGACCTCGCTCGTCCAGCGGCGCATCGTTCATTGACCGCCGCGGCTGGCAAAATAAGGGTTAACGCGAGGTTTCGATTGGGCCGACAATTCGAACGGCGTAGCTTGGCGTCTATCGGCCTAGCCAGAAGTCACTGAGCACCAGGGCCGGGGATCGGAGGCGTCGATGCGGCTAAGGCTCGGTTCGGTCAATCTGGCTCTTTTGTCGGTCTATTTCTTCCCAATCTGGAGTCGCGATGCAGTCCGAGCCCTGGTGTCGCCCTACCATGGCCTGGAGGATCACGCGCATGCGACTGCCGCGATCTATTTCCGTCAAGTCTTCGATCTCGGCTTCAACGGTCTCGGTCTCACCGCGCATGCCCTGGCCGGCGTCAAGCTGGTCATCGCGGCAGCGTTCGTTGCCTACCTGATCGAATTTGCCCGGTCGTGGGTGATGGGGCGGGAGACGGACCGCGAGACGATCGACGTCGTGCTGATCCTTGCGGTCGTCGGCATCGTCATTTGCGCGGTGCCGGCGCTGGCGGTCGACGACGCTGCGATGGTCCGTCTTTATGCAACACAGATGTTGCTGGTCGCGGGCGCGATCACCGTTATCGTGGTCGAGCGCCAACTGGCGCCGAAGCACCAGCAGGCGTCCCGTGTCGCCACGGCTGCGCGTGAGTTCGATGCCACGCGGCTTTTGCCGGTCGGTGTGCTGGCGGCGGGACCGCCGCCGGTGCAGGCCGCCGCGGCGCTGGCGCGAATCCCGGAGGGGCGCCTGCGCCATCCCCTGGATCGAGGCTAAGGCGCCTTCTTAAGTTCGGCGACAATCTCGCCCGCTTCTGCACACAGGGGTGTCACCGACAGGGCGCGGCGAAGATCGAAGATTTTATCGTTGGCCCCTCGTGGATAGAGCTGTTCTCAGCGCGCCGAGACTTTGCTCCACGGTCTGACCGGCCGTATCGATCACGATATGCTCGCAATCCCACGATTCGAACTCGCGTGTCGCAACATGGTGCCAGGTCAAGGTGTCCGATGCGGCATTGCCTGTCTTGCGTGTCTCGACGCGACGTCGGTGCTCGACCGGGTCGGAACAGACGACCAAGACATCGACAAACGTCACCTCCGCGCGCCTCGCGGCATTGCGCCAGGCGTCTCGTGTCATCCGCAGCGGGTTGACTGAATCGGCCACAACCGCCAGGCCGAGTCGCAAATTGTCTTCCGCGACTGCATAGCCGACTCGGTATCCTGCCTCACCGATGGACACATCTTCGGTTTGGGCGATGGCCACTTCAATCGTATCGATCCGCAGGTAGGCGGCGCCAAGCTGGCGTGCCAACTCTCGGGCAAGCGTCGTTTTTCCCGTTCCTGGAAGGCCGCCGAAGATGATGAGCACGACGGCCCTCTATTAACACGCCTTTTTGAGCTCCGCGATAATCTCACCCGCCTCTCGAAAGGCATGGTTCGCAGCCGGGACGCCGCAATAGATCATCTGCTGCAGGATGATCTCCTTGATATCGTCGCTGGAGAAGCCGCCCTCGGTGAGTGCGGCGCGCACGTGCAGGCGGAATTCTTCCCATTTGTCGAGCGCCATCGTGGTGCCGATCACCAGGATGCGCCGGGTCCGCTGGTCGTAGTGCGGGCGGGTCCAGATCTCACCCCAGGCATAGCGGGTGATGATGTCCTGGAACTCCGAATTGAAATCCGTCCTGGCCGCGGCCGAACGCTCCACATGGGCATCGCCCAGGACCTTGCGCCGTTGAGTCAGGCCGCGTTCGTGGCGTGTTTTTTCGTCCATGCCGGTTCCCCCGTCGCCCTCCGCTGCACCACCGCCTCGATGAGGTCGGACAGCCGCTCGGGCCGCACCTGTCGCGGATCAAAACAGGCGTCCTCGCCATAATGACGGAAGAGATCGTCATTGTCCTGGCTGCGCATCACGCAAGCCATGGCGGCGTTCGGATAGCGCCGCTCGGACACGGCCTGCATCGTGACCAGTGACACGTCGCGATGGCGTTGATCGCGCAGGATCCGTTCGAAGGCGGCCGAAACCTTGTTCTCGGCGCCCTCCAGCGCCTGCACGAACCATCGCTCGTCGCAAATCAGAGCGCCGGTGATGCAATCGCGCAAATTATTGGCAACCGACGTCGCGAGAATCTCGGCGATGCCGGCGTCTTTACGGTCGTACCACTCGTCGAGACGATTACGACTGAAATAGATCAAACGAATGAGCATCATGGCTACCACCCCTGCAGGCATCGTCAGACGGAGATTTTTGTCAGATGACAGATTTTTGTCGGACGATGGGGATGTAGACCGCGCGACCTAACGCTTGCTGAATCGATGCTGGAGTCCTCGCGGCAATTTTGTGATCAGCGCCTTTTTGCGATCAATGACGAGTCAGAAATCCTAGGACTGCTTCGTTGAACTGTTGAGGTTGCTCGACGTTCGAAATATGAGCCGCGTCGATCATGAAATGTTCGGCTCCGGGTATGTTGTTACGGATGTATTCGCCGGCGTCGGGCGTCGTGGCCGGATCGTGACGTCCGATGATCACAAGTGTCGGCACCTTGATGCGTGGCAGGAGATCACGATGGTCCATGTCGCGCACGGCCTTGCCGCAGGCGAGATAGCCGTCAAGCGGCGTTGCCGCGAACATCGCAGCCATGTTCGCGATCGCCTGCGGATCGCGTTCGCGAAAGCCTTTGGTGAACCAGCGCTCCATGTTCGGGCCCGCAAAGGCGGGCACGCCCTTTTCGCGAACGAGCGCAAGGCGGTCATTCCAGCCTTTTTTGTCCGCGAAGTAGCTTGACGTGTTGGACAGCACCATCCGTTCGAAGCGCTCCGGCGCATTGGCGGCGAGCCACATGCCTTCCATGCCGCCCATCGAGAGACCGCACCAGTTCGCCTTCGTGATGCCGAGCCCATCCATGATCGCGAGCACGTCACGTCCCAGCATCTCCATGGAGTAGGGGCCCTTGGGCAGGCCCGATTTTCCATGGCCGCGGCGATCGAAACGCACCAGCCGGAAATGTTTGGTGAACGGTCCCGCCTGGCCATTCCACATGTGGAGCGTCGTGCCCAGCGAGTTCGACAGGATCAGCGCGGGCGCGCGTTCCGGACCCTCGACCTCGACGTGAATGGGGCAGCCGTTCGCTTCGATCACCGGCACGGCGCTTTCCTCTGTGCTTTGGCCTTCTAGTGGTCCGATTCTAACAATCGCATCCCTTCTCAGCGGGCGACTTTGCGAATGTTAGAATCAAAGGACCACTAGCAAATATAAGCTGCTAGTGGAGTTTTGGATTTGACATTCGCTTTCGGAGTCTGCGGTCAACGGGGTAGCGAATGTCAAATCCACTCCACTAGATTGGCCGTTTCGGCATGCGGGCGCCGACCGACGCGATAAGACGGTCGATATAGGTTTGCGCGACGCCCTGGTGGCCCATCACCTCGAACAGGCGGGCGAGTTCGCCCGGCGTCATGTGCGCGGCCACGCGCGGGTCTTCGGCGAGGACGCTGTTGAGGTGGCGCTTGGAGGCGACAGTCTGCCGGCTCGCTTCCTCGACGATCAGCTTCGCTTGATAGGGCCCGACCTTGGCGCCAAGCGCCATCGTGATGGCGTCGGTCATGATCAGGCCACGCGCGACGTCGAGATTGCTGCGCATACGCTCGGTATCGATTTCGATGCTTTGCGCAAGTTCGGCGACGGCGGCGACGGCGCCGGACGTCACCAGCAGCAGGGCGGGGATGGCATGCCACTGCGCCTGCCAGCCGCCCAGGCCGCGCTCATGCTCTTGGACCTGGCCGGCGATGATCGTCGCCAGGAGGTTCGGAGCCATCGTCGCGGCCGCGATGCCGACGGCCGCGGCGTTGGGCTGGCGCTTGTGCGGCAAGCCGATCGCCTCGTTCGCCGGCGCGCGCGCCGCCTCCTGCGCTTCGCCGACCTCAGTCTGCATCAGCAGTGCGACGTCGCGCGCGATCTTGCCGCAAGTGCCGGTGAGGATCGCGAGCGCGGATGCGATATCCGCCAGCCGGTCGCTGTGGGCGTGCCAAGGTGCGTCCGGCGCTGGCAAGTCGAGCAGCGCGGCAAGCCGGTCGGTGACCGCGAGGCCGTGCTCGCCGAGCGCCGCGAGCGTGCCGGCGGCGCCCCCGAACTGCAGCGCGAGCGCCTCCTTGCGCACCCGGCGCAGCCGTTCGCGTGACCGCGCCAGTGCCGCCGCGTAGCCCGCGAGTTTGAGCCCGAACGGCATCGGCAGGGTGTGCTGCAGCGAGGTGCGCGCCACCGCGGCCGTGCGGCGCTGCCGGCCGGCGATCGCGGTGAAGCCGTCGATGGCATTGTTGAGGTCGGCAAGCAGCGCGTCGATACCGGCGCGCAATTCGAGCATCAGTGCAGTGTCGATGAGGTCCTGGGCGGTCGCGCCCCAGTGCACGAAGCGAGCGGCCTCAGCATTGGCCTTGGCCACCTCGTCGGTCAGCGCTGCGAGCACCGCACCTGCGACATTGCCGGCGCGTGCGGCGGCCTCGCCCAGCGCCGCGAGGTTATAGCGCTCGGCCTTGCAGGCAGCGCCGATCGGGTCGACGCAGGCCGCGGGAACCACCGCCACGGCGGCTTCGGCGCGGGCTAACGCCGACTCGAAATCCAGCATGCGTTGCAGGTGGGCGCGGTCGTCGACGATCGCCCGCATGGCTGCGCTCGAGATCAGCGGCGTGAGCAGCGAGGACGGGGTCAAGGCACTGGTCATAGAACAAGACGCGGGACGGATGATGATGGTCTAGCGGCCCGGGAAGGCGCCGCCAACCCCAAAGACGGCGGCCCAATTCTGCGTCAAAAAGCCTTTCCCCGTGCGCTAGCAAGGGCCTATATCACGTTCACTGGTGGCCCGAATCCGAAGTTCGCAAGGTGCGGATGCGCGAACTTCGGATTCTAAAGGGACACCAGCACATATGGCTTTCTAGTGCGGTGGATTTGACGTTCGTACCGGTATTTGCTGCGAGTCGGCAGTACGAACGTCAAATCCAAAACCGCACTAGCAATCAATGATTTCTAGTGTCCCTTTGGTTCCGACGCTTGTAAACGCATGTGCGGCAAGAGCGATACAAGCGTCGGAACCGGGACACTAGTGTGGCTTTGGCTTAGAAGTTCGCTTCCAACCTGGCCGCAAGATCTGGCGAACTTCGGAACCAAAGCCACACTAGATTCAATGAGTTGCTAGTGTCCTTCGATTCCGAAGTTCGTATAGGAGGACGCCGCAAAATGGTACGAACTTCGGAATCGGGACACTCGTGATGGAGAAAGATAGACGATGGCAATGACCATGAGCGGGGAAGTGCAGCTTCCCGCCAGTCGTGACACGGTTTGGGCGAAGCTCAACGACCCTGTGGTGCTCAAGGGCTGCGTGCCGGGATGCGAACAACTCGATAAGACGTCGGATACGGAATTCCAGGCCGTCGCCAGCATCAAGGTCGGGCCGGTCAAGGCGCGCTGGAAGGGCAAGGTGCGGCTCTCCGATCTCGATCCGCCCAATGGTTACAAGATCTCGGGCGAAGGCGAGGGCGGCGTCGCCGGCTTCGCCAAAGGCGGCGCCACGGTCGCGCTGACCGACAAGGATGGCGGCACGCTGCTCAGTTACAACGTCGAGGCGCAGATCGGCGGCAAGCTCGCCCAACTCGGGCAGCGGCTGATCAACAGCGCGGCCAAGAAGACTGCCGATGACTTCTTCGCTAATTTTGCCAAGGCGGTGAAAGAGGGGTAGGCGGTGCCGAGCCCTGCGAATCTGGCATACCACTCGTGTGGTGGTTCAGAAGCACGCCATATGTTGCGCGGAATACGGACCAATTCCCTTGACCGTACGCGCATGTCAGGTTCAGAGTTGAACTTGTTCAAAGACGCAAAACGGGGCAAAATCATTGCGATTTTGCCCCTATCTGTTGCCGGTTCCCACCGGCGGCACGCAAAACAGGCCGCCCGGCCCGGATTTTTGGAGGTACCTCGATGACCGCCGTCGCAATGACGGTGAACGGCAAGGCCGTCACCGGTGACGTCGACCCACGCACCCTGCTGGTGCAGTTTCTGCGGGAGCACCTGCGGCTTACCGGGACCCATGTGGGTTGCGATACATCGCAGTGTGGCGCCTGCGTGGTCCATATCGACGGCAAGGCGGCGAAGTCATGTACGACTTTCGCCTGGCAGGTGCAGGGCGCGAACATCACGACGATTGAAGGGCTCGCGGAGCCGAACGGGCCGCTGCATCCGATGCAGGAGGCATTCCGGGAGAACCACGCGCTGCAGTGTGGCTACTGCACCCCTGGCATGATCATGTCGGCGGTCGACATCGTGTGGCGCAAAGGCAACGACCTCGACGAAAACACGATCCGCCACGAGCTCGAGGGCAATATCTGCCGTTGCACCGGCTACCACAACATCGTGAAGGCGATTGCGGCGGGCGCCAAAGCCATGGAAAAGAGTCCCATGGCCAAAACTGCGTAACACGATCGCATCAGTCAGACTGCGATATCAGGGACCGGACGCCATGTACGAATTCAAATTCCATCGCCCGACCACGGTGCGCCAGGCGGCAGGGCTGCTGGCCCGCCAGGAAGAGGCCAAGCTCCTCGCCGGCGGACACACGCTGATCCCGACCATGAAGCTTCGTCTCGCCGGGCCGAAGCACATAATCGACATGTCGCAGATCGAGGGCCTGTCCGGCATCGAGGTGAAAGGCCGTTCGCTGGTGATCGGCGCGTTCACGCGGCATGACGAGGTCGCGACCTCGTCGATCGTCAAAGAAAACATCCCGGCGCTCGCCGAACTCGCAAGCCTGATCGGCGATCCGGCGGTGCGCCATCGCGGCACCATCGGCGGCTCGGTCGCGAACAACGATCCGAACGCCGACTATCCGGCTGCATGCCTCGGTCTCGGCGCCACCATCGTCACCAACAAGCGTCGCATCCCGTCGGACGATTTCTTCAAGGGATTGTTCGAGACCGCGCTTGAACCGGACGAGATCATCGTCCGGTTCCAGTTCCCGAAGGTCAACAAAGCCGCCTACGTGAAATTCCCAAACCCGGCCTCGCGTTTTGCGCTGGTCGGTGTGTTCGTGTCGAAGCGCGGCTCGGACATCCGCGTAGCGGTGACCGGCGCCGGATCCAACGGCGTCTTCCGCGTCACCGCATTCGAAGAGGCGCTCAAGAAGCGTTTCGGGGTAAAGTCGCTCGAAGGCTTGACGGTCCCGGTGGACGGGATGTCGAGCGACATCCACGGCAGCGCCGAGTATCGCGCGCATCTCGTCGGTGTGCTCGCCCGTCGCGCGGTCGCGGCGGCGACGGCCTAGCCGTGTCCTCACGCGCTGATCGGGGAACGGATCGAGCGAGAGCCGGCGAGAGCGAACGCCATGGCTCAGAAGAACTCGTACAGATCGGCATAATAGGCGGCCTTGCGTCCATTCCATCGCTGCACGCCGTAGCCCCGGGCGAAGGTTTTGACCGAGCGGCGTCCGAAATGATCGGCGATCTCAGCTGCGAGGACTCCCAGATCGAGATAGCGGTCGGCTCGGCCTGCATGTCCGCAGTCGATGAACCCGACGGCGCCGTCTGGACTGATGATCATGTTGCTCAGCGTCAAATCGCCATGCGCGACGACGAAATCTTCCGCTGGCGGATTCGCAACAACGCGCGCGAATAGCTCGCGAGGCGTTACATTGCGGTTACGCGAGGCGAAATGTCTTACATCGACGCCGCCCTGCTCGATGGCGTGCCGCGCTCGCTTGAGCCGCACGGCGAGGCTTTCGTCGAAGGGGCAGTCGATCGCGGGCAGCGCATGCAGCTGCGCGAGCGCATGGCCGATCGCCGGTAGGAGGCGAGCCTCAGGCCAGTCGCAACGATCAGCCGGTTCGCCCGGCAGAGCCTGCGTCTGCATTGCCGCCGTGCGGCCATCGTCGTGCGTGCGCAGGATCGGCGCGACGCGGACGCCGTGCCCAGCGAGCCATGCAGCGCGAGCAATCTCTTGTCGAAGAGTTTGAGCCGCTACATCATCGTCGGCGAATTTGAGAAAGCGCGCGGGCTCCGTTCGCAAACGAAACACGTTGGCCCCGCTCATGCCGCTGGTGATCGGCTCGGCCCCGATCGCGGCAAGCTCCGCGCGCCATGCGTCGGGGAGTTTTTGCAGGATGCGATGGGGCAGGTTGACGGACATTGGGACCAGCATTGGGGGCGCGACGCGAATTGCGACCACAACAACGTCACGTTCCGTTGAACGCCTCGAGAGGTACGCCGATCCGGCATCGGCGCTGAACGTTTGATGACATAATCAGAGGGTAGCGTCAGCAGGTAGCACGCTGGGTAACGGTCGCCAGCAGGGTAAAGGTCGGCAGATGTGGAACAGTCGCGTATTGGCCGCTTGCCTCACGATCATGGCCGGCAGCGCGTCGGCGCAAGAGTGCCCCCCTTTCTTTTTGCTGTGCCCCAGACCGGCTGAACCCCGTCTGGAGCCCCGTCCTCAGCCTGGACCACCGGTCGTCGCGCCACGGGATATGGCACCGTCCTATGGACCATCCTACGGACCACGGGACATTGCACCGTCTTACGGGCCAGGCGTCAGTCCCCAATACAGAGGGATGTACGGGCCTGTTGCTGGCGAGCCTTTTCCGATTCCCGCCGTGCCGCTATCGGAGGTTGATCCGACCTATCTCCGCAGGCCGGTGTCGTACCCTTCAAACGAACCGCCCGGCACGATCATCATCGATCCGCAAAATCGCTTCCTCTACCTCGTGCAGGGCGGCGGACGGGCGATCCGATACGGTGTCGGTGTGGGGCGGCAGGGCTTCAGCTGGTCCGGCGTCGCAACCATCCGCGACAAACAGGCATGGCCTGATTGGTATCCGCCCAAGGAGATGATCCAACGTCAGCCCGAGCTCAGGAAACACATGAGCCGACTGCAGAGCGGGCTCGGTGTGGCCGGTGGTCCCGGCAATCCGCTCGGCGCCCGCGCCATGTATCTCTGGCAAGGCAATAAGGACACGCTTTACCGGATCCACGGGACCAACGAACCCGCGACGATCGGCCAAAATGTTTCGTCCGGCTGCATCCGCATGCTCAACCAGGACGTCATCGACCTCTATCAGCGCACGCCGCTCGGGGCCAAGGTCCTCGTGCTGCGGTCACGCGTCAGTTGAGCCGTCAGCCGGCGCAGGGAAGCGGTAAGCAGCCACCACGGGCGCGCCCCAAAACTTTGCTGCCCCCGTGGCAAAAAAATCACACTCGTCAACTATCGTGTGAATGACTGCTGAGACCGCCACATTGGTCCTCATCAGGTCAAAGTTCCCTCCGCTCATTCACCCATGGGTGGTGGGGGGCGAACATGACGTTCAGGACTTTTGACCGGCTTGCATCCGTCGGCATTGCCGCGAGTCTTTCTCTGAGCGAGCCGAAGAACCGATGTCGGAATGTTCTGCAGCTATCGGTCGTGGCGTTTATGGCGGCGATGCTGGGGGCCTGCGTTCACTCGACTGCGGCAGGCGATAGGTCTTCATCAGCTGCCGTTTCATACCAAGCACCTCGAACGCACGCAGCGATCGTCACGCGAAAGCAATCGAGAAGGGCGCGCGGCCGTCAGACCGTCCGGACGCAACATGCTTCAGATGGACTTGCCAGCTTCTACAGGCATGGATCGCGAACCGCGAGCGGCGAAAAATTCAATCCACGCGAATTGACGGCGGCGCACCGCACACTGCCGTTCGGCACGCGGGTGCGCGTCACCAACGTCGCCACCGGACGGTCTGTCATGGTCCGAGTCAATGATCGTGGCCCGTTCGTCAACGGGCGCGTGATCGATGTCTCGCACTCCGCCGCTGAATCGCTTGGAATGGTCGGACGGGGTGTCGCCAAGGTCAAACTGGACGTTGTTGAATAGGCGAGCGCGATCCAGGCGCCACGTTCTTTGTGTCTGCAATCAATTTGCGAAGCTTCGCGATAATCTCGCCGAGCGCGGCATCGCAGGCCGAGCTAATCGTTGCCATGCTGCAGAAGCCGTGCAGCAGTCCGTCGAAGCGTTTCAACACGACAGGCACGCCCGCTTGGCGCAGCGCATCGGCATAGGCTTCGCCTTCGTCGCGCAACGGATCGAAACCGGCGGTAACGATCAGCGCCGGCGGTAGACCGGAGAATTCTTTCGCGCACAGCGGATTCTGCGCCGGGTCGGGCTGTGCGATCGTCGAGCCGGTGTACTGAAGCATGTACCAGTCGATGTCGGCGCGGCTGATGAAGAAGCCCTTGCCGAATAGTTCGAGCGAGGGACGCGCGACAGTGCGGTCGAGCGCTGGATAGAGCAGGACCTGCGCGCATGGTGCAGGTCCGCCCGCAGTCATCGCCTTCTGCGATACGACCGCGGCGAGATTGCCGCCGGCGCTGTCGCCGCCAACCGCAACTCTCGGCGTGGCGCCGAGCCGCGCCGCATTGGCGCAGGCCCAGCGGAAGGCGGCGCAGGCATCGTCGACCGCCGCAGGAAAGGGGTGCTCGGGAGCGAGGCGATAGTCGACCGACAGCACGTGCATGTCGGCATCGCGGCAAACGCGCCGGCACAGATTGTCGTGGCCGTCGAGGTCACCGAGAACGAAGCCGCCACCGTGATAATAGACCATGAGCGGCCGTGGACCGCTCGCAGCCGGCGCGTAGTGGCGCGCGGCAATCGTGCCGCCACTGTCGATGGCGATGTCCGCGACTGCGCCGACCGGGATCGGCCGGCCGGCGATCGTCGCAGTGTCGTTGCGGAACGTCTGCCGCGCCATGTCCGGCGTCAATTCGGCGATCAGGCCGCCGTGCCATAGATGATGCAGCGCCAGAAGCAACTGCATCTGCGGGTGGAGGGCGCAGCCATCGACCACCACTGGCGGCCGGCCCGAGAGGCGGACCTGAACGGCAGCGGGCAGGGAGAACAGCAGCCGTGCCGCCCGGAACTCGAAGCGCTGGCGCAGGGTCGGACGGATCGGCCGGCGGGGCAGGGACGGTTGCATTGCTGGCATGCTGCTTTGATGCCCTGCTTATTGCGGAGAAATTCGGACGCGCGCAGCCACAGGTACTCACGGATCTGCAAGCAACACATTAACTATGCAACGTGCCTCGGCACGCCAGGCGAAAGCGCCACGGCACGCAACGTGCGTCTCGCGCGTCTTTGCGGTGGCCCGCCGGTTCCAGACACGATAGACATGCCACAATGAAGCCTGCTTCCCCCCGCCCGCTGCCAGCGACCATCGACCAGACCCTCGAACTCCTGTCGGCGGCCGACTACCTTGCCGACCGTTCGCTCGCCACCGTGCTGTTCCTGGCGCTGCGCATGGGCCGCCCGATCTTCCTCGAAGGCGAGGCGGGCGTGGGCAAGACCGAGATCGCCAAGGTGCTCTCGGCGACGCTCGGGCGTCGCCTCATCCGCCTGCAATGTTACGAGGGTCTCGACGTCGCGGCGGCGGTCTACGAGTGGAATTACGCGGCGCAGATGATCGCGATCCGCGTTGCGGAAGCCGAGGGCGACCACGACCGCGACCGGATCGAGCACGATGTGTTCTCCGAGCGCTTCCTGATCAAGCGGCCGCTCCTGCAGGCGCTCGAGCCCGATACGGCCGGCGCGCCGGTGCTGCTGATCGACGAGCTCGACCGCGCCGACGAGGCGTTCGAGGCGTTCCTGCTCGAAGTGCTGGCGGATTTCCAGGTGACCATCCCGGAAATGGGCACCGTCAAGGCCGCCAAGCCGCCGATCGTGATCATCACGTCAAACCGTACGCGCGAGATCCATGACGCGCTCAAGCGCCGCTGCCTGTATCATTGGGTCGGCTATCCGACGGCCGAACGCGAATTGCAGATCGTGCGCGTCAAGGTGCCCGGCATCAGCAAGACGTTGTCGGAGCAGGTCGTGCATTTCGTGCAGGCGCTGCGCAAGCAGGATCTGTTCAAGTCGCCCGGCGTCGCCGAGACGCTCGACTGGGCCGGTGCACTTGCCGAGCTCGACGTGGCGGCGCTCGATCCGACCACGGTATCGGACACGCTCGGAGTCATTCTGAAATATCAAGACGACATTGCCCGCATCGAGGGCAGCAAGGCCAAGGAACTGCTCGACGAGGTGCGCACGCAGCTGCGCGCAGCGGAGTAGTCAGTCTCCGCTCATGCCCGCGAAAGCGGGCATCCAGGCAACACTCTGGGTCCCCGCTTGCGTGGGGACGAGCGGATGGGAGAGCGAATGACGCAGGATACGGGCCGACTGGCAGACAATATCGTCTACTTCGCGCGGGCGTTGCGCGCGGCCGGGATTCCTGTAGGTCCCGGCTCGGTGCTCGACGCGCTCGATGCCGTGCGCGTCGCCGGCGTCGGAGCGCGCGAGGATTTCTACTGGACGCTGCACGCGGTGTTCGTGAAGCGACACGAGCATACGGAATTGTTCGACCAGGCGTTCCGCATCTTCTTCCGCCGCCGCGACTATCTCGACAAGCTCATGGCCTCGCTGATGTCGGAGACGTCGCCGCGCGAGGAGGATAAGCCGCGACCCGGCGCGCAACGCATCGAGGAGGCGTTGTTCTCGGGGCTGCGCGAACTGGAGCGCGATGCGCGCGACGTCGAGATCGACGCGAGGCTCACGGTGTCCGACCGCGAGCTTCTGCAGAAGAAGGATTTCGCGCAGATGTCGGCCGCGGAAATCGCTGCTGCCAAGGCGGCGATCCAGCGGCTCGTCCTGCCGCTCGACGAGATCAAGACGCGCCGTCTTGCACCACATCCCCATGGCCATGTCATCGACATGCGCCGCACCCTGCGCGCCAGCCTGAAGGCTGGCGGCGCGCTGATCGACCTGAAATTCTTGGGCCCGCGCACCCGCCAGCCGCCGATCGTCGCGCTGCTCGATATTTCCGGCTCCATGAGCCAGTACACACGGCTCTTCCTGCATTTTCTTCATGCGGTCACAGACGCCCGCAAACGCGTGCACACCTTCATGTTCGGGACGCGGCTGACCAACGTCACCCGTGCCCTCAAGCAGAAGGATCCCGACGAGGCGCTCGCCGCGGTGACCGCGAGCGTCGACGATTGGTCGGGCGGCACCCGCATCGCGACCTCGCTGCGCGCGTTCAACAAGCTCTGGGCGCGCCGGGTGTTGACCCAAGGCGCAATCGTGCTCTTGATCACGGACGGGCTCGAGCGTGACGGCGGTGATGAGCTCGCATTCGAGATCGACCGGCTGCACCGCTCCTGCCGCCGGCTGATCTGGCTCAACCCGCTGTTGCGCTTTTCCGGCTTCGAGGCCAAGGCGCGCGGCATCCGCTCGATGCTGCCGCATGTTGACGAATTGCGTCCGATTCACAATCTGGAGGCCATGGGAGACCTGGTCCGCGCGCTCTCATCCCATGATGTCCGGGCCGGTAATCCAAAGGACTGGCTTGGGAAAGCCGCCTAGAAAGGGCACAAACCATGACAACGCTCGCAACTGATGACGATATCCTCAAGGCGGCCGAGGCTTGGCGCAGCGAAGGGCGCGAGGTCGCACTCGCGACCGTGGTCGAGACCTGGGGCTCGGCGCCCCGGCCGGTTGGCTCCAATCTTGTGATCGACAGCGAGGGCAACTTCCTTGGGAGCGTCTCCGGCGGCTGTGTCGAGGGCGCGGTGGTCACCGAGGCGATCGACGTGATCGAGAGCGGCAAGCCGAAGACGCTGGAATTCGGCGTCGCTGACGAGACCGCCTGGAAGGTCGGGCTGTCCTGCGGCGGCACCATCCGGGTCTACGTCGAGAAGGTGGATTAGCGCCAGTGTTTGGACGAGAGCGCCGGCGGCGTATTCGCTGTGCTCCCTCTCCCGCTTGCGGGAGAGGGGTGGGGAGAGGGCGAACTTGCGCAGATTGTCGTGTGTGCCCCCTCCCTAACCCTCCCCCGCAAGCGGGGGAGGGGACAGACCGAGGTCGCCGCGCGAACTGCCAAACCCACTTAGAGTGACATGAAATGAAACTCGACATCCTCAAAGCGCTGAATGCCGAACGCAACGCGCGGCGCGCGGCGGTCGTCGTCACCGATCAGGCGACCGGCGATCAGCGTCTCGTCAAGGCCGCCGACGCGGCGAAGGACCCGCTCAAGGACCTGATCGAGAAGCATATCCGCAGCGGCAAGAGCGGCATGGAGGAGACGCCGCAGGGCAAGGTCTTCCTGACCGTGCACGTGCCGGCGCCGCGCATCGTCATCACCGGTGCCGTCCACATCAGCCAGGCGCTGGCGCCGATCGCGAAGATCCTCGGCTACGACGTCACGATTGTCGATCCGCGCACCGCCTTTGCCACCCAGGAGCGCTTCCCCGATGTGAAGGTGATCGCGGAATGGCCAGACGTGGCGCTGCCGCCGCTCGGGGTCGACCGCTATACGGCGTTCATCGCGCTCACCCATGACCCCAAGATCGACGATCCGGCGCTCACGCACGCGTTGTCGCGCGACTGCTTCTATGTCGGCGCGCTCGGCTCGAAGAAGACCCACGCCCGCCGCGTCGAGCGCCTCAAGGGTCAGGGCCTCAGCGAGGCCGATCTCGGCCGCATCCATGCGCCGATCGGGCTCTCGATCGGCGCAGTATCCCCGGCCGAGATCGCGGTCGCGATCATGGGGCAGATTACATCCAGCCTGCGCCTGACCCCGGAGAAAGCCCCGGAAAAAGTGCCGGAGACGGCGTCGTGAAGTTCGGCGCCGTCCCGATTGCCGAGGCGGAGGGCGGCGTTGCCGTCCATTCGATCCGCCAGGCTTCGTTGGTGCTCAAGAAGGGCACGGTGATCGGGCCGTCGGAAATCAAAGCACTCGAAGCCGCCGGCATTCCCGAGATCGTGGTGGCCCGACTCGAGCCCGGCGACGTGTCGGAGGACATCGCCGCCGGCGACATCGCCGCCGCCGTCGCAGGGGAGGGCGTGCGGGTCGACCGCGCCTTCACCGGCCGCGCGAACCTGTTTTCAGAGGTCCCGGGAGTCCTCGTCGTCAACAAGGCGGCGATCGATGCGCTCAACCTGATCGACGAGGCAGTCACTTTCGCGACCTTGCCGGCGTTCAAGCCGGTGGTCGCCGGCGAGATGCTCGCGACCGTGAAGATTATTCCATTTTCTGTGGCAGGAGCAGTGCGCGATGCAGCGGTCTCGGTGGCGCGTGCCGCCGCCCCGCTGGTCAAGGTCGCGCCCTATCGCATCCGCAAAGTCGGCGTGATCTCGACCATGCTGCCGGGTCTCGCCACCAAGGTCGTCGAGAAGACCATGAAGGTGACGGCCGAGCGGCTTGCGCCCGCCGGTGCCGTCATCGTTGCCGAGCGCCGCATCCCGCATGACAAGGACGCGCTGGTGCAGGCACTGGAGGAGGTCCTGCGGGAAGGCTCCGAGCTCGTGATCGTGTTCGGCGCCTCGGCCATCGCCGACCGGCGCGACGTGATCCCGGCTGCGGTCGAGGCGATCGGCGGCCGGGTCGAGCATTTCGGCATGCCGGTCGATCCGGGCAACCTGCTGCTGCTGGCGGATGCGCGCGGCCGCCCGCTGCTCGGCGCGCCGGGCTGTGCGCGCTCGCCCAAGGAAAACGGATTCGACTGGGTCTTGATGCGGTTGCTGGCGGGTCTTGAGGTGCCGCGGGAGGCGATCACCGGGCTCGGCGTCGGCGGCCTGCTGATGGAGATTGTCACGCGGCCGCAGCCGCGCGACGAGCCGGTGGTGCCGGCCGATCATCACATTGCCGCCGTGGTGCTGGCGGCCGGTAGGTCAACGCGTATGGGGGGACCGAACAAGCTTCTGGCCGAGATCGGCGGAAAGCCCTTGGTGCGCATTGCCGCCGAGCAGGCGCTCGCATCGCGCGCGTCGCCGGTGATCGTCGTCACCGGCCATCAGAATGAACGCGTGAGTGCGGCACTTGCCGATCTGCCGGTAAAGGTCGTGCACAATCCCGACTTTGCATCCGGCCTCGGCGGTTCGCTCAAGGCCGGGATTGCCGCCGTGCCGCCGGACGCGGACGGCGCCGTCGTGTGCCTCGGGGACATGCCGCAGGTCGACGCGGCGCTGATCAACCAGTTGATCGCGGGCTTTGATCCGGAGAAGGGCGCGCTGGCCGTCGTGCCGGTGCTCGGCGGACGGCGCGGCAATCCGGTGCTGTGGTCGCGGCGATTCTTTCCCGACCTGATGGCGATCGAAGGCGATGTGGGCGCGCGTCATCTGATCGGCCGTTACAACGAAGCCGTGGTCGAGGTGCCGGTCACCGGCAAGGCGGCGCTGATCGATGTCGACACGCCGGAAGCGCTGCGCGGCCTCAAGGCCGAGCTCGAAGGCGGCTGATAACACAAGCGGAGCTATGTCCGTTTGCTCGCAGATGCTTTCGGAGTCGCGTCGATCACAATAATCTCGGAGGCCCTTTCACGGTCCTCGATTCGCGTCTGCCGAATCTGACGGATTGTGTTCAGCTTTTCGCCGAGATCGCCATAGTCGATGACCACGAACACAGCGAAATCAGTTTGCGATGCGTCTTTATAAAATTCGAGCTGCTTCTCATATCCGTGAACAACGCTGCCGCTCGAGCGCTTCATTTCGACCAAAACCCTCGAGCTGTAACCTTTTGAAAATTTGAAATCGATCGGCCCTCCGCCCATATTTGCTTCTGGCGAAATATCGATGTTGTTGGCTTTACAAAACGCGTCGGCGATTGCGTAGTAGATCAGTTGCGATGCCCGTTCCTTCTTTGGTTTGTCATGAATCCAAAGCTCCTCCCATAGATTGCCTTTCTCGACATGCCTCTGAAAGAGTTCGATCGTGTCGTTGACGAGTCTCATAATCTCTGCGGGTCCGGTTGCTAGGTCGTATGGCAGCGGCTGCTTTAGGCCCTCAAACCCGTTGGCAAAAATCTCCTTCAGTCGGTAGTAACCGAGCGCGTCGAGGTTGGGATCGTAGCTGCTTACGTTTTCTTTGACAGTGGCAAGGAAGCGATTGAAGTCTTCCGCCGATCCCATGGCCGCGGCCCGGAGAGCGCGTTTCCGGTCAGCTATCGTTGGCTGCGCCAATCCACCAAGCAACCTGTTGACCCTGTCCCGAATCTGAGCATTCAACATCGCTGCTTTCTCGATGTCGGACCAGTCGTTTGCAACGGGCAGTTCACGAACGATGTCGCGCGGAACAAGCACAAGAGGCGCCTCCACTCCACGGCTGTTCTTGAACATGGGCAGGTTGTGGCCGCCGCCCACGGCGCAGTCGAGTACCGGAACCCCGTGCGCCACGCAAAATTCTTCGGTTATTGTGCCGAGAACATCAATGATCACCCGGGTGGTGAAATCGCTGATCGTGTCCGGTCCGACCTCTTCTTCGAAGAAACCCATGAGTGAGATCATTTCCGGGTCTTTCGCGCCCAGTTCGATAATCTCCTTGCTCGTTCGCATGATCGCTTCGCGGATGTCTTTAGGGCGCGAACTCCCGGATCGGCCGCTGCCGCCGTATCCGAGGCCATTCTCAGGCGGCTCCCGAAGGTCGAGCAAGCGCCTTGCCCCTTTCCAAGCAGCGTCGTTCTCGTTGTTTGAGATCGCTAGCAGCCGTACGAAGTCTTCAAAATGATCCCGAAACGTTGCAATGCCCCCGGTGCGGACCTGTTCGTTGGATGATTTTTCGAGGAGTACCGGATCAATAAAGAGAGGCACGTCGACATCCAGGAATGGGTCAATAAAGCCGGCAGTCTCGAGGGCCGCGCTATCGGTACCAAAATAGGTCGAGAACAATATCGGATTTTGGACGCGGGCCATGCACGCTTCCTTCTGATTCGGATCATACCATAGCGTCTTGCACACTCCATAATGTGTGCTTTGCCGCCGCCCAGTTCCAAATTCACCAAGTCGCAACCGTTACGCCGTAGGCTCTCGACATCCTCGGGGGAGGGGTTCATGTCGACCTTCGGCCGCGTTTTCGCGCGCATGGCGCTCGCGGGAGCTCTTGTTGTTTCTGCCGCTGGCTTGGTTCATGCGGCCGGCGCGCTCGCGATCGGACGATGCGGCGCCTATGGCCTTGCCTACGATTACGCGCGCGCCGATGCCGCCCGCACCGAAGCCATTCGCAAATGCGCCGGCAAAGGATGCAAGGTGGTTGCGTCGATGAAACAGAACTGCGCCGCCTTCGCCGTCGACATGCGCAATGCATGCGGTTCGTATGGCTTTGCCGCCGCTTCGCGGCTCGGTCCAGCGCAGAACACGGCACTACGGCAGTGCTACCGCAATGGCGGCAGGGAGTGCGTGATCCGCGCCTTCGTCTGCGACGCCCGCGGCTGACGGACGCTACTCGTTATTGGGCCGCGGCCAGCGCGCCCACCGAGTTCGGAACCTCGACATTGATCTCGAGCAGCGAAACCTTTTCGCCGCGGTCCAAGGTGACCTGCACCTGATCGTGCTCCACGTTGACGTGCTTGGCCACCACCGCCAGGATTTCATCCTTCAGCTTGGTCAGCAGATCGGACTGACCCCGAACCGCTCTTTCATGCGAGAGAAGGATTTGGAGCCGCTCGCGCGCCACCGGGGCGCTGCCGCGACGCCGGAAGAGGTTGAGGAGGCTCATGCGGCTCTCCGTCCGAACAGCTTGTCAAGAAAGCCCTTGCGGTCGCTTGGTATGGTCATCGGCAGGTCCTGGCCTTTAAGCCTGCTCGCGGCGTCGCGATAGGCGCGGGCGGGCGCGCTCGCGGGATCATTGAGCGTCACCGGCGAGCCGAGATTGGATGCGCGCAGCACGTCCTCGCTCTCCGGAACGATGCCGAGGAGCGGGAGCGACAGGATGTCGAGCACATCCTTGATGTTGAGCATCTCGCCGCGCGCGGCGCGGGCAGCATCGTAACGAGTAATGAGGATGTGCTTCTCGACCCGCTCGCCCTTCTCGGCCTTCTCGGTCTTGGAATCGAGCAGGCCGATAATGCGATCCGAGTCGCGGACGGACGACACCTCGGGGTTGGTGACGATGATGGCCGTGTCGGCGTACCGCATGGCAAGCGTGGCGCCCCGCTCGATGCCGGCCGGGCTGTCGCAGATAACCCAGTCGAATTTGGCGCGCAGCTCTTTGATCACGCGCGCCACGCCCTCTTCGGTGAGGGCGTCCTTGTCGCGGGTCTGGGAGGCGGGCAAGAGCGACAGCGTGTCGATGCGCTTGTCGCGGATCAATGCTTGCGGAAGCTTGGCGACCCCTTGAACGACGTTGATCAGGTCGTAAACGACGCGCCGCTCCGCTCCCATCACCAGGTCGAGGTTCCGGAGCCCTACATCGAAATCGACGACGGCGACCGTCTGGCCGGTGGCCGCGAGGGCGGCCCCGATCGCTGCGGTCGAGGTGGTCTTGCCAACCCCACCTTTGCCGGATGTGACGACGATAACTTTGCTCATGCTTATGATCTCCTGCTCAATCCAGGGGAGCGACTTTCAACACACCATCTTCAAGCCAGGACTGGACAGCTTGGGAGCGGATGTCCGCACCCCATTCCTCGGCAGTTCGGTAGTAGCCATTGATTGCAAGCAGTTCGGCCTCGTTCTTCCTGCAAAATATTCGCGCATCCGAGTTGCCTCTCGATCCTGCCATGGCACGCCCCCTGAGCGTGCCGTAGACGTGAATCGATCCGCCGGCGATGATCTCCGATCCCGAAGCCACCGAACCGAGCACCGTGACGTCGCCGCTTGGGAAGACCACGGTTTGGCCGGAGCGGACCGGAGTCTCGATCAGCAGCGAGCTCGGCTCGTCCGGTATATCCGGAGCAGCGGTCGGCTTGGTGGTCGCAGCGGCGGGTGTGGCCTGCCGCTCTGATGGGCGTCCTCCGGTCAGGAGCGGTGGCAGTGACGTATCGAGCTCTGAAGAGTCAGTGCCTTCAAGGCCGATGATGCGGATACTGCGCTCCGCGAGCTGTTCGAGCAGATGCCGAATCCCAGCCTGGCTCAATTTAACTGTGCTGAGGTCGAGCACGACCGGTCTGCCAACAAAGAAGCCAGGCGAGCTGCGGGTCCAATTGTCGAGTTGATGAAGCCAATCAACGATCGGCGCCTGGGGAGCCAGGACAAACGCAATGTACGAGCGAATGCAAAATCGGATCAAATTGTTCGCATCGATAGCGCTGGTGCTGTTCACGGCGGCCTTCGATTTTGTTGCTGGCGTGTGAAATGAGCATTAGGCGCGGATGGTTAACGAGCCGTTAACCCAAATAGTCGGGGAAGTAGCACGGCTGTATCGTGATACAGTCCGCAGTCCCATATTGGGAAGTCGGGCCTAGGTCGGGAATAACAACTTACGAGCCCGGGAGGAATTACTGGCGTCCGCCGCTGTATCTGTGTGGTGTTTGCAATATATCAGATTCAAACTCGCTCCGATTGCCTTGGAATCACTGTACGATTCCGAAATCGAGCCCCGTACATTCGAGGGGATTTAACGCGACAGGTTCTTCAAGCCTGGATCGCAATTTGAAACCTTCTGTCGACCCCCTTGCGGCCAAACCTGCGCGCCTATATTATGACTGACCAGTCAGTCATTTGACGTTGACGAAGATGGCTCGCAAGCAGGGAGCAAGACGCGTGCAACAGAAGGGCCGTCGCTCGCGTGCCGCCGTGCCGGCGCTCGCCGGCAATGCGCGCATGGCGCGACAGGCCGAGCGGCGGGGGGCGATCCTGGCGGCTGCGCTCGAAGAGTTCGCCGCCTCTGGCTTTGCCGCGACCCGCCTCGACGACGTCGCGCGCCGCGCCGGCGTCGCGAAGGGGACGATCTATCTCTACTTCAACGACAAGGAGCACCTGTTCCAGGAGCTCGTGCGGGCGGAGCTGAGCCCGATCGTCGGCGCCGTTGCAACCCCGCAGATGGCACAACTACCGCCGCAGGCCATCGCGGAGATCATCGCCGATATCTTCGTGCGCGAGATCTTCGGCACCCGCCGCAAGGATGTCATCCGGCTGGTGATCACAGAAGGTGCGCGGTTTCCGAAGCTCGCCGAATTCTACTACCACGAGGTGATCGAACGCGTGATGACGGCGCTGCGCCCGATCCTGACGCGCGCCGTGGAGCGCGGTGAATTGCCGAACGATGCGCTCGCGCGCTTTCCACAGTTGCTGGTTGCACCAGCGCTGGTCGCGCTGGTGTGGAACAGCATGTTCGACCGGTTCGCACCGCTCGACGTCCGCGACCTCATGCGCGCCCATCTTGATCTTCTGTTCGGCGAGAGAACCTCGTCGGGGAAGTCGGCAAGGAATTCGCCAAGGAATTCGCTATGATCTGCCTGGTCCTGCATGCATCCCTGGCGTGTCTTATTGTTGTTGTTGCCGGCTGCAGCAAGAACAACGAACAGTCGTTTCAGGGCTGGATCGAGGCGAACCTGATCTTCATCAGTCCCGATGAGTATGGCCGGATCGAAACCCAGCCGGTGCGCGAAGGCGACCGGGTCGAGGCGCGCACGCTCCTTTTCACGCTTGATGACGACCTGCAGCGCGCAGAGGTCGCCGAGCGTGAGGCGACGCTGAAGAACGCTCAGCAGGCCCACGATCGTGCGTCGACGCTCATGAAGACGGCCGCCGGCACGCAGAAGGCGTTTGATGAGACGGAGGCTGCCCTTCGTTCCGCGCAGGCGCGGCTCAATTCCTCGCAGACGAAGTTGACCCGGCGCAAGGCCTTCAGCCCGGCCGCCGGGACAGTCCAGCAGATTTATTTCCGCGTCGGTGAGCTCGTTCCAGCGGGGCGTCCAGTCGTGGCGATCCTGCCGCCGGGCAACATGAAAGTGCGTTTCTTCGTCAGCGAAGCCATCCTGCCAACGATCGCGCTCGACGACACGATCAATATCCAGTGCGACGGCTGCCCGAGCGGGCTGACCGCCCGCATCAGCTTCATTGCCCGCACTGCCGAGTTTACGCCGCCGGTCATCTACAGCCTCGAAGAACGCAACAAGCTTGTGTTCATGATCGAGGCCCTGCCGGAGAAGCCGGAAAGTCTGCGGGTCGGGCAGCCGGTCACCGTGACGCTCGCGCCCCGGGGACAGGAGCAGGCGAAGCAGGAGCAGGAGCAGCCGAATCCGAAGCGGGAACAGCCGGAGCCGAAACGGGGGCAGCCGAAGCGGGGGCAGGCGAAATGACACCAACTCCCGACGGTGCGCTCGCCCCGGCACCCGATATCGCCATCGATGTGCGCGGGCTGTCGAAATCCTTCGGCAATCGCAAGGTCGTGCGCGACCTGTCGATGCAGGTGCGGCGCGGGACGATCTATGGCTTCCTCGGTCCCAACGGCTCCGGCAAAACCACAACCATCCGCATGCTGACCGGGCTGCTGACGCCGGACGAAGGAGAGGGGACCTGCCTTGGCTACAACATCCTGACCCAGGCGGACGAGATCAAGCGGCACGTCGGTTATATGACGCAGCGCTTCAGCCTCTATCAGGACCTGTCGGTGCGCGAGAACCTCGAATTCGTCGCGCGGCTTTACGGCATCGCGAGACCGGTCGCCGCGGCCGGTGCGATGGTCGAGCGGCTCGGCCTCAACGGCCGCGAGGAGCAGCTTGCCGGCGAACTCTCCGGCGGCTGGAAACAGCGCCTCGCGCTCGGCGCCTGCACGCTGCCAAGCCCACAGCTTCTCCTGCTCGACGAACCGACCGCCGGCGTCGATCCGAAAGCGCGCCGGGAATTCTGGAACGAGATCCACGCGCTTGCCGCGCAGGGCTTAACGGTCCTGGTCTCGACCCACTACATGGACGAGGCCGAGCGCTGTCACGAGATCGCCTATATCGCCTATGGCGTGCTGCTGGCACGCGGCACCGTGCCCGAGGTGATCGCGGCGGCGCATCTTATCACCTACACGGTCAGCGCACCGTCAGCGACGCTGACCAGGCTCGGGGATGAACTCGCCGACCGTCCCGGCGTCGACATGGTGGCGCCGTTCGGGTCGAGCCTGCATGTATCCGGCCGCGATGAAGCGGCGCTTGAGGCGGCGATTGGGCCTTATCGCGAACGCGCGGACCTCACCTGGACGCGCTCCGAAGCGACGCTCGAAGACGTGTTCATCGATTTGATGAGCCGGGCGCGGGACAATTTCCAATGACCATGATCCAAGGCCAAACCCCAAGGCGATCCCGCCGCGGAGAGTTCTGGCGGCGGACCTGGGCGATGCTGGTGAAGGAGTTCATTCAGCTCAGGCGCGACCGCGTTTCGTTCGCGATGATCATCATGATCCCGCTGATCCAACTCCTGCTGTTCGGCTATGCGATCAACACCAATCCGCGCCACCTGCCGACCGCCATCTTACTGCAGGAAAGCAGCGACCTCGGGCGATCGATTCTGCGCGCCTTGGAGAACACACGATATTTCAAGGTCACGCATGTCCTGCACGACGAGGCGGAGTTCGACCGGCTGCTGGCTTCGGGCACCGTGCTGTTCGCCATCGAGATCCCGGCCAATTTCGAGCGCGACGTGCGGCGCGGCGATCGTCCAGCGATCCTGATCGCGAGCGATGCGACCGATCCGGTAGCCGCCGGATCGGCAATCGCCGCCCTCAGCGGCGTGCTGCAGACGGCGTTGCGCCACGACCACGGCGTGCCCGAGCCTGCGTCGGCGCCGTTCGAGTTCCGCTCGCATGCACGCTACAATCCGGCCGCCGAGACCTCGCTCAACATCGTGCCGGGCTTAGTCGGCACCATTCTCACCATGACCATGCTGATCTTCACCGCGCTCTCGGTGACGCGCGAGATCGAGCGCGGAACGATGGAGAGCCTGCTGTCGATGCCGATCAGGCCGGTCGAGGTCATGCTCGGCAAGATCATACCCTATATCATCGTCGGCTTCGTGCAGGCGGCGCTCATTCTCGGCATCGGGATTCTCTTGTTCGGCGTGCCGCTGCTCGGCAGCCTTCTGCTGCTCGCCATGCTTAGCACGCTATTCATCACCGCGAACCTCGCAATCGGCTATACGTTCTCGACGCTGGCGCAGAACCAGCTCCAGGCGATGCAGATGTCGCTGATGTTCTTCCTGCCCAACATCCTGCTCTCGGGCTTCATGTTTCCGTTCGCCGGCATGCCGGTGTGGGCGCAATGGATCGGCGAGGCGCTGCCGCTGACGCATTATCTTCGCATCGTGCGGGGGATCATGCTCAAAGGCGCGTCGTTCGAAAACCTCTATTACGATACGGCTGCGCTGACAGGACTGATGCTGCTCGCCATGGCGGTCGCGGTCACGCGCTTCCGGCGCACGCTCGACTGACTTTCTTTCCTGGCGGCGGCCATCTCGACTTTCCGGCAACCAGGCAATAGAAATGACGACCGACCGGCATCGCGAGGACGTTCCGCCGGGGTTGATAAGACCGGGGTCAAACGATGGCGGATATCATTGCCACGTCGAGCGACCAGGCCGCGCCTGATCTCGCCGCGCGGCGGATTTCGATCGGCTTTATCAACTGGGCGCACGCGATCGATCATTACGTGATCCTGATCTTCCCGACGGTCGTGATTGGGCTCGAAGCCGTCTATGGCCGCAGCTATGCCGAGCTGATCGCGCTTGGCACCGCCTCTTTTGTTGCATTCGGTATCTTCTCGCTTCCGGCCGGCTGGCTCGCCGACCGCTGGAGCCGGCGCAATATGATGGCGCTGTTCTATTTCGGCTGCGGCGTATCGCTTCTCGGCGCGGCGCTGGCGCCGAACCTGATCACGCTCGCGATCGCGCTCGCGGCGCTCGGCATGTTCGCCGCGATCTATCATCCGGTCGGCACCGCGATGCTGATCGAGCAGGCGACGACGCGCGGCCGCTCGCTCGCCTTCAACGGCGTGTGCGGCAATCTCGGCGTCGCGTTCGCTGCCGGCATCACCGCCGTGCTCGCCTCTGTGATCGGATGGCGCGGCGCCTTCGTCGTGCCGGCCGCTGTCTGCATCCTCACCGGCATCGCCTATCTGCGTCTCGTCGCCGATGACCGGCACAAATCGGCCACACGCGAGCAGACGCCCGACGTGCGGCTGGCGGCATGGGTCGCGGCGACCGTGTTCTGTCTGTTCGTCGTCATTGCGCTCACCGCCGGCTTGGTCTTCCACATCGTGACGGTGGCGCTGCCGAAGATTGTCGACGAGCGTCTCGGTGACGTGTCGCTGGTCCTGGTGGGCGGGCTCGCCACCGTGATCCTGGCGTTCGGCGCGCTCGCGCAACTTGCGATGGGGCGGCTGGTCGAGAAATTCCCGCTGCACATCCTGTTCGCCGTAGTCGCGGTCTGGCAGCTCGCTGGCGTGATCTGGGCAGCCTATGCGACCGGCCTTACCATTCTGTTCGCGCTCGCGGCGGCTGTCATCGGCATCTATGCGCAGGTGACCGTCAACGACATGGTGATCGCGCGCTACACCGCCGACGCCTGGCGCGGCCGGGTGTTTGCGGTGCGCTATTTCCTGACCTTCCTGGTGTCGGGTGCGGCGGTGTCGCTGATCGCGCTGCTGCACGGGCGCGGCGGCTTCGACCTCGTGCTCGCGGTCACGGCGGTGATTGCGCTCGGCTTTGTCATCGCCACGGCGGCGATTGCTGTGCTCGTTAATGGCGTCGAGAAGGAGCGTGCGTCGATCCCGCAGCCGGCGGAATAGGCTTGCCGCTGCGGCAGCGGTTCGGCGCGCGCCCTCGCGGCGCGAGTGTTTGTCTCGGACGACAAGAAAAGATCAATGGGGAGGTTTCGATGCATCCAAAGCCAATCGACCGGCGTGCGATTCTCGCCGGAGCAGCATCCATCGGCGCATCCGCTCTGATGCACGACCAGGCGGACGCGCAATCCGCAACGACGGGGCAGGGTGCCGCGCCCGCCGCGACGCTGCCGGCGCGCGGCGAGTTCGTCGTCCGCGCCGCCCACGTGCTCTCGATGGACCCGAAAGTCGGCGATCTGCCGACGGGCGACGTCCATGTTCGCGATGGCGCTATCGTTGCGATCGGGGCAAATGTCAATGCGGCCGGCGCAGACGTCATCGACGGGCGCGGCATGATCTGCATGCCGGGCTTTGTCGAGACCCATTGGCATCATTGGACCAGCCTGTTCCGGCCGGTCATCAGCAATGATGACAAGGCGCGCGGCTATTTCCCGGTCACGTCGCGGCTCGGACCGCACATGATGGCCGATGACAGCTATAACAGCGTGCAGCTCGGGCTCGCCGAGGCGTTGAGCGCCGGCGTCACGACGACCCACAACTGGGCGCACAACGTGCGCTCGCCCGCGCATGCCGATGCAGAGCTGCGGGCCATGAGCGATACCGGCATCCGTGGGCGTTTCGCCTACGGCTCGCCGCAGGGCGCGCCCAACGATCAGCCCATGGATCTTGCCGACCTCGCGCGCGTGAAGCGCGATTGGATCAAGAACGACGGAATGCTGACGCTCGGAATTTCCTCACGCAACGTCGGCGACGGCACCAATCCCTTGCGCGGCAACATCTCGATCGAGATGGCAAAGAAGGAATGGGGCGCGGCGCGTGAGCTCGGCCTGACGATCACCATGCACACGTCGGGCGCGAGCCCGATCAAGTTGCTCAACGATACGGGGCTTCTTGGTCCGGACCTGCAGCTCGTGCACCCCTTGCTGACGACGGCGGAGGAGCGCGCGATGATGAAGGAAAAGGGCACGCGCTACACGACCTCGCCGGTCGGGGAATCGCAGCGTCCGGCGAGCGCCGGCGTCATTCAACTCGGCGAGCTGTTGGAAGCCGGCGTCCCGGTCAGTTTGTCGATCGACCATACGACCAACTACAACTGCGACTGCTTCGGCTGCATGCGCATGGCCTATTCGCTGCACAAGCATCGCCTGGGCAATAAGATCCCGCTCACCAGCAGGCGGATGGTGGAGCTCGCCACGGTCGATGGCGCACGCGACCTCGGCGTCGCCGACAGGGTGGGCTCGCTCACGCCCGGCAAGCGCGCCGACCTCATCCTGGTGCGCACCACCGACGTCAACATGACACCCATGGGCGACCCGTATGACGCACTCGTGTCATTGGCGCAGCCGAGCAATGTCGACACCACGATCGTTGATGGCCGCATCCTCTATCGCAGCGGCCGTCACACGGCGCTCGATCACAAGCAGATCGTGGCGAACGCGACGAAGTCGTTCGCCGATATTCGCGCCCGCGCCAAGTGGCCGTGACTGGTAGCCTCCTGATCTCGGGCACCTGGCCCATGACAGCGAAAAACATTGTTTTCCACTGTCTTGCGGGTGTCACATACAATACCTACATAGCATGAAAGGCGAAGTTGAGCTGGCTGAAAGGTTCCTTCGCTGGGCGGCAGCCGCAAGTCGGCTGCAGCCAGGACGACCACGATCATTGGGTGACGCCGGATGTACGCGCACCTCTTGGTTCGTGGTCGTTGTCGTTTTTGAGGCTGTCATTTGGAATTGTGACTTGTGGGGATATCACTGTCACACTGGACGCTTTCCGACCTTTTCGATCAAGCCCATCGCCGCCGCTGGCGCGCGGATCTTGCCTTCATGGATGACGTAGGCGAACACGTCGCGCGGCTTGCCTTTGCCTTTCGGTGACGGTGCGATGCGCTCGAGGTCATCGGGCTCGCCGCCCATGGCCCAGTCGCGCAGCCGCTTGCCCCATTCGGCGATTGCTTTGGGCGGGTAGGCGGTCGGGATCTTATCGTCGCCCTGTTGCAGCCGCGCATACACGAAATCGCCGGTCACATCGGCGATGTTTGGATAGCGCGCATGGTCGGTATAGACGGCGGGGATCGAGAATTTGCGTAACAGCGCGGCAAATTCCGGCGTCTTGAAACTGTCATGCCGGACCTCGACGACGTGGCGAATGTGACAGCCGTTGAATTTGTCCGGCAGCAGCTCAAGAAAGGCGCCGAAGTCGGCTTCGTCGAATTTCTTGGTCGGCGCGAACTGCCAGAGCAGGGGCCCGAGATGCGGTCCGAGCTCGGTCACGCCACTGTCAAGAAAGCGTTGGATGGAGTCGCCCGCTTCTTTCAGCACGCGGCGATTGGTCGTGAAGCGCGGGCCCTTGAGCGAGAAGACGAAACCATCGGGCACCTCGCTCGCCCATTTGCGGAAGGTCGCCGGCGTCTGCGAACGGTAGAAGGTGCCGTTGACCTCGATCGACGTGAGCCGCTCGCTGGCATAGGCAAGCTCCTTCGCGTGCGGCAGACCCTTCGGATAGAACTCGCCGCGCCACGGCTCGAACGTCCAGCCCCCGATGCCGATGCGGATTTGCCCTGTTTTTGCTGTCATGACGCTGTCGTTCGCCTCCGGTAGCACTTCATCAAGTGGCGATGGCTGTGTACAGTGTACCATCGCCCCAGCGACCGCGCTTCGACAGGTGACGCCGGATGTACGCGCACCTTTCGTTCGTGGTCGTTTCTCGTTTTTGTAGTCTAAAGCAATTCGCGGTCGGAGGGTTCATTACTCATTCGCGCGCCCGATCAGGTGGGGGGTAACTCCAGCGGGAGTCCGAATCTTTTGGTGTTGTCGAGTCGCCGCTTTTGGGTGGACGGGCGGAACGGGATCGGTCGCGGTTCCAGAAAAGAAAGAGGCCCGGGATTGCTCCCGAGCCTCGATTTTTTGTCTGGTCTGATAGGACCGATCAGAAGTCCATTCCGCCGCCGCCCGGCATCTGGGGCATGGCCGGCTGGTTCTTCTTCGGAAGTTCGGCAACCATCGCCTCGGTGGTGATGAGCAGCGCAGCGACCGAGGCCGCACCCTGCAGGGCCTGACGCACCACCTTGGTCGGGTCGATGATGCCCTTGGAGAGCATATTGACGTAGTCGCCAGTCTGGGCGTCGAAGCCGTATGCGTACTGGTCCTTCTCCAGGATCTTGCCGACGATGACCGAACCATCCTCACCGGCATTGGTCGCGATCTGGCGGGCAGGGGCCTGCGTCGCCTTGCGCACGATCTCGACGCCGGTCTTCTGGTCGTCGTTCTGGGTGCGCACCTTGAGGGCAGCGCCGGCGCGCAGCAGCGCCACGCCGCCGCCCGGCAGGATGCCCTCCTCGACTGCAGCGCGGGTCGCGTGCATGGCATCATCCACGCGGTCCTTGCGCTCCTTCACCTCGACCTCGGTCGCGCCGCCGACGCGGATCACCGCGACGCCGCCTGCGAGCTTGGCGAGACGTTCCTGGAGCTTCTCGCGGTCGTAGTCCGAGGTGGTCTCCTCGATCTGCGCCTTGATCTGCGAGATGCGGCCCTCGATGTCGGCCTTTTTGCCGGCGCCGTTGACGATCGTGGTGTTCTCCTTGTCGATCATCACCTTCTTGGCGCGGCCAAGCATGTTGATGGTGACGTTCTCCAACTTGATCCCGAGGTCTTCGCTGATCGCCTGGCCGCCGGTCAGGACTGCGATGTCCTGCAGCATGGCCTTGCGGCGATCGCCGAAGCCCGGCGCCTTCACCGCCGCGACCTTGAGACCGCCGCGCAGCTTGTTGACCACGAGCGTGGCGAGCGCCTCGCCCTCGACGTCCTCAGCGATGATCAACAGCGGCTTGCCGGTCTGCACCACCGCTTCGAGCAACGGAAGCAGCTCCTGCAGGCCCGAGAGCTTCTTCTCGTTGATGAGGATGTACGGGTCCTCCATCTCCGTCCGCATCTTGTCGGCATTGGTGATGAAGTAGGGGGAGATGTAGCCGCGGTCGAACTGCATGCCCTCGACGACGTCGAGCTCGGTCTCCAGGCTCTTCGCCTCTTCGACCGTGATGACGCCCTCGTTGCCGACCTTCTTCATGGCCTCGGCGAGGAACTTGCCGATCTCTTGATCGCCGTTGGCCGAGATGGTGCCGACCTGGGCGATCTCGTCGTTCGACGTGATCTTCTTGGAGTTCTTCTTGAGATCCTCGACGATGGCCTCGACCGCGAGGTCGATGCCGCGCTTGAGATCCATCGGGTTCATACCGGCGGCAACGGCCTTGGCGCCTTCCTTGACGATCGCGGCCGCGAGCACGGTCGCGGTCGTGGTGCCGTCACCGGCGATGTCGGAGGTCTTCGACGCGACCTCGCGCACCATCTGTGCGCCCATGTTTTCGAACTTGTCTTCGAGCTCGATCTCCTTGGCGACGGTGACGCCGTCCTTGGTGATGCGGGGAGCGCCGAAGCTCTTGTCGAGCACGACGTTGCGGCCCTTCGGGCCGAGCGTCACCTTTACGGCGTTGGCAAGAATGTCGACGCCGCGCAACATCTTGTCGCGGGCTTCGACTGCGAATTTGACTTCCTTGGCAGCCATTGAATGTCTCCGTTTGTGATCCTGAGATTACGGAAGCGAGCAAACAAGCGCTCGCATCTCGAAGGATCGAATGATGCTTAAGCGGCCTTCTTCTTGGCGACGCTGCCTTCCAGCACGCCAAGGATGTCAGACTCTTTCATGATCAGGAGGTCTTGGCCGTCGATCTTGACCTCGGTGCCCGACCACTTGCCGAACAGCACGCGGTCGCCAACCTGCAGATCGATCGGGATGAGTTTGCCCGCCTCGTCGCGGCCACCGGGGCCAACTGCAACGATCTCGCCCTGGCTGGGCTTCTCTTTGGCGGTGTCGGGGATGATGATGCCACCGGACGTCTTCTCTTCGGCATCAACACGCTTAACGACGACGCGGTCGTGAAGCGGACGGAACTTCATGGAAATCCTCCTCGTTGAGTGATTCGGTAGCCTTGTGATTCGGTAGTCTTGTGGACGCAGCCGCCTGGAGCCCCCTGGCGGCTGCTTGCGCGCGACATAGGGCGCACATTTTTGACCCGCAAGAGGGGCCGCGCGGATTTTTAGCACTCATTTCGGCGGAGTGCTATCAGGCATCTCAAATATCTGAATTTATTTGGTTAATTTGGGGCCAGGCGGTCGGCACCCGGTCGCTCGCCCGCGCCTCAGGCGGTTTGTCAGCAGCCATCAGGCGATGCTGCTAGTGCCTTGATAATGCACACATAATTTATCTTTTCGGCTTGCAATCGGAACGCCGGTTCCACGATGCTGTTGTTCTCGGACATGGAGGACGTTGCATGATTTCGGAAGGTTTCAAGAAGCAGCTCGAGGGCTACGGACTGACCACGGCCGAGATCCTTTATCGGCTACCCGACCATCCCACGGTACTGCAGACCTACGTCTGGCAGGACTACGACCTCTGTCCGAAGTTTCCGGTGCTGAACAAGTTTCTGGCGTTCTGGCTGGAGAAGATCGAAGGCCCGCTGCATTCGGTGACCGTCGCGCATGCACGGCTGATCAAGCCTGCGGAAATCCGCGCGCTGGACGGGGAATTCCGGCTGCACTGACGAAGCCTCCGTCATTCCGGAAGCCGCGAAGCGGCTGTCCGGAATCCATGGGCGGTTTGGATTCCGGGCTCCGGCCTTCGGCCGGCCCCGGAATGACCAGAGAGGGTTTAGCCTGGCAGCGATCACTCCTGATGAAACGCCGTCAGCTTTGGCGGTGGTCCTTCGAAGCCAAGCTCATCCCAGCGCGCGGCGGCGCGCTCGTAGACGCTCTGCCGCAAGAGCGTCGCCTGCGGGAATTGCTTGATGTGCTTGTGCGGCTTGCACGCGTTGATCAGCACCTTCGATCCGTAGGGCCGCAGCTCCGGCGGATACTGGCTCGGATCGAGACCGGTCGACCAGGTGTTGCGCAACACGTCGAGGTCGTCGGCCGGGTTGCAGCGCGTCGAGAGCGCCCACATCACGTCGTTGAAGTCGGTCGGATCGACGTCCTCGTCCACCGCGATGATCCATTTGGTGTAGTAGGCGGCAGCCGGGCATTGCGCGGTCAGCGCCAGCACCTGCGCCGCGTGTCCGGCATATTGCTGCTGTATCGATACCACCACCATGCCCCAGCCCGACGCGGCGGCCGGATGCGCATAGGCGCCGAGCACGCCGGAGACGCCGATGCGGTCAAGATCGTCAAGGATGCGCGCCGAGCGCATGATCGCGTAATAGGCGCCGATTTCGCAGGATGGATATTTCGCCATCAGCGCGGCGGTGAAGATCGGGGAGCGGCGGTGATGCACCGCCTTGACCTCGATGACCGGCTGCGGCGCACGCTCGCGGCCGTAATAGCCGGTGAACTCACCAAGCGGTCCTTCCTCTTCGCTGTCGCCGGGATGCAAGAGCCCCTCGATGACGAACTCGGCATTGGCGGGGATCGGCAGGCTCACATATTCCGCTTCAGTGAGCTCGACGCCGCGACCCATCATGCCGCCGGCGACGTCAAGCTCGGATTCTTTCATGCCGAATACCTGTGCGGCCAGCATGAACAGCACCGGATCAATGCCATAGGCCGCAACCACTTCGCACGGCTTGCCGCGCGCCCACCAGCCTTCCCGGTCGATCAGCCCGTGCTTGCCGGGCGAGCAGTAGAGCCCGACACGTCGCGGCCCATGCAGCATTTGCCGATAGCAGCCGACATTGATGCGGCCGGTATCGGGATTGCGCGTCAACGCGATATCGCCGGTGCCGATATAGCGACCACCGTCGCCCGGCCAGAACTTCGGCACCGGGAATTGCGTGAGGTCGATCTCGTCGCCGCGCAGGACAACTTCGTTCACGCGCGCGTCGGCTTTAGCGACCGGCACCGGCTTGACCCGGCGTTGCATGATCTCACGGGTTGTCGCGATCATCTCCGCGGTCGAGAGGATCGGGTCGATTCCGACCGCGAGCGCGTAGCGTTCCTTGCTCGAGCCCAGCATGTTGGTGAGGATGCTCGAGCCGGTACGGTCGCCGGTGATGGTGTCGAACATCAGGGCAGGGGCGTCCTCGCGGCGGGTCGCGAGATAGGCGATGGCGGCAAGCTCTTCGTCGGCATCGACCGGCTTGTCGATGCGCTTGAGCAGGCCGTTGGCTTCGATCAGCGCGACCCACTCGCGCAGGTCACGCCAGGCAACCGGTGTGTCCTGGTTTGAGCCGGCGACAGCGCCGGTTCGTTCGACAGATTGCTCTTCCATTCATGCCCGTCCACGTTTGGACGGCAAATGTAGCCCGGATAGCGCGATCGCGACATCCTGGGGCGACGTTGCCGCAGCCTAGTGGAGTGGATTTGACATTCGCTACCCCGTTGACCGCAGACTCCCAAAGCGAATGTCAAATCCAAAACTCCACTAGCAGCTTATATTTGCTAGTGGTCCTTTGATTCTAACATTCGCAAAGTCGCCCGCTGAGAAGGG
>WHTP01000128.1 GCA_009377695.1 Hyphomicrobiales bacterium | reverse complement strand
CGCGCTGCAGCTTGCGCGCGTCGATCGCGTAACGCCGGTCATGGCCGGGCCGATCCGCGACGCGCGTGATCAGCCGCTGGTGCGGTGCGCCGGCCGGCCGCCGCCGGTCGAGACTGTTGCAGATCGCAGTCACCACATCGAGGTTGGTGCGTTCGCTGTTCGCACCGACGTTGTACTTCTCACCCGGTTTGCCGCGCGTCAGGATGCAATAGAGCGCACGCGCATGATCGTCGACATGCAGCCAGTCGCGGATGTTCAGGCCGTCACCGTAAACCGGGATCGCTTTGCCTTCGATGCCGTTCAGGATCGCGAGCGGGATCAGCTTCTCAGGAAAGTGATAGGGACCGTAGTTGTTCGAGCAGTTCGACACGATGGTGGGAACGCCATAGGTGGCGTGCCACGCGCACGCCAAATGATCGGCCGACGCCTTGCTCGCGGCATAGGGCGAATTCGGGCTATAGGCGGTCGTCTCCACGAACCGTCCTTCCGGCCCAAGCGATCCAAAGACTTCGTCGGTCGAGACGTGGACGAAACGGAAAGTGTCGGGTCCAATGCCGTTGGGGCGTGCGATATGCCGGCGGCTTGCTTCCAGAAGATTGAGTGTCCCAACGATATTGGTGTCGATAAAGTCCGATGACGCCTCGATCGAGCGATCGACATGGGACTCTGCGGCTAGGTGGATCACCGCATGGGGGCGGAAATCCGCGAACACACGCTCGATCGCCTCGCGGTCGCAAATGTCGGCCTGTGCGAAATGGTAACGCGAGTTGCCGGAGACATCGCGCAGCGACTCGAGATTGCCGGCATAGGTGAGCTTGTCGACGTTGCAGACGTCGTGGTCGGTCTGACCGATCAGGAAGCGGCACACCGCTGATCCGATGAATCCCGCGCCTCCAGTCACGACGATGCGCATAATTTATCCCGTTCGGATGATGGTGCCATCATATCAGAAATAGGCCGGTGTCTCGACGAAGCGCGGATGTTTCCGGTCGCGGTCGGAGAGCTTAGGCTCCCGGTTTCCGAGCGGCCACGCAATGGCGAGATCGGGATCGTCCCACGCGATGCCACGCTCGCTGTCGGGATGATAGGCTGCGGTCAGCTTGTAGACGACTTCGGTGTGCGGCTCGAGCGTGCAAAAGCCGTGGCCGAAGCCGGTCGGAATCCAAAACTGCTGCCAGTTCGCGGACGAAATCTCGGCGACTGCACAGCGGCCAAAAGTTGGAGAGCCGGCGCGGAGATCGACCGCAACGTCGAAGATCGCACCGCGCACCACGCGCACCAGCTTTCCCTGCGCATGCGGCGGTATCTGGAAATGAATGCCTCGGATCGTGCCGGCCTGTTCCGAGTAGCTGTGGTTCTCCTGCACGAAGCGTGCCTGCGCCACTTTCGTGCAAAATTCCTCGTCGTTATGGGTCTCGGACATGAAGCCGCGCGCATCGGCAAACTTCCGGGGAACAATGACAACGGGCCCGGCAATTTGAAGCGTCCGGATTTCCATGTGCAGAATGTGCCCGCTGACGCTTCCCTGGGGGTGGCAAGCACTAAGAGATTTCCTGTCGGCCTGCAAGCGAAGGCTTTGCCGGACTTCAATACCGTGATGGTTGTCGCTCAACCGGCAGCGTGTATAAACCAGTGCATGTCCGGGGTGACGCGATCGACGCTCGTTGCGAGGCTTTCCGAGCGTGCGCGCCTCGCGCCGGTTGCGGATGGGCTCGCAATCGCCGCAGCGGTGAGCTTGCCGTGGTCGGTGACCGCCGCGAGCGTTGCCATTGCGCTCTGGCTCGTCGTGGTCTTGCCGACCCTCCATTGGGCGGACCTGCGGCGCAGCTTCACGATTCCTGCCGGCGCGCTGCCGGTGCTCCTCTTCCTGCTCGCGATTGCCGGCGCGACATGGTCGGAGGCGCCGCCGGCCGATCAATTCGGCAGCCTCAAGATCTTTGCCCGCCTAGTCATCATCGCCGTCCTGTTCGCGCAGTTCCAGCATTCCGAACGCGGGCTATGGGTCGTCGGCGGATTCCTGGCGTCCTGTACGGTGCTGCTCGTGGTGTCGTGGCTGTTCTGGCTGTTTCCGTCGCTTGCCTGGCGCGGGCGACATCCCGGCGTTCCGGTCAGAGACTACATCGTGCAGAGCGGCGAATTTTTGATCTGCGTGTTCGCCACCGGACATCTGGCGCTCGATACGTGGCGCCACGGACAGCGGTCATATGCGCTCGCACTCGGTCTGCTCGCGCTCATGTTTCTCGCCAGCATCACCTATGTCGCGTCCGGGCGCAGCACGCTGGTCGCTCTGGTCGTGCTGGTCCTTTTGTTCGTGTTCCAGCGCTTCCGTTGGAGGCAGGCACTTGGCGTGGTGACGCTCACCGCCGCGATAGCTGCACTGACGTGGATGTCATCATCCTATCTGCGGACGCGCGTGCTGAACGTCATCCAGGAAGTTCACGACTACCGCACCACGAACGCTGCAACGTCATCCGGCTATCGGCTTGAATTCTGGGCCCGCTCTGTTGTCTTTGTCTCGCAAGCACCGATCATCGGGCATGGTACTGGGTCGCTACGCGATCAATTCGGGCGCGCCGCTGTCGGCAGCGAGGGCATACCGGCCGTGACGGATAACCCTCACAATCAAACGCTCTTCGTTGCCATTCAACTCGGCGGTCTTGGAACGATGTTGCTCTTCGCAATGTGGTTTGCCCACCTGTTGCTGTTCCGCGGTGACGGGTTGGTTGCATGGCTTGGAACGGCGCTCGTCGTTCAAAACATCGTCGCAGGGCTTTTCAACGCGTCCCTGGTCGAGTTTACCTACAGCTGGATGTACATATTTGGTGTTGGAATTCTTGGAGGAATGATGCTTCGTGTCAGCCGGTCCGGGTTTCGCGGCCCGGCGGCGGGTAGCGGCATGCGACATCCGCTGGCGGATTGAATTTAGTGGAGCAGTAGAATGAGGGACGACGCTGTCCTGGTGACCGGCGGTGCCGGATTTCTGGGCTCGCACCTGTGCACCCGGCTCGTGCGCGAGAAATACGACGTATTGTGCGTCGACAATTTCTATACCGGAACCAAGCGCAACATCGCGGGTCTGCTGGATGCTGCCAATTTTGAGTTGATGCGGCACGACGTGACGTTCTCGCTCTATGTCGAAGTCGACCAGATCTACAATCTCGCCTGTCCCGCGAGCCCGGTGCACTATCAGTTCGACCCGGTGCAGACGACCAAGACGAGCGTGCACGGCGCCATCAATATGCTCGGCCTTGCGAAACGCGTGAAGGCGAGAATCCTGCAGGCATCGACGTCGGAGGTCTACGGCGATCCGGTCGTGCATCCCCAGAAGGAGGACTATTGGGGCCACGTGAATCCGGTCGGGCTGCGAAGCTGCTACGACGAGGGCAAGCGTTGCGCCGAGACGCTGATGTTCGATTACTACCGGCAGCACGCACTGGAGATCAAGGTCGCGCGGATCTTCAACACTTACGGCCCCAACATGCATCCCAATGACGGGCGGGTGATCAGCAACTTCATCGTGCAAGCCTTGAAGGGTGAACCGATCACGCTCTACGGCGACGGCTCGCAGACGCGCTCGTTCTGCTATGTGGATGATCTGATCGATGGATTGATCCGCCTCATGCTTTCGCCCGCGGACTTCATCGGTCCGGTCAATCTTGGAAATCCCGGCGAGTACACGATCCGCCAGCTTGCGGAAGAGGTGCTGCGGCTGACCGGGAGCCGATCAAAGCTCACCTTCAAGCCGCTCCCGTCCGACGATCCCGTGCGCCGCTGCCCTGACATCACGCTCGCGCAGTCGCAGCTCAACTGGAAGCCAACCGTTCCGCTCGAAGACGGCCTCAAGGAAACCATCGCGTATTTCCGCGTGTTGCTGGAGGAATCGTAGTGCTGAGCCGGGGTGTGTTGGGCGTAGGATTTGCATCGTCTTAATTCAGGCCGGGTCGTGGCCGCCAACGATCTCGATGTATTTTTGAAGCCGCCCAACAGAGGAACGGTTGTTGGTGAGGAGCCGGGTTCCGCGCGAGCTTTGTGCCGCCGGGGGTGGGATCAAGCCAAACGTTTGCGTGAGGCAGCCCGTGCAACCATCGCACTCACATCCAACCCTTTCAACACACGCTTGCACGCATCCACAGCGGGTGCGTGGAACTTGAACGCTGAATTTGCACTGCAGGTTTCATTCTAATTGGAACATAATTTTTGGTTCGCTCGTTTTACCGACGCAGGGCGCACGGTGGGACACCGATGCCGAAATGTCGGCGAGAGAGAGGAACCGTCCCCATGAGACGTCAACTTCTAGTCAGTACAGCGACCGCTGCCATCCTGAGCGGCGTGGTCTTTGCGAGTGCGCAGGACATGCCGCGCGGCGGCGGCAAGCAAGAGGGAGGTGCGATCCAAAGTCAGGGATCGCAGGGTGTACAGCGCGGTGAAAGTCAAGGTCAGTCGCGACAGGGAATGCCGCAGCGCCGTAATGAGGCGCAAGGCAGCCCGAGCGAGCGTGGGATGGGCAAAGGCACCCAGGCCCAGCCGAAGCCCGATCGCAATCAGCAGACCACGGGCCAAGGTCAGCGGGGTCAAGGCCAAGCTGATCAAGGCAAAGCGAAACAGGCGCAGCCCAAGCCTGATCGAGACCGCGGCCAGCAGCGGACAGGGCAGGGCCAATCCGAGCAAGGCAGGGGCAAACAGGCCCAGCCGAAGCCCGATCGGAATCGCGACCGGCAGACCACCGGCCAAGGCCAGCGCGATCAAGGCCAGCGTGGCGAAAGCCAGCGCGATCAGCGTCAGCGCGATCAAACCCAGCGCGATCAGGGCAAGGGCAAGCAGCAGGCTCAGCCCAAGACCGACCAGAGCCGCGAGCCGGATCGGACCGTCGGCCAGGGTCGCGAGCAGCAGGGTCGCCAGCCGCAGGATCGCGTGCAGCGTGACCGCCAGGGTCGCCAGGATAGCGGCGATCGGACGTCAGCGCGCGGCCATGTGGACCTCAACGTCCAGCAGCGCACCCGTATCAGGGAGAGCGTGTTTGCCCGATCGGATGTTCCGCGCGTGACCAGCGTCAACTTCAACCTTGCGGTCGGCACGGTTGTGCCCCCGCGGGTGAGAGTTATGACGGTCCCAGAAGTGATCGTGGATATCCGCCCGGAATTCCGTAACCACCAGTACTTCGTGGTGCGCGACGAGATCGTTATCCTGGACAACCGGCGCCACATCGTTGCAGTGATCCCGGTCGATATGGCGGGCGGTGGCGGACGGGCGGTCCGCGGCGGCGGCGCAGATGTCGCGATCGACCTCAGCCCCGACGAGATCCGGGAAGTGCAGCTTGTGTTGCGTGATAGAGGCTTCTCGGTCGAGGTCGACGGCGTCTTCGGCCCGCGCACGCGGCAGGCCTTGGTCCAGTTCCAGCAGCGGCAGGGCCTGCAGGCCACCGGCCGCATCGACAATCGCACCATCGCAGAACTCGGTGTGTCGGTCAGGTCGGGTCAGCAGCCTTCGACCACGGGCCGGGGTGACACGGGCCAAAGTGACACCGGACAACGTGGTACGGATCGAGGGCGCGGCGGTCAGGGCGGTGCAACGCAGGGCTCGAACGAACCGCGATATAGCCCAAAAGAACAACAGAGTGATGAGACTGGTGCCACTCAACAGAGCGGCCAGAGTCCAAGCGAGCCCTCGACCACCGGCCAAGGACAGAATCGCGGCAACGACCAGCGTTCGCCCGCTAAGGAAGGTATGGGCGCAGGCCAGGGTGGCACAAACAACCCGTCTGCCAACCCGTCGCCTCGTGGCGGCGACAGCTCAATGCCACGCGGGCAATCGAAATAATCGCAAGACGACATTCGCGGCAACGAACAAAGGCTCCGCTTCGGCGGAGCCTTTTGTTGCGTTGGTTCCGCGGGTTGCAGGAGTCGAACAGATGTTTCGAGCTAGCTGCCGCTGACGAAGTACGACGACAATCGCGTTGTCACGTTGTCGGAGATCACCTTGGCGGCACGGCGCTCCGCGTCGTGCATGCCGCTGATCCGAGCAAAACGCTGGGTGCCGGATGGATCGTAGGATACCGTTGCAACGGCGCGACCGGTCAAGACCGGCTTGTTCGTGGCGATCTCGACCAGGCTATAGGTCGCGTTGAGGTTGAAGTTCTCGATGATCGGCAAGCCGGTAACGTTGGTCGCGGACACCACCATGCGGCGTCCGGAGAGCTGTATCCGCAGCTGGTGCGTCGGCGGACCGGCAGCCCCGCCGCCGGTGAAATTGAAGCGCAGATCGTTTTGCATCGGAACCGCCATCCGCGCCTCAGGCGTATTGGCGGGTGCGTTGATCTCCACGACCTGGATGCCGCTGAGCGCTGCGCGCAGGTTGGGACCGCCGGTTGCGGAACGATCGCCATAGAGGGGCTGGAAGCAGCCGGCCACCAACGCAGCCGCCGCCACCACCATGGCAGCGCGCAAAAACCGCCAGACCGTCGCTTGATTGCCCAACCCCAACTTCGACCCCCTGTCGCGGTAAGGATCGTCGACCACGACAATACCTATTCTAGCATGCCAGCCGCCGAAGGCGAGCCTGAATATCCTGCCGGACCATCCAAGCAGCGGCTTATCCCCTTGAGACCGCTTGGTTATTACAACCTGGTCGGCCGACGCTCTGATAGACGAAGCCGCGCTCGGCAATGTCCGATGCCTGGTAGACATTTTTAAGGTCGACGAAGACCGGGCTCGCCATGGTCGCTTTCAAACGGCCGAAATCGAGCGCCCGGAACTGCTCCCACTCCGTTACCAGCACGAGGGCGTGCGCGCCTGACGCCGCCGAGTAGGGGCTGTCGCAATAAATGATGTCCGGCATGATGGCCTTGGCCTGTTCCATGCCGGCGGGATCATAAGCGCGGACCTCGGCGCCCAAGTCCTGAAGCGCGGTCACAAGCGAGATCGACGGGGCTTCCCGCATATCGTCGGTGTTGGGTTTGAAGGTCAGGCCGAGCACCGCGATGGTCTTGCCGCGGATCGATCCGCCGAGCGCGGCCGTCACCTTGCGTGCCATCGCGCGCTTGCGCTGGTCGTTGACCGATACGACGGTCTCGACGATGCGCAATGATGCCCCGTGGTCCTGCGCGGTCTTGATCAGCGCCAGGCTGTCCTTGGGAAAACAGGAGCCGCCATAGCCCGGCCCGGCGTGAAGGAATTTCGGGCCGATGCGATTGTCGAGCCCGATCCCGCGCGCGACCTGCTGGACGTCGGCGCCGACCTGTTCGCAGAGGTCCGCCACCTCGTTGATAAAGGTGATCTTGGTCGCGAGGAAGCTGTTGGCCGCGTATTTGATGAGCTCTGCGGTGCGCCGGTCCGTGAAGACGATCGGCGATGCATTGAGGTAGAGCGGCCGATAGAGGTCCCGCAAAATCTCCCGTGCGCGGTCGTCATCGGTCCCGACAACGATCCGATCCGGATGCTTGAAGTCCTGGATCGCCGCGCCCTCGCGCAGAAACTCCGGATTGGAGACAACCGGCACCGCGATGTCCGGCCGAATGTCCCGCAGAATCCGCTCGACTTCGTCGCCGGTCCCGATCGGCACCGTCGATTTGGTGACGACGACGGCCGTGTCCGATAACAGAGGCGCGAACTGCCGGGCTGCGGCATAGACGAACGACAGGTCGGCATGGCCATCGCCGCGCCGCGACGGCGTCCCGACTGCGATGAACACGGCGTCAGCGTCGCGTACCGGGGCCAGATCGGTCGTGAAGGCCAGCCGTCCCTGCTGCTGGTTGGCGGCGACCAAGTCGGCAAGACCAGGCTCGTAAATCGGGATATCACCTTGATTGAGCGATGCGATCTTGCCGGCATCGCGATCGATGCAGGTCACGTCGTGTCCAAAATCCGCAAAGCAAGCGCCGGATACGAGCCCGACGTAGCCGGTACCAATCATCACCACACGCATGAGAATCCAGCGTCCCGGAACGAGTGCAGATGCAGGCAATGGAGAATTATGCGGGTCTGGTCAAGGGCCGAGCAGCCTTGATGGGGTGAGATATTCTAGATAACCACTTGAACTTATTGTCGTATTTGCAATGCAGAATCCAACTGGCGGGAACAAATGCGTCCTCAGGCTCGACGACTCAGGTGGAATGACGTCTCGGATTTCGTTACTAGGGTGTGGGGACCTTATTGCTCTGCAAGAACCTCTGGCCTTGAGCCCGGATTATCGGTCGGCGCCGCAGCCCCGGCGCTACCGCTGGTCTGCAAGGATTCGGTGATCGGCACGTGCGTCCGTTTCCATCGCGCCAAGTCCTGACGATCCTGCACGACGTCATCGTGACGGCTGTGGCGATCCTTGCAGCGTTCTTCTTGCGATTCGAAACCGACGGCCTGCTTGAACGCCGCGAGGAGCTCCTCGTCTTCCTGCCGCTGTTCTTGATCTATGCGGGCCTGGTGTACTGGCGATTTCGGCTCTATCGCTCGAAATGGCGGTTTGCCTCGTTGCCCGACACCGGCAACATCGTTGGCGCCAGCACGGTTCTCGCGTTGACGCTTGTCGTCGTCGACTATGTTCTGGTGGCGCCCAATGTCCGCGGGTCATTCCTTTTCGGAAAACTGACCATCATCATCTATTGGCTGCTCCAGATGTTCCTCCTGGGCGGTCCTCGCATCGCGTACCGCTATTTTCGATACACGCGCACCCGCCGGGCGGCCAGGACAGCCGATGCGATACCGGTTCTGATCGTTGGCCGGGCGGCCGACGCCGATGTGCCGGTGCGTGCCATCGAAAGCGGAGCAGTCAAGAAAATCTGGCCGATCGGAATCTTGTCCAGTTCGGCTGCGGATTTCGAGCAATCGATCCGGGGCGTCCCGATATTGGGAAGGCCGGAAGACCTTGAACGGGTGGTGGAGGAGGCTGCGGCGCGCGGCCAACCGGTATCGCGCATCATTCTCACGCCCGCCGCGCTCGATCCGCAGGCGCATCCGGAAAGGCTCCTGATCAAGGCGCGGCAGCTTGGGCTCACAACCCAACGCTTGCCCTCGCTCGACGAAGGCGGCGAGGCCTTGCGTCTCGCGCCCGTCAATGTCGAGGACCTCCTGCTGCGCCCGAGCGTGACTATCGACTACGGCAGGCTCAAAGAGTTTCTTGCCGGGAAAACCGTCGTTGTCACCGGCGGGGGAGGCTCCATCGGCGCCGAGATATGTAACCGCGTCACCAGCTTTGGTGCCGACCGCCTGCTCGTGATCGAAAATTCAGAGCCGGCGCTGCATGCGGTTCTGGAAGCGCTCGCGGCCGGTGGCAACGGCATGATCGTCGAAGGCCGCCTTGCCGATGTGCGCGACCGGGCGAAGATATTTCGGCTCATCGCCGACTTCCGCCCCGATATCGTGTTCCACGCTGCTGCGCTCAAGCACGTCCCGCTGATCGAGCAGAACTGGGATGAAGGTATCAAGACCAACATCTTTGGATCGGTGAATGTAGCGGATGCGACCGTCGCGGCGGGCGCCGCCGCCATGGTCATGATCTCCACCGACAAGGCGATCGAGCCGGTGTCGGTGCTCGGCGCAACCAAACGTCTCGCGGAGATGTATTGCCAGGCCGTCGACGGCAATTCTTCCAATCCCCGCGATCCGGGTCGGACAAGGCTGATATCCGTGCGGTTCGGCAACGTGCTCGCGTCGAACGGATCGGTCGTGCCGAAGTTCAAGGCGCAGATCGAGGCGGGCGGTCCGATCACGGTGACCCACCCCGATATGGTTCGATACTTCATGACCATCCGGGAAGCGTGCGACCTTGTCGTCACTGCCGCAAGCCATGCGCTTTGTGACGAGCGGTCGAACGAGGCTGTCTATATTCTCAACATGGGGCAGCCGGTCCGGATCATGGAGCTTGCCGAACGGATGATTACGCTGTCCGGACTCGAGCCCGGCCGCGACATCGACATCGCGTTTACTGGCATCAGACGGGGCGAGCGGCTGAAGGAGGTCTTGTTTGCTCCGGGCGAGCCGAGCTCATCCATCGGCATCGAGGGAATTGTCGCGGTGCGTCCGGCAAGCATGTCGGTCGAGGCCGTGCGTCAGTGGCTGAAGGCGCTCGAGGCCGCGATCGCACATGAAGATCAATCCGCAATTATCAAAGTCTTCGTCGATGCGATCCCGGATTTTCGCGCCCAGGTGCTGTCGTGCGCTACGGGCCGCCTTTCACAAAGCGCGTGAGCAGATAGCCGACAAGCGCCGCGCCACCAAGCAGGCACAATAGCGACGTCACGGTGCTATTGGCCAAGATCGACACCGCCGCCAGAGCCGCGAGTGCTACGTTGGTTCCGAACACGCGTGCGACGACGCCGGGCACCGTCAGTCCGCAGGCGACCGCACGCTGATAGAAATGGCTGCGATGGGCCTGCCACACGGCCTCGCGCCGGTACATGCGCAGGGCCAGCGTGATGGTGGCGTCGGCGAGATAGTAGAGCGGAAGCAACAGCGCGGCGACGAACTGGCCGCTGGCGGCGAGGAGGAGAAGCAGCCAGCCCAGGACAAGGCCAATCGGGAGGCTGCCGACGTCTCCCAGGAACAGCCGCGCCACCGGTCGGTTGAATGGCGCAAAGCCGAGGGTCGCGCCCAGGAGCGCGAGCGCGACCAGTGCGGCAAGCACCGGAGCGGCACCCGCGAGGTTCAATAGCGCCACAGCGGCGGTGATCGGAACGACCTCCGCCACCGTCATCCAGTCGATGCCGTCCATGAAGTTGACGAGATTGATGAACCAGACGCCGACGACAACGACGCAGGCGCGCTCGACCCACAGGGGCAGAGCGGAGAGGAGGCGCATGTCGAGCGGCAACGTCGCGACGATCAAGCCCACCGCGAGGCATTGAGCAAGGAGGCGGGGGGCTGGCGCCAGCCCGCGCATGTCATCCAGCAAGCCGACAAGCATGAGCAGGGCGGCGGCCGCGGTCAGGGCGGCCAACAATGCAAGTGCCGCAGGCGGCGTTCCAGTCAAGCCGGCGGCGATCCATGCGACCATGAATGTCGACAAGGTCACGCCGAGGCCGCCCCCCTGGGGCGTCGGCTCACGATGCGACGACCGGTCGACCGGGTGCGCCAGGGCATAGGATTTCAGCCACGGCAACAGCAACACCAGCGTCCCGGCGCAGAGTGCTGCTGCAAGGACGGGAATGCCGATGATCGCCCAATACGCCACGTCCGTCCCGCCCACAGCGTTCAGAAAACCGTGCTAGCGATTGTAGCGATGCGCGATATCAGGCAGCAAGCTTCGGGTATTGGCCGTCCTTGCAGGCGCCGCTTCAGCCAGCGTGTGCGGCTATCATGCACGAGGAAAGGCTCGGTAGCCCTTATTAGGCCGCGAGAACTCCTCGGTCAGCGCAATGGTCACGATGTGCAAGTCGTCTTACTGAACAGGTCAGGCTTTAGCCGGCGTTGGCGGTTCTCGGTTCAGGGTAGATGTCGACGAGTGCGCCCTTTCCGAGTCTCACCATTTCGATAGCCGTGCGGGCGTCCTTAGTCCGAACATCATAGATCGCCGCTTGATGCAGGTGACCATCAAGCACCTTAAGTCTGCCACCGAGAAAGCGGGCAATTGCCCCACCACGCGCCTCGAAAGCTTTGTAATTAGGTCCATGCTCCTGGCTTTGTAGTCGCACAACGAACATCGAGCCCCTCTCCCGAACAAAACTGTTGCTGGTGCTTTATGTTTGATGTCCGAGCGACAAACCAAGCTGAAAAGCCTTTTGTCGCAAAGCGGCCTCTGTTCGCTTTGACTGGCGTGAAATACGCGCGACGGGTGTCCTGTTGCGCGAGTGCATTTTCAGTTCTCGTACTTCTGCCTTCGTCCACGCACGTCGTTTCGCGGGTTTGACTTTCTTCGCCATCCTAATGAACTCTCCCCTAGGAAAAAGAGGAGTGCCGTATAGCACGCGACAATTGCATTTTCAAAGCACGCGTATGCATGCCGGTTTCGACCCCGGGCGGTCAATTGATGGTTGTTCTATAAGGCACCACCGTGTGGACGATGCGTCAGAGCCAAGCTTACGGCGCTTTTTGGACGGCGAGCACCTTGTCCGCGACATCCGCTACGATCTTCGGCTGCGTCAGCCATACAGACAAAACCCAGGCTATCCAGAGCGTTAGAAAATAAAGCGCAAGAAAAACGATCAGGCTTGCTACTGATCCCATCCAGGCTTCTACAACGAACCCAATAATCACAGTCACGACATTGAGCAGCAGCATGATGGCTATGTAATAGACGATGAGCAGCACGGCACACCTCCCAGGTTCTCTTTGTGAGCATGACACGTGTCCGCGCTGGCACTGGTGCCCTCGCTCGGATTGTCATTGATGGACACTCCGGCTAGAGCGGTCAGGTGCGTGTGCGGCCCTATTTCTCAGCAATTAACTGATCGCTGGTCCATCCGCACGTGCACCCGAAGATCATATGCTGAATGTTGATATAGCGCGGATCAGGAAGGCGCCGCTCTAGCCGCATGGCGATGCCACAGGCAGGGCAAGATGGTTGTTTGGTATCCGGTGGCGGGCTGGTGGACTTGCTCGGCATGGCTGCGCTCCTTCGTTGCCGGACAGGCGGGAGCGCGACTGGTCTCTCAGCCACCGACGCCCTGGCACGTGGCCGCTGCCGGTGATGGGGTAAGGTACGCCTTATGCGTGGAAATAGCGAGGTTTATATGTAGAAGTGGCTAGCCACCGTTAGGGCAACTCTTCTCGCGATTGTCGCAATTGGCCCTGGGTAGGGCCCGTCACGGCTGTCCGGGGCGAGCTGAGGCTGCCTGCTAGGTCGGCCTTAAGGGCCCAAAGAGGATAACTTAGCCGGCCAGACGTCCGTGACTGTGGGTCGCATTCTCTCGTGGGGAGGAACGACCCTCCGTTACCATTCAATTTTCTCCGCCGACCGCCAGCTTGCCCGCAAGCGTGCTCCCTGGAGGGTTTCCCGTCCGCCGGGAGATGCGCTCCGGCAACTCAACTGAAGATGAAATTGGCCGCGGTCTGGCGTTGCCGGCATCCGGCAACTTCTCATTGTAATTATTAGTTTTGCCAACGACGGATCGGCACTCGCTCAGCGCTCGCGGAAAGTCCGGGCAATCTGCTCCTGCAAAGGCTTCAGAACGAATTCCAGCGGCGTGCGCATGCCGGTTTCGATCATGGCTTCGGCCGGCATGCCCGGCACCAGCTTGAGGTCGCCAAGATTCTTCCGCGACTCTTCGGTGATCGACACGCGCGTCAGGAAGTAGGCCTGGCCGGGCTGCCCTGTCGTCGCGGCTTCGCGCGTGAGGTCGGCCGCAATGTGGGTGACGATGCCGTTTACCGACGGTGTCGTGCGCTGATTGCCGGCCATGATGCGGACCTGGACGGGCGCGCCCTGGACAACCTGGTCGATGTCGACAGGAGCCACCCGGGCCTCGACGACGAGCTGGTCCGCTCGCGGCACGATCAGCATGATCGTGTCGCCGGCACCGATGACGCCGCCGACCGTGTGGACGCTCAATTGAAGCACGGTGCCGCTCTGTGGGGACCGGATATCGATCCGCCGGAGCTGGTCCGCCGCGGCGATCATCCGTTCCTTGAGCTCGGCGATCTTGCCTTCGAGCTCCCGGAGCTCCTTCAGCACCTCGGTGCTGAAATCCTTCTCGAGCTGGATGATCTGCAGCTCGATCTCGCTGATGCGTCCACGCGACCTGGCGATTTCCGCGCCGAGCTGCCCGTGCTCGCCTTCGAGTTTCGCGTGGTCGCGTTGCAGCGCCATGAACCGCATGATGCTGACCAGGTTTTTCGCATACAGCGCGCGGACGCCCTTGAGCTCCTGGCCGATCAGGTCGATCTCGCTTTCCTTCGCCTTGCGCTGCGACGAGAGCCCGCGGATCTCTTCCGTGATCTGGGCGACCCGCTCCTGCAGCAGCGAGCGCTGGCCGGTCCTCGCGTGACGCCGCGATTCGAAGAGCTTTTGCTCGCCGACGATAGCGGTCGCTATTGATGTGTCGTCAGCGCGTGTGGTGAGCTCTTCGGGAAATGAAACGGCTTCAGCATTGTCGCGCTCGGCGGTCAAGCGCGCCTGGCGCGCCAGGATTTCATCCAGTTGGGAACGGAGGATGCCGAGATTCGCGCGCGGCACCGTATCGTCAAGGCGCACGATAACCTCGCCTTTTTTCACCCGGCTGCCGTCCTTGACGAAAATCTGACCGACGATCCCGCCACTCGGGTGCTGCACCTTCTTGACATTCGATTCGACCACGACAAATCCGGGCGCGATGACGGCGCCCGACAATTGCGCCACGGCAGCCCAGCCGCCCACGCCCAGCACCAGGATGGCGACGGTCGCAAGGCCGACGACATTGAGCCTCCGGATCGTCCGGTGCAGTTCGTTGTTTCCGCTCATCAGCGATCCTCCCGCTGTAGTTCGCCGACCACCTTGAGATTGGCGGCGCCAGCCGGCGCTGCCACCGGAGCAGACATGCGTCGCAGGACGTCATCGCGCGGACCGAACTCGCGCTGCTGCCCATTAAGAAGCACCAGCACCTTGTCGCATTGGGCGAGCGCGGAGCGCCGATGCACGACCACGATGACGATGGCGCGTCGCAACTTCAATTGCTTGATCGCATTTTGCAGGGCGGCTTCGCCCTCGCCGTCGAGACTGGCGCTCGGCTCGTCGAGCAGGACCAGGAACGGGTCGCCATAGAGCGCGCGCGCAATGGCAATCCGCTGCTGCTGACCGATCGACAGCCCATCGCCGCCATCGCCGATCATGGTGTCGTAGCCGTTCGGCAGCCGCAGGATCATATCGTGCGCACCCGCTGCCTGCGCAGCGCGGAGCACCGCCGCACTGTCGGGCTCGGGCGTCATGCGTGCGATATTCTCGGCGACCGTGCCCGGAAATAATTCCACCATCTGCGACATGTAGCCGAGATGCCGGCCGAGCACGTCGGGATCCCATTGATCGAGCGCAGCGCCGTCGAGCCGGGCTGTCCCCCGCGCGGGAGGCCAAATGCCAAGGATGACGCGCGACAGTGAGCTCTTGCCGGACCCGTTGGGGCCGATGACGCCCAGCACCTCGCCGGCCGCGAGACGAAAATTGACGTTGGTCAAGATCGCTTTTGTGCCGCCCGGGGCCGCGACCGTCACACCTTCGATCGAAAGGTCCTTGACGGGCTTCGGAAGGTCCGTGACCTCGCGGTCCAGCGGCAGCTTGGCGAGGGTCGCGGAAAGGCGTTTGATGCTGTCACGCGCAGCGACAAATCCACGCCAGTTCCCGATCGCGACCTCAATCGGCGCCAGTGCGCGCCCCATCATGATCGAGGCGGCGATCATGGCGCCGGCTGTCATCTCCTGCCGGATCACGAGATAGGCGCCCAGTCCAAGGATCGCCGACTGCATGAGCATGCGGAGGACCTTGGTGATGCTGCCATAGGAATTCACGATGTCGCTGGAACGGCCAACCTGGTCGACGTGGCGCTCGTTGACTTTCGCCCAACGGGTGGCCAGCGTGCCCGTCATTCCCATCGAGACCACTGAGGCGACGTTGCGGCGGTCGGCCTCGGCCATTGCGCTGCGCAAACCGCCGCTTTCGTTCAGCGCTTTCGCGAAGCTGCGGCTGGCGCGCTCGGTCATTATCGTCAGCGCGATTAGAATGATTGCGCCCGCCAACGCAAGAATTCCGATCCAGGGATGAATCAGGAAGCAGATCGCAAGGAAGAACGGGATCCACGGCATGTCGACGATCGCGATCGGGCCGGCGCCGGTCATGAATGTGCGGATCGTGTCGAGGTCGCGGACCGGCTGGTGTGCCTGCGCCGCATTGACGCCGCGGGCTCCGAGCGCGATCACCGTGCGGTGCACGGTGTCGCCCAGGTGATGGTCGAGCATGGCGGCGGCGCGACCCACGATGCGTGAGCGGATCAGGTCGAGGATGCCTTGGAAAGCATAGGCGCCGACCAGAAATATCGTCAGCGCGACCAGCGTCGATACGCTGCGGCTCGCGAGCACGCGGTCGTAAATTTGCAGCATGTAGATCGGGCCGGCCAGCATCAACAGATTGACGACAGCCGAGAACAGCGCCACGCCCCAGAACGCGCGGCGGCAGTCATGCAACGCCGTTGCGAGCATGGAATTGACGGCGGGTGGCCTCGGGGTCGCCAATGGAATCACCTGCGGTGGGAACGAGCTTCCCTACGGATACTGATAATGAAGGCGCGGCT
>WHTP01000215.1 GCA_009377695.1 Hyphomicrobiales bacterium | reverse complement strand
GGCTGGCCTGAAAGGCTACGCCGCCGAACTGCATTACGGGCTGGTGGCGCCGGCAGGCACGCCGCGGCCCATCATCGACAAGCTCAATGCGGCGCTGCGCGCTGCGTTGGACGATGCGACGTTGCGTGACCGGCTGGCACGCGAAGGCGCGGTGCCGCTGCCGTCGACGCCGGAGGAATACGCCGCCGACATCGCGGCGGAGGAACGGATGTGGGGCAAGATCGTCCGCGACGCTGGCGTGAAGGCTGAGTGATGGGCTCGCATTGACCGACGCCTCTCGACTCATGGCCGGGCTTGTCCCGGCCATGACTAAAAACAATAACCACAGCCGGCCGCGTATCTACTTCCCGCCCCGCACGTAGTTCTTCACGAACGTCCTGATCTCCGGCGACACCGTCAGCGCGCGGCGCACGCGCTGATTGATATCCGCGCTCGTCTCATAATGCGGAACGGACTGTATCGCCTTCATCGTATCGGCGGCGTAGTCCTTGTCGTTGTTGAGCCGCGCGAGCGCTGCACGCAGCGCCGCCTGTGCGGCCGGCGGCGAGCCCGGCGGCATGGCGATCGTCCGCAGCATCGCGGAGTCGACCGCAAGGTTGGTGCGGTAGGCGTCCCAGCGCGGACCCGACGGCTCGCCGCCGCGCATCGCGCGGTAGAATTCCTGGAATGGCTGGATCGGCGAACCCTTCATTGCCGCCGGCACGCTGAAGGTCTCGCCGTTGTAATCCGCATCGTAATAGAGCGGGATCACCGTTCCATCTTTCACCAGGGTCGGCTCAACGACGCTGAGGTAACCCGGCGTCGATTCCGAATGCAGATGAATCTCGCCGCGCTGCACGGCGAGCCGCGCATTCACGCTCGACCGAAAGCCGGTGATGTATTTGTGCGGAACGCCGAGCATGTCGAGCGTCAGCCGGATCAAGAGATCCTTCGACGATTCCGTCGCCAGCCCGCCGACCACCAGGCCCTGCGCTTTGAGGATGTCGGCCGCCGTCTTGAGACCGGGCGGCGTGTCACGGCGCACATAGTAGACGGCGTTGCCGGGCGAGTAGCCGACGAATTCATAGGTGCGGAAATCGACGGTATGCTTGTCCGGCTCCGTCACATACTTCCAGGCGGCGCCCGTGAAGTAGCCGAACATGCTCCCGTCGCGCGGGCCGACCTCGCCGACATAATTGGTGCCGACGACGCCACCGGCGCCGTCCTTGTTCTGTACGATGATCGTCGGCTTGCCGTCGATGTGCTTGGCAATGTGCTTGGCGAGCAGGCGGCCCTCGATGTCGGTCGGACCGCCGGCCGCGAAGTTGATCACGAGATTGAGCCGCTTGCCCTTGTAGAACGGCTCCTGCGCGCCGGCATGAGATGCGCCGAACGCACAGATTGCAGCCAGCAACGCTGCGCGCACCATCAAAGACGCCATCGCGACCTCCTTCCGCTCGCCTGTTTGGTTTACTTGCCGAGCTGCTTGACGTAGTCGGCAACGAACGTCCTGATCTCCGGGCGCACCGTGAGCGCGTTGCGGATCCGTGAGCTGGTGTCGGCGCCGGCGTAATATTCCGGGATGAAGCCGAGCGTCTTGATTGCGTCGGCATGGTACTCTTTGTCGTTGTTGAGGCGTTCAAGCGCCGCGCGCAGCGCTTCGACCGCGTCCTGCGGCGCGCCGGGCGGCAGCGATATGATTCGCTGCATCGCGCCATTCAACGTGATCAGCGCAAGATAGGCCTCCCACATGGGGCCGGACGGCATCCGGCCGAAGATTTCCTGATAGACCTCGTGATAGGCCTTGATCGGCAGGCCCTCGACCTGCTTCGACGTGCTGAAGGTCTTTCCGTCCCAGTGCGGATCGTACCAGAGCGGGATCACCGTCCCGTCCTTCACCAGCGTTCCCTCGACCGCGCCGCGATAGCCGGGAGTCGTATCCGCATAAAGGTGAATTTCCCGGCGTTGGAGCGCGAGGCGCGCCCGCTCGCCGCTGCCATAGCCGGTCACGTGGCGAAACGGCACGCCAAGGACATCGAGCGTGAGCCGGATCGAGAGGTCGCGACCGGTGCGCGCATTCACGCCACCCGACACAAGTCCCTTAGCCCTGACGATGTCTACCGGCTTGCTGATGCCGGGCGGCACGTCCTTGCGCACGTAATAGACGGCGGTGCCTCCGGTGTATCCGACGTGCTCGTAGCTCTTGAAGTCGACACGGAACCGCTCCGGCTCGGCCGCGAAATTCCAGGCGGTTGCAGTGAGGAAGCCCACCATGGAACCGTCTTTGGGTGCGACCTCGCCGAGATACATGGTGCCGTTGGCGCCGCCGCCACCGGGCATGTTCTGGACGATCAGTTGCGGCGCGCCATCGACATGTTTGATGAAATGCCGCGCGAACACCCTTGCGTCGATATCGGTTGCGGAGCCGGCGCCGAAATTGACCAAAAGCGTGAGCTGCTTTCCCTTATAGAACGGCTCCTGCGCAAATGACGACGATATGGCGGTAACGACAGCACAGACTCCGGCTACAACCGCCCACAGGCATAAACGAACCATTGGTGCGTCTCCTCAATGTCGGTCGTTGCCGACGAACGATTCTGTTGGCGCGCTATTTTGTTTGCGCTGTTGTCTTGACGTTCGGATCATACTCGCCGACCTTCTTGCCGAATGCAATTTCTCCCGCCGAGAGAACGCAAGACATGGCGGCCATTTCTCGCCTCAAAAAGACGCTCGATCGCGCCAATACCGGCCTGGTGCTTTTTGACGCACTCAACGGCTATCTGCATCCGCGCGACCCGGCGAAGGTCGCCTTCCTTCGGGAGCGCAACATCCTGTCGAACCTGCAGCGGCTGCTGGCGGGCGCCCGCCGCGCTGGACTGACGACGTTCTATCCGTCGGGCGCGCACGCGCCTAGCGGCTCCGATACCGTCGCCCGGCTCACCGACACCGACATGGATCTGAAGCCGCACGCCGATGGCCCGCCGATCAAGCCGCGCTTTTACAAGGACTCCAAGGATTCGGAGATCGCACCAGAGCTGGCGCCAATCGAAGGCGACGTGGTGGTGTGCAAGAATCGCTGGAGCTCATTCTATCAGACCAATCTCGAGCTGCAGCTCCGCGTGCGCGGCATCGATACCATCGTGATCGCAGGCGGCTCGACTGACGTCGGCATTGCCTCGACCGTGTTTGCCGCGCGCGACATGGATCTTGGCATCGTGGTGATCCGCGACGGCTGTTATTCCGCACGCGGCAACAACAACGAGTTCTTTTTTGAGCGTGTCTTCCCGCGCATGGCGCGGGTGATGGCCGTGGACGACGCCGTGAAGCTGATGGAAGTTGTCTGAGGGAGTCGAAAGTAGTGAGACATGCGCTCGCTAACGGATGCTAGTGGAGTGGATTTGACATTCGCTACCCCGTTGACCGCAGACTCCCAAAGCGAATGTCAAATCCACCGCACTAGCTAGTGGTCCTTATGAGTCTAACATTCGCAAAGTCGCCCGCTGAGAAGGGATCCGAATGTTAGAATCGGACCACTAGGCGCAAGGTGTTTAGGAAAGAAAATGACCATCGCCGCTCGCCATGTCGATATTACCACCGAGGAGATCACCTGCCACAATGGGATGCCGGCATTCCTCGCCCACCCGACCGGCGGCGGACAATTCCCCACTGTCGTGCTCATGCATGAGCGCTACGGACTGGTGAAGCACACCAAGGACCAGGCGATACGCTGCGCGCGCGACGGCTTCACTGTGCTGGCGCCGAACTTCTTCTACAAGCATCCGGACCAGACGGCGCTCGCGGCCGGCGACAGCCGTTACGACATGACCGATCCGGAATCGAACGAGCTGATGCGCGCCGCGCTCGCCACCCTGAAAGCCCACAAGGCGACCGACCCAATGAAAGTCGTCGTCATGGGCTACTGCCAGACCGGCCGTATCCGCTTGTCTTCGCAGCCGAGACGCCGATCACGGCTGCCGTCGTATGGTACGGCGCAGCCTCGACGCGCGAATGGGAGGTCAACAAACTGCAACCAACGCCTCTGGAAGACGTGATCTCCGCGGTCAGCTGCCCGGTGTTCGGCGCTTTCGGCGAGGGCGACCACATCATCTCGCTCGACGACGTGCTGCGCTTCCGCAATTGCCTCGAGGCCAACAAGAAGAGCTACGACATCCATACCTATCGCGGTGCGCCGCATGGCTGGC
>WHTP01000081.1 GCA_009377695.1 Hyphomicrobiales bacterium | reverse complement strand
GAAGTGGTTGTACATCACTTGCTCGGCATTGAACGCACCCATGAAGATGTCACCGCTGCGCATATTGATCAGCTCGCGCGCATATTCGCGGCCGGTGTAGACGTGGCGCCCGACGATGTTGCTCGAGGTCATGTTGGGGCAATAGCGGGCCCAGGTTTCGATGATCTTGTCGGCGTACTCTGCCTTGAAGCCCTCATAGCGGCGCTCGTCCATATTCAACTCGATCGGCATGACGTGCCAGGCATAGGTCGTGTGCTTGCCGGGCGGCGCCTGGGTCGGATCGATGAGACTCAGCGGCCCGGCGCCGAACTGCACGATCTTGGGGATGCGTCCGGCCTGCACGTCCTGGTGCGCGGAAAACAGCTCCTCCATCGTGTCGGCGCCGATGCTCCATTTGAGCGCGTGATCGATGTTGGGATCGAAGTCGGCTGCGGCAAAGCGCGGGCTTTCGTGAAGCGCCAGGTGCAGCCCGAACAGCGCCCACGGCGTGTATTTGAAGTCGTCGAGCTTGCGGCAGAAATCCTCTGGCAGTTGCGCGCGGCCGATCATCGACTCGAAGGTCTGGTGCACGTCGACGGTGCTCGCCACGAACTGCCGCGCGCGAACCGTGCGCCCGTCGAGGAGCGCAACGCCGGTGGCGCGCCCGCCCTCGATGATGATGCGCTCGACGTGCGCCTGCGGCTGGTAGGTGCCACCGGCGGCAATGAAAGCCTGCATCAGTCCGCGCGCCAGGTTGAACGAGCCGCCTTGGCAGAGCTGGTAGCCGGTCTGCAGGTCGAAGGCGCGGATGACGGAGCCCATCGGGCTCGTCTTCGACAGCGTGTCGGTCAACCAGGTGCCGAACAGTGAGATCTTGAACAGCATGAGCAGCCGCACGTGCTCGTTCTCAAACAGCTCTTCGACCAAGTCGAGCGGCTGGCGCCGCGCCACCGCCAGGAAATGGCGGCCCATCGTGGTGCGCGACAGCAAGTCTTCGCGTTCATGCTGCGGCAGCGGCTCCGAGAACCGTTCGGGTAAGAGGATTTGCGCCGTGATGGCTTCGGCGCTGCGGTTCCATTCGCGGAATGTCGCCGCATCCCGTTGCGAGAAGCGCGCGATGTTGGCGACCGTCTCTTCGAGATCGCGCCCGAGTACAAGCGCCGTCCCGTCGCGGTGGGCCTGGCCAAATTCGTAGCGCGGCGTGATGTAGGTGACTGTGTTGTCGAGGCCGAGGTCCTTGAACCATGGCGTCTCGCTGATGTGGAAATGGTTGATCGAATGCAGATTGTGGTAGAAGCCGGGCTCGGTGACTTCCTCGGTCGACAACCCGCCACCATATGTGAGTCGGCGCTCGATCACGAGGATGTCGAGGCCGGCCTCTGCAAGATACGTACCGAGGATCAGGCCGTGATGGCCAGCACCGATGATGATGCCATCATAGTTTCGTTCGAGGGGCTTCGGCATCTCGATTCACTCCGGCGCGCGGATGATTGCACCGGTCTGCCGGATCGGCAAGCGCGCGGACGGTTGCTGCTGTTGTGCGAACACCTCATATGCTGCCATGGTGCGACCACGTCATATATTGTGTGTCTTGACTGGGCGCGCCCATGATGACGTCGGAGCAGCCGCATGTCGTGATCGTGGGCGCCGGATTCGGCGGTCTTGCCTGTGCCCGCGCGCTGGGCGGCAAGCCGGTCCATGTGACGATCGTCGACCGCCGGAACTATCACCTGTTCGTGCCGCTCCTTTACCAGGTCGCGACCGCTGCGCTCTCCCCGGCGGATATCGCGCGGCCGATCCGGCGCATCCTGGGGAAGTTCTCCAATATAGAGGTCGTGCTGGGCACCGTGACCGGCATCGACACGGCGGCGCGGCATGTGCGGCTCGCCGACGGCCGCGAGCTTCCTTATGACAAACTCGTGGTTGCGGCCGGCTCCGACTATTCCTATTTCGGTCATCCGGAATGGGCGGAATTCGCGCCGGGGCCGCGTAGTCTTGAGGATGCGCGCCGCATCCGTGCGCGGTTGTTGACCGCCTTCGAGCGGGCCGAAGCGTCGCGCGATCCGGATGAACAGGACGCGCTGATGACGACGGTGATCGTCGGCGGCGGCCCGACTGGTGTGGAGATGGCAGGCGCCGTTGCCGAGCTCGCGCGTCATGCGCTGGCGAGCGATTTCCAGAACATCGATCCGCGTCGTGCCAAGATCATCCTGATCGAGGCCGGCCCACGGATTCTCTCCGCCTTTCCCGAAAAGCTGTCCGACTATGCGAAGACGGCGCTCGATCGGCTTGGCGTTACTGTCATCCTCAATGAGGCCGTCGAATCGATCGACGCCAGGGGCGTCGTGGTCGCTGGCCGGCGCATTGACGCGGGCTCGGTGATCTGGGGCGCCGGCATCAAAGCGTCGCCGGTGGGCGACTGGCTCGGTGCCCCGCTCGACGTGCCGGTCGCGTTCCGCTCAACCCGGATCTCTTGGTGAAGGGCCTCACCGACGTTTATGCGCTCGGCGATATGGCGAGCACGCCGGACGAGAATGGCACGCCTCTGCCGGTGCTGGCGCAGGTCGCGGCTCAGCAGGGGTACTATCTCGGTCGCGCGCTCGCGGACAATCTCAAGGACGGGAAGGCGATGCCCCCGTTCAAATTCCACAACCGTGGCAACACCGCCATCATCGGTCGCCACGCGGCGGTGTTCGATTTCGGCTGGATGCAGCTCAAGGGCCGCCTCGCGTGGCTGATGTGGGCGATCATCCACGTCTATCTCTTGGTCGGGTTCGACAACCGGCTGCGCGTGAGCTTGCAGTGGCTGTGGGCCTACATCACTTACGAGCGCGGCGCGCGCCTGATCATGCGCGATTTCGAGTCGTAGCCGTTGTTTCAGGCTGAAGTATCCACGCCTCATCGTTGATCCGTCACCCTGAGGTGCCCGAGCCATCAGCGCGTTTACGCGCGTCTTCGACGCGCTATGGCGAGGGCCTCGAAGGGCGACGGCCCAGATGTTGCGCAAACTCGGCCGTGCATCCTTCGAGGCTCGCTTCGCTCGCGCCTCAGGATGACGGGTTGAAATTGGTCGAGTCGAGGGAACTTTATTCCAGCAGCGGCTTTTGCGCGATCGGTGACCGCTTTCGGCGTCGTCAGCACATTGGCGACGATCTTCTGCATGGCTTCGCCGCTCACAGAATCGGTCTCGATATTAAGCTTGGCCGCCTCCGCGACGAAATCGGGGTCGCGCATCGTTGCAAGGAATGCCGCACGCAACGCCGCGAGGCGCGCCTCCGGAACGCCGGGCGTCGTCGTCATCGGACGGCCGAGCGCCGCGCCCGACATGATGAGATCAACGAGTTGCCGATCGGCGTCGTTTCTGACGAGTTGTTCAATCATCGGCGCATCGAGATCGTTCGCCTTCGCGCCGGCCTGCGCAATCACGAAGAGCTTCTTCTCTTTGAGCCATGGCTGCTTAGTCACTTTCCAGCTCGACCAGGAATTGTTGCGTCCCTGAACCTCGCCACGCTCCATCGCGATGTTGATCTCGTTGCCGCCGGTATAGCCGGTGACAATCTTGAACTTGGTGCCAAGCAATTCATTCATCAGCGCGGGATAGGTGAAGGTGATGCCGCCGCGCGCGGTGGCGCCGATGACGAGCTCTTTCTTGCGGGCTTCGTCGATCGTCCGGACACCGGCGGTGTGCCAAAGCGCGAGCGTCTCGACCACCGGCGCGATCGTCCCCAGCCAGCGGAGCTGGTTGCTGTCGAACTGGATGCCGGGCCGTCCGATTGCTTGCGCGGCCGGGAAGCCGTTCTGGATCATGCCAATCGCGGTGCCGTCGCGCGGGGCCTGATTGTACAGGAAGTTCAGCATCTTCAGGCCGCTGGCGCCGGTCATGTTTTGCGGCACGATGTTCGGGTGGCCGGGGATGTGGCGGCCGATATATTTCGCCACCAGCCGTGCCTGCAGGTCGTACTCGCCGCCAACACCGACGCCGATCAGCATGGCGACGGTCTTGCCGCGATAGAAATCCGCGACCGGTTCGGGCTGCGCCGCGCACGGTGCTGCTGAGCTAGCGATCAGGGCGACGCCCAGCGCCGCCGATACTCGCATCAATGCCATGTGACGTCTCCCCATGCTCGCTGTCATGCCCGGCACTCGCGCGCTCAGTCCATCTTGAGGCTGAGGCTCTTGACCAAGGCGCCCCACTTCTTCGCTTCGGCATCGATCGTGGCGGCGTAGTCTTCCGGCGTGCCCGGGAGCACCTGACCGCCTTCCGCATCGAGCCGCTTGCGCAGCGTCTCATCCGCAAGCGCGACCTGCAGCTCCTTGTTCAGCCGTTCAATGATCGCGCGCGGCGTCCCGGCAGGCGCCGCGAGCCCGTAGGTGATGACGGCTGAGAATCCCGGCACGCCCGATTCCGCGATCGTCGGCACATTCGGGATCAGCGACGAGCGCGCAGGACTAGTAACCGCCAACGCATTGAGCGTACCGGCCTGGATCTGTCCGATCACCGGCAGGATTGAGATGAACATCATCGAGACATGGCCACCCATTAGATCGGTGATGGCATTGCCATTGCCCTTGTAGGGGATGTTGGTGAGCTTGATCTTGGTCGCGCGCGCGAACATCTCGGTCGAGATGTGGCCCACGGTCCCGGGCACGAAGCCGTAATTGATCTTGCCCGGGTTGGCCTGGGCATAGGCGATCAGCTCGCCCGTCGATTTTACGGGCAGCGACGGATGCGACACCAGCACGCTGGTCAAGGTGCCGATCGAGCCGATCGCGACGAAGTCCTTGCGCGGATCGTAGCCGGCATTGGGGTAGAGCGTGGGGTTGATGGCAAACGTCCCCGTATAGGACAGCAGGATCGTGTGACCGTCAGGCGGGCTCTTGACGATCGCGCGGGTCGCGACCGTACCGCCAGCGCCGCCGCGGTTCTCCACCACCACCTGCTGGCCGAGCGTTTTGCTCATTCGCTCGGCGATCAAGCGCGCCAGCGCATCGTTGCCGCCGCCCGCAGGAAACGGCACGACCAGCGTGATCGAACGGCTCGGAAAGGACTGCTGCGCCGATGCCGTTTCAATCGCAGCGCCGCTCACGGCGCAGGCGAGGAGCGCCGCCAGCAGGCTTGCTGATTTTGTCATGGTTGTTCCTCCCGTTGCGCTGAGCCGCTTTCTCTGCGTCAGGCGCGGGCCCGCGCATCCACCTCATTTCGCAAGAAAATGGATCGCTGGGTCAAGCCCAGCGATGACAGTCGATAGATTCTACACAAATGGAACGTGCCGTCGCGTCACTCATTGCCGTTAGCGCCCGACGCGACATCAGTGCAGTCAGATCTCACTCAAGGAATTCCTTGGCGCGCATCGCGAGGGGCTTCGGCGTGCTGAGGACCTTTTCGACGATCTTCTGCATCGGCTCGCCGTAGACCGGATTGACCTCGAAGTTTAGCTGCGCCGCGTCCTTGAGGAATTCGGGGTCTTTCATCGTAGCGCGAAAAGCGTCGCGCAAGGCGGCGAGGCGATCCGCCGGGACGTCGGGCGTGGTCGCGATTGGACGGCCAAGCTGGGTGCCTGACACGATCAGCTCGATGGTCAGCCGGTCGTCGGGCGTGCGCGCAAGCGCCTCGACCGACGGCGCGTCGAGATCGGACGCGCGGGGCCCGGCCTGCGCGACGACGTGAATGAGCTTGTCCTTGACCCATTGCGGCCGCGTCGCCTTCCAACTCGACCAGGTGTTGTTGCGCGCCTCCACTTCGCCGCGCTCCATCGCAAGGTTGATCTGGTTGCCGCCTGGGTAGCCGGTCACGACCTTGAATTTCGTTCCAAGGAACGCGTTCATCATCGTCGGATAAAAATATGTGATCGCGCCGCGGCCCGATGCGCCGGCAACCGTCTCGCGCTTGCGCAGGTCGTCGACCGACTTGACACCCGTGGTGTGCCATACCGCCATGGTCTCGACCACCGGCGCGATGCTCCCTAGCCATTGCATTTTTCCGGTGTCGAATTTCACGCTCTTGCCGCCGACCGCCTGGGTGGCTGGGAAGTTGTTTCCCATCATGCCGATGAACGTGCCGTCGCGCGCCACCGTGTTGTAGAGGTGATTGGCCATGTTGATGCCGCCGGCACCGACCATGTTCTGCGGGACGACCTTCGGATTGCCCGGGATGTGCTTGCCGATGTGGCGCGCCACCAGCCGCGCCTGCAGGTCGTATTCGCCTCCGACGCCGACACCGATCAGGAGGTTGATTGTCTTGCCGCGATAGAAATCGGCCACCGACTGCGCCTGCACCGGCAGGCCCGCCAAACCTGCGAGCAAGAGTCCGGCACCGAACGTCAATAAACTGCGCGCCACGATCGTTTCCTCCATGGTCTTTGAAGATGATCCCGAAAAAAGCCCGCCCCGGGCTTGATTCCGGGTGGGAACTGGTTTTCGGAAAGGCATACCCTCGGGCTCGACCCGAGGGATCATGCTCAGGCAAGATGTTAGACCCTGATCCGATCGAGCTGGGTCTAGTCCATGGCATCGAAACGCGAGCGATGTCGGATTGTCAATTCACTCGGCTGCGACACGCTGCTCGCCGAGGAACGGTTCGAGCGACACCGGCTCACCGTCGCGCGCGACCAGCATGTAGCCGTCAGGCACTGGCTGCCAGCGTGCGTGCTCGGAATCGAGCGGCTCCGACACGATGACAACGTTCCCGGCGGACGCGCGATAATACAGCGTGTTCGCCGTGTCGTTGGCGGCATAGCGGAACGCGTAGAGGTCGCGGCCATTGGCGATGGCGGCGGTGAAGCGCAGCGTTTCCTTCTTGCCGTTCGCGCTGACCATCTCGGTCAATTCCGACATCACCTTGGTGGTAGCGCCGACCGGGTCCTTATCGCCGCCGGCGCCAAGGATGGCAAGGAACACCGCCTCCGAGTCGGTCGTGCCGATGCGCGAGCCGTAATATTCGTCCGGAATCAGACCCTCGACCTGCCGCCGCATGCGCGGCCAGTTTCCGATCAGCCCGTTGTGCATGAACATCCAGCGGCCGCACGCGAATGGATGGCAGTTGGGGCGCGTAACCGGCGTGCCGGTCGAGGCGCGCACGTGGGCGAAATAGAGGTGCGAGCGGATGTGACGGCAGAGGTAACGGAGGTTCTCGTCCGACCAGGCCGGGCGCACTTCGCGGTAGAGGCCGGGTTCCGGATGCTCGCCGTACCAGCCGAGCCCGAAGCCGTCACCGTTGAGGGAGGCGGTCGATTCCAGCGCCTTGACGCTTTGGACGACGAGGGAATGAGCGGGCGCGGTAACGTATTGTTCGAGCGGGATGGTCTCCCCGCGATAGGCGATCCATCGGCACATGGCGCATCCTGTACCCGGTCCCCAACAAGCATTTAGCATTCCTGGCGGGGAGGGCAAGCACTGACAGGTAACGGGCTATTGCGTCTGAAATATGCACGCGAACGGCCCGATACCGACCGCGTGACATGCCGCGGTCGGCCTAATCAGTAAGGCGAATCGGTCAGTCGAAACGCGCCAGCAGGGACAATGCCGATCATTTGATCTCCGGGAAAAACGGCGTGTTCTCCATGATGTTGTGCAGCTTCATGTCGAAGCCTGCCCACATCGTGACCGCCGCTCCGATGAATCGCGTTGAATGATTCGCGGCCTTGCAGCGGCTCGATCAGCCGGCGAATCCGTTCATTCTGCATGAGCAAATCGCGAGCGTATTGCTGCTCGACATTGGTGAAGCGCGCGCCGCCGTTCTGAAGATTTTTATCAGACAAAGGGCCGGACACCACGTGCCCGGCCCCAGGAGATCTGTCGTGGGTTGACGGCCGCTGTGCTCAATACCGGTACTGGTCCGATTTGAACGGGCCCTCGGCCGGGATGCCGATGTAGCTCGCCTGCTTGTCCGACATCTTGGTGAGCTTGGCGCCGATCTTGGCGAGGTGCAGCCGGGCGACCTTTTCATCAAGGTGTTTGGGCAGCGTGTAGACCTCCTTCTTGTACTTCCCCAGATTGGTCCAGAGCTCGATCTGCGCCAGCGTCTGGTTGGTGAAGGAGGACGACATCACGAAGCTCGGATGGCCCATGGCGTTGCCGAGGTTCACCAGCCGCCCCTCCGACAGCAGGATGATGCGCTTGCCGTCCGGAAATTCGATCTCGTCGACCTGCGGCTTGATGTTGTTCCATTTCAGATTGCGTAGCGCGTTGACCTGAATCTCGGAATCGAAGTGACCGATGTTGCAGACGATGGCGCGGTCCTTCATCTTGCGCATGTGCTCGATGGTGATGACGTCGACATTGCCGGTCGCGGTGCAGAAGATGTCGGCGCGCGGGGCAGCATCTTCCATGGTGACGACTTCGTAGCCTTCCATCGCCGCCTGCAACGCGCAGATCGGATCGATCTCCGACACCATCACGCGACAGCCGGCCTGGCGCAGCGACGCCGCCGAGCCTTTGCCGACGTCGCCGAAGCCCGCGACCATCGCGACCTTGCCGGCCATCATCACGTCGGTGCCGCGGCGGATGCCGTCCACCAGCGATTCACGGCAGCCGTAGAGGTTATCGAATTTCGACTTGGTGACGCTGTCGTTGACGTTGATCGCCGGCCACAGCAGCGTGCCCTTCTTCTGCATCTCGTAGAGGCGGTGCACGCCGGTGGTCGTCTCTTCGGTGACGCCGCGGATGTTCTTGGCGCACTCGCTATACCAGCCCGGCTTTTCCTTCAGCCGCTTTTTGATCGCAGCGAACAGCACTTCCTCCTCCTCATTGGTCGCGCTGTCGAGGAATTTGGTGTCGCCTTTCTCCGCGCGCACTCCAAGATGGATCAGGAGTGTGGCGTCGCCGCCGTCGTCGAGGATCATGTTGGGCGTGCCGCCGTCAGACCACTCGAAGATGCGGTGGGTGTAGTCCCAGTACTCTTCCAGGCTCTCGCCCTTGACCGCGAACACCGGCGTGCCGGCCGCGGCGATCGCGGCGGCCGCGTGGTCTTGGGTCGAATAGATGTTGCACGACGCCCAACGCACGTCGGCGCCAAGCGCTTTCAGCGTCTCGATCAGCACCGCGGTCTGGATGGTCATATGCAGCGAGCCAGCGATGCGGGCGCCCTTGAGCGCGTGTTTCGGCCCGTATTCTTCACGCGTTGCCATGAGGCCTGGCATCTCAGTTTCAGCGATGCTGATTTCCTTACGTCCCCAGTCGGCGAGGCCGATGTCCTTGACGACATAGTCGGTAGCGGGGGTGATTTTGGCTTTGGCGGACGCGGTCATGACGCTCCTTGATCTCTGCGGGGCTGTTTATTGACGACGCAGGGCCCCGTACGGTCGACGGGCGCTGCATATTGTCTACGCGCGGTGCCTATAGCAGGCCACGCTCCGCCCGACAATAAAGATATAAAGATTTCTTTATGTGGCTTCCATGGGGACCGCAGGGCAGGGCGATGCGTTGTCCTGGCGATGGCCAGAGCCCCAAAGGTTCCGCCGGACGACGACGTGGCCGGCAGCCCGATCCGGACCCTCGCAGAACTTGCGAAGGCGGAGGCCGAGTGCACGCGCTGCCCACTCTATAAGGATGCGACCCAGGCCGTACCTGGCGAGGGGCGCACCAGCGCGCGTTTGATGCTGGTCGGCGAAAAGCCCGGCGACAAGGAAGACCTCGCCGGCAAGCCTTTTGTCGGGCCGGCGGGCGCCATGCTCGATCGGGCATTGGATGACGCGGACATCCCTCGCGACACCGTCTTCGTCACCAATGCGGTCAAGCACTTCAAATTCGAGCAGCGCGGGAAGCGCCGCCTGCACAAGCGGCCCAATGCCTACGAGATCGACCGTTGCAAATGGTGGCTCGACCACGAACGCACGATCGTCCGGCCGGCGGCGATCGTCGCGCTCGGCGCGAGCGCCGCGCGTAGCCTGTTCGGGCGCGCGGTCACGATCACCAAGTTACGGGCGCAGGAGCAACGGCTGGCGGATGGCACGCCGGCCTTCGTCACCATTCATCCGTCATATCTGCTGCGGATCCAGGACAAGGACGACAAGGCGCACGAGTATCGCCAGTTCGTTGCCGATTTGCGGAGCGCCGCGAAATGGTTGGGGCAGCAGGCTGCGTAGAAAGTCTAAATGACTGCATCCTTCCACTTCATTTTCGCGAAAGCGGGAATCCAAAATCTTGTCCTTAATTCCTGGGTCCCTGTGTGTGGCGATGAGCGGAATCGGAGCCGTGGCTACTCGTCTTCAGTGAATCGCCCACTGACGAGCTTCGTCAGCGCTTCGATCACGTCGGCGGCCTGTGGGCCGCTCGCTTCCACGGTGATCGATGTGCCACGCCCGGCGGCGAGCATCATCAATCCCATGATCGAATTGCCGCCCACGGTCTCCGTCCCGCGGGTGACTTTCACCACGGCATCGAACTGATCAACCATTTGCGCGAACTTCGCGGACGCCCGCGCGTGCAGGCCCTTCTTGTTGCAGATATCGAGCACGCGAACGATCGGCTTCCCGCCGTCGGGCTTCGATGCGCTGTCGCCATGGGCACCGGCCGGTTCGGTCATTTTCCGGCAAGCACGCGGCTGGCGATCGTGACGTATTTGCGGCCGGCATCCTGTGCCGCGGCAACCGCGTCCGACAGCGGGTATTCGTCGCGGACCTTCGCGAGCTTGACCAGCATCGGAAGGTTAATGCCGGCGAGCACTTCGACTTTGGGGCGGCTCATCACCGAAATCGCGAGATTGGACGGCGTGCCGCCGAACATGTCGGTGAGGATCGCAACGCCTTCGCCGGTATCAACGCGCTTCACCGCTTCGATGATGTCCTTGCGTCGCTGCTCCACATCATCGTCGGGGCCGATAGTCACCGCCTCGATCTGCGTCTGCGGGCCGACCACATGTTCCAGTGCGGAGCGAAACTCGACGGCGAGCCGCCCATGCGTAACCAGAACGAGACCGATCATCGAGAACTCCTCGCGGGCGCGAAGGGTGCACCGCACGAAAGCGCCACCATCTTGACCATCCGGAGTCCTCGCGCAAGGCCTTGCCTATGCATTTTTCGACGGTGTTGCATCGCGAAAAAGCGCGCGTCTATAAGGCCTCGGACCGGAGCATTGCAAGCACCGCCGCAAAAGCTTCGGCGCCTGCCGCGGCTGGAAGGCGGGGCAGGGGGATGCCGCTGATGTCGGTAACCTGGGCGGATGACGCCGGAATTCGCTCGGCATCAGCCGCTTCGAGGTCGACGACCAGTCCGGCGACCGCGACGGGCTCGAAAGCGACGCGTCTGACACCGACGCCGCGAATTTCGATCAAACCCGCCAGCGCAGGAGGCGGACGCAGGAGCAATCGCCCCTGACTGGCAACGAGCTCGACGCGGTCGTCCGCGACCAGGCGAGCAAACCGGATGAGCCCGGAGGCGGCGGCGTCGATCAGCGCCATTGCCAGACGCGATTTGCCGCTGCCGGAAGGCCCGCGGATCAGCGCGGCGCGGCTGCCGATCAGGACCGCCGAGGCATGCGCTGTCGTCGTCGCGGCCTCCCTCGAGTGTGGCGGTTCAGAAGTCCGCATCATTCTTGTGGCGAACCCAACATGCCGACCTCTGAACCAAAGCCACACCAGAATCAATAAGTTGCTGGTGTCCTGAACTAGGTTGCCGGCAGGCGCACGATGAAGCGTGCGCCCAGGACGGTGGACGGCTCGTCGGGAGTGCCGACGCTCATGCGGTTTTCGGCCCACATGCGGCCGGCATGCGCTTCGATGATCTGCTTGGAGATGGACAGGCCAAGCCCCGAATTCTGGCCGAATCCCTGCTCCGGCCGGTCAGTATAGAAGCGCTCGAAGATTTTCTCGAGTGCGTCGGGTGCAACGCCGGGGCCGTCATCGTCGACCAGGATCTCGACCTCGTTCTTCAATCGGCGGCAGGTGAGCCGCACGGTGCCGCCATGCGGCGAGAACGAGCGGGCGTTATCGATCAGGTTGGTGATCACCTGGCCAAGCCGGGAGTCGTGGCCGGGTACGATGAAGGACTGCGCGTTGCCGCCCTCGAAGTTGAGGGTGACCTTCACGCCGTCGTCGCGTGGCACCTCGTTGGCGACGCTGGTCACGGCGGTGAGCAGCTTGATCAGGTCGACCGGGCTCGCCTCCTGGCGCTGCATTTCGGCTTCGAGCCGGCTGGCATCGGAAATATCCGAGATCAGCCGGTCGAGGCGTTTCACGTCGTGCTGGATGACCGCGAGCAGACGGCCGCGGCTCTCGTCGGTCTTCGCAAGCGGCATCGTCTCGACAGCCGACCGCAGTGACGTGAGCGGATTCTTCAACTCGTGCGCGACGTCGGCGGCAAAACTCTCGATCGCCTCGATACGGCTATAGAGCGCATTGGTCATGTCACGCAGTGAGCCTGACAGATGCCCGATCTCGTCCCGCCTCTGCGTGAAGTCCGGGATCTCCACGCGCGACTTGATGCGCCGGCGCACGATCTCGGCGGATTCCGCAAGCCGTCGCATCGGGCCCGCGATGGTGCCGGCGAGCAGGAACGAGAGCACAATCATCACCGCCGCCGCCACCAGGAAGACCCGAAGCACCGCGAGCCGCTCGGCTGTGACCATGTCGTCGATTTCGGCGCCCTGGGTCGAGAGCATGAGCGCGCCACGGACGACCCGGAAGCGCGTAATCGGGACGGCGACTGAAACGATGACCTCGGCGCGCTCGTTGATGCGCACCATGCTTGATTTGATGCCGGTCAGCGCGATCGCGACTTCCTCATAGGCCTTGCCGTTCGCCTGCCCTAGCTCGCGGTAGGTCGGCAGGTCGCCGCGCGTCAGCCAGCGGCGCAGTGCCATGAGCCGCCGCTCGATATAGTTCGGCTGCGACGACTCCGGTGGCGGCAGGTCGAAACGCAGCACGTCGTAGAGCGCGAGACTGTCAAGAATGAACGTGCCGTCGCGCTCGTAGATGCGCGCGCGCGTGTTGGTCGGAGACACCAGGCCCTGCAGGATGCGCGCGACGCGCACCGGATGGATCGGGAAGTCAAGGCCCGATGCGCCGGCCTCGGACGGATCGTAGGTCTCGCCAAGCTGCAATTCGAGCAGCCGCTGCGGATCGATCGTGGCGCCGTCGGGATCGGTGGTGCCGGAGGCGGCGACGGCGTTCGCGATGATCTCGCCTTGGATCATCAGGCTCTGGATGCGCGCGTCGATCAGCCCGGCGCGGAATTGCGACAGGTAGAGGATGCCGATCACCATGACGACCAGACCGGCGACGTTGAGGAAGATGATCCGCCGCGTCAGGCTGGACATGCTCAGATGCGTGAAGAACTGCCACGCCCTTCGCACGAAGCCGCTCCGTGGGAGCTTGTCTTCGTGCGGCAGGTCGTCGTCAGGCGCCGACGCCGCGATCGCTGTCCGTAATGTTTCGGGCGTTCTGTTGAGCACGATCAATCTGCCGGGTTGCGTGCCCCCTTGCGGCTTCGGCCAGCAGCATCACTTGGTTGGCTGGGCCCGCCGGACCGCAGAATATTCACGGCGTTCCGCGGTATAGCGCGGCACGCCGGTAGGCGACGACGCCTCACATCTCCTTGAAACGATAGCCGACGCCGTACAGCGTCTCGATCATGTCGAACTCGTTGTCCGCGACCTTGAACTTCTTGCGCAGCCGCTTGATGTGGCTGTCGATGGTGCGGTCGTCGACATAGACCTGATCGTCGTAGGCGGCGTCCATCAACGCGTTGCGGCTCTTCACGACGCCGGGCCGGGTCGCCAGCGCCTGCAGGATCAGGAACTCCGTGACCGTGAGCGTCACCGGATCGTTCTTCCAGGTGCAGGTGTGGCGCTCCGGATCCATGCGCAGGTGGCCGCGCTCCAGCGCACGTGCGTCGACTTCCTTCGGGGTGACGCCGTCCTTTGGCGTCGTCCGCCGCAACACCGCCTTCACGCGCTCGACCAGGAGGCGCTGCGAGAACGGTTTACGGATGAAATCGTCGGCGCCCATCTTGAGGCCGAACAATTCGTCGATCTCCTCGTCCTTGGACGTGAGGAAAATGACAGGCATGTCGGATTTCTGCCGGAGACGGCGAAGCGTCTCCATGCCATCCATGCGGGGCATCTTGATGTCGAGGATCGCGAGATCCGGCGGCGAGGTCTTGAAACCGTCTAACGCCGACGCTCCATCCGTATAGGTCATGATGCGGTAGCCCTCGGCTTCAAGCGCGATGGATACCGACGTCAGGATGTTGCGGTCGTCGTCGACAAGAGCGATTGTAGGCATGAGCCCCTGTTCAGTAGCTGTCACCCCCAAATGAGGCAGCCCGCAAAGCTGGGCCGAAATGTGACTAATTCTCGACAAAGCCGTGATTCGTCGAGGCGACTGACCATACCCCACGCAGTGGTGCAAGGCCAGAATGCCCTCGTCACGGAATGTTGCGAAGCGGCAAAGTTTCCGCCGTGCAGGATTCATATATGAACCCGACACCCGATTTCGACCCCAGGGCTGCAGCTAAAAAGCTACTGCGCGAGGGTCGCGGCGCAGCGTTGGCAACATTGATGCCGGGCACCGGTGATCCCTACTGCTCCTTGGTTAATGTCGCGACCGCCGCCGATGGGGCGCCGCTGCTGCTGATCTCCCGGCTCGCGGTGCACACCAAAAACGTCCTTAACGACCCGCGGGTGTCGCTCATGATCGACGAGCGCAAGGCCGGCGATCCGTTGCAGGGTGCGCGCGTGATGCTGATGGGAACGGTGGTCGCGACGGACGATGCCGACGTCCGCCGGCGCTATCTCGATCGGCAGCCCGAAGCCGAGATGTTCGCCGGTTTCGCGGACTTCGCGTTCTACTGGCTCGCGCTCGCCGGCGCGCACCTGGTCGCGGGCTTCGGGCGCATCGTCGACCTCAAGCCCGCCGACATCCTCACGCCGGTCGAGGATGCTGGCGAGTTGACCGCGGCCGAGCCGGAAATCGTCGCGCACATGAATGCCGATCATGCCGACACCTGTCGGCTCTATGCGACCAAGCTTCTCGGGGCCGCCGACGGCGCCTGGCGGTGCGTCGGCTGCGATCCAGAGGGGCTGGAGCTGCAGCTCGATCGTACCGCGCTACGGCTGCCGTTCCCACAGCGCATCCGTACGCCAGGCGTGCTCCGGCAAGTGCTCAAGCAGCTCGCAGATCAAGCGCGGGCGGCGTAGCATCGAATTGCACGTGCAGTCTTAGCGGTTGGGCGTTTTCTTCTTCGCGGAGGTTTTCGCTCTTTTCGCTGGCGCCGCCTTCGCGCGTTTGGACGTTTTCTTCGCGCGCGCCGTCCGTGGCTGACGGAGCGTCTCGCTCGTCACGTTCGCCACCTCCTCGAGGTAGATATCGGTCTTGTCGACGTCGAACTCCGCCCACATGATGAGGTGGTCGGACATCTGGTAAGTCCGCCAATCCTTGAAGCTACGGGCCGCGGACGCCTTGAGCTCTGATGCGTAGATGGCTTCGTCATTGAACACGTACTCATAAAAATCGAAGACATCGGCCTTGCGGCAGATGATGCCTTCGGTGGTCTTGTAGAACGCGATCTGGTCGTAGAACTTGTCCTTCGCGACGTTTGAGCCGGGCAGCCTCTGCAGCGCGTCCGGAATGATGAAGCCGTTTTCGGTCAACGCTTCGAAGGTCTTGTGGCTGTGCTTCGCGATGTTGAAATCGCCCAGCACCAGGAGATTCTCCGGGGCGTAGGCGATGCGCTTTTCGGTGTTGATGTAATCCTTGGCCTTCTTGGCGAGCAGCGCAGCGGTATCCCGAATCTCGCCGATACGCCGTGGATTTTCGTCGCCTTCTCCGTAGTAAATGTGCACGGTGCACAGATTGAACTTCGCCCATCCGGCCTGAAAGCCACAGACGAACGGGGTGCGTGCGACCTGTGCGACCGTCTTCGATGCTTCGGGCGGCAGCACGAGTTCGCCCGCGAGGCCGGTGAAAATCACCTGGTTCTTGTCGAACAGGAACGCCAGGCGCTCGGAATTACCGCCTTGCGCATAGCTGACATCGGTGAAGATGACGTCCCATTGCGGCCCGAGCAACCGCATGACGCTACGCAAGGCATTGAGGTCGCGCCGGACTTCTTGCACCGCAACAAGATCGAAGTGGCTGAGGCATTCGGCAATGAAGAAGCGGGCGTCCTCCAGCCGGCCGCCGTATTTCGTGCCGCCGAATTCCCGGATGTTCCAGGTTGCCAGCAGGAGCCGACCCGGGCCCTTCGCCGGAATGTGGGTGGCGAGGCCAGCACGCAATGTCTTGAGGCCTGCGACAACCCGCTTCCGGTCCTCGATCGCAACGCGACGCAGTGGCCTGTAGTCCATCGGAATCCTCGCGATTGGCGCCAAGTCCGTTCTGGAAGCAAGTCTGTTCTGGAAGCAGTCTGTTCTCAAGCGAGGCTGTTCTGAAGCGAGGCTGTTCTGGAAACAGTCTGCTCTGAAGCAAGTGTGCTGTGCAGCAAATGTTGCGTAGCAAACGTCTTTGCAGAGCTAATGAACGCACTATTGCGGGCAATATGCCGGATTGCGAAGGTAGCTGCTTATCGACGCAATGCTGGGATCAATCCTACACATTCATACTGACTTGGCAGGCGGCATTATCCGCACTATAGCTCGCCGAGCCGTGCGGGTGGGCGCTATACTGGGCCAGCAGGACCATAGAAGTGGCGTTAAGAGGGATTCCGGCGACTGCCGGAATCCGCGTATCTGGAGGTCTTTGTCGTGAAAGAAACCGGTCTGAGGAACGGCGCATACGGCGCTGATAAATTCGGCTTCAAGGACTTGGCCGAGGTCCACTGGAATCACGATGCGCCTGTGCTCTACGAACATGCCGTCGCGGCGCGTGAAGGTCACATCGTGCAAGGCGGGCCGTTCTGCGCCGAGACCGGACATCACACTGGCCGCTCGCCCAAGGACAAGCATACCGTCGTCGATGCGACCACCGAGAACGTTGTCTGGTGGGATGGCAATCGCAAGCAGACCCCGCAGCAGTTCGAGAATCTCCTCCAGGATTTCCGTGCTCATGTGCGCGGCAAAAAGCTGTTCGCGCAGGACCTCCACGGTGGCGCCGATCCGGACTATCGCATCAAGGTGCGCGTCTTCACCGAACTTGCCTGGCACTCGTTGTTCATCCGCCAGCTCCTGATCCGTCCGGATCGTTCCGAGCTTGGCTCCTTCGCGCCCGAGATGACGATCGTCGACCTGCCGTCGTTCCGGCCGGACGCCAAGCGTCACGGTGGCCGCGAGGGCTCCGACACGATGGTGGCGATCGATTTCACCCGCAAGATCGTGCTGATCTGCGGCTCGTCCTACGCGGGCGAGATGAAGAAATCGGTGTTCACGGCGCTCAACTTCTACCTGCCGGCGCAGGGCGTGATGCCGATGCACTGCTCCGCCAATGTCGGCAAGGACGGCGACGTCGCGCTGTTCTTCGGGCTTTCGGGCACCGGTAAGACCACGCTCTCCGCCGATCCCAACCGCATCCTGATCGGTGACGACGAGCACGGTTGGGGTCCGGATGGCGTGTTCAACTTCGAGGGCGGCTGCTACGCCAAGTGCATCAAGCTCTCGCAAGAGGCCGAGCCGGAAATCTACGCCGCGACCAATCGCTTCGGCGCGGTTCTTGAAAACGTGGTGTTCGATCCGGAGACCCGCGTCTGCGACTTCGACAATGACTCCAAGACCGAGAACACCCGCTCCGCTTATCCGATCGAGTTTATGCCGCGCGCCTCGACGACTGGACGCGCCCGGCAGCCGAAGAACATCATCTTCCTCGCTGCCGACGCGTTCGGAGTGATGCCGCCGATCGCCAAGCTGACGCCGGCGCAGGCGATGTACCACTTCCTCTCCGGCTACACCGCGAAGGTCGCCGGTACCGAGAAGGGTCTGGTCGGCGTCGAGCCGGAGTTCTCCACCTGCTTTGCGGCGCCGTTCCTGCCGCGTCCGCCAGCGGAATACGGCAACCTGCTTCGCGAATTGATCGCCAAGCACAACGTTGACTGCTGGTTGGTCAATTCGGGCTGGACCGGCGGCGTCTATGGCGTCGGCCGGCGCATGCCGATCAAGGTCACCCGTGCGCTGGTGACCGGCGCGCTCGACGGCTCGCTGCGCAACGCGAGCTACCGCACCGATCCCTATTTCGGCTTCTCGGTGCCGACCTCGGTGCCGGGCATCGAGCCGCATCTGCTCTATCCGATGAAGACCTGGAAGGACAAAGCGGCCTTCGACGAGACCGCGCGCAAGCTCGTGCGCATGTTCCAGGAAAACTTCGTGAAATACGAGAAGCAGGTCGACGCCGACGTGCGCGCCGCGGCTCCCGAGGTGCGCCTCGCGGCGGAGTGACATCGCCCGCGTCGCAAAATGAAAAAGGGCGGCCTCACGGCCGCCCTTTTGCGTTGCGTGTTCGGTTTGATCAGCGGGTCGCCTGCTGACGGGTTCCCAGCTGGTTGAACCGCGCCTTCTGCTCGTCGCTGAGCGAATCGTAGAATTGCGTCAGCGCCGGCTGCACCAGGTCGAGCGCGTTGAGCATCGCATCGAGGCGGCCTTCCATGGCGGCGAGCCGTCCCGGCGGTGTCAGCGTGTCCTCGGTCGGGCAGTTTGCGGCAAGCAGCTCTGCCGCCTTGGCGGTCGCGGCGTTAAGGTTTTCGAGCAGCGCGTGCTGCTCCGCCGATGGCCGCAACGCCCGCTCGATCCGCGCGGACGGCGCCATGCTCGTCTTTGCAATGTTCGCGCTGCAAGCCTGGGAGATGTCGGCCTTTCGCGCCTTCACGTCCGCCGCCGTCGGTTGCGGCTCAAGCGCGTTGAAGCTCGCCTTCTGCTCGTCGGTCAACGCGTTGTAGAACTTGTCGAGTGCAGGCCGAACGATCTGCACAGCCTCCCGCATCGCTTCGAGCCGCTGCCGCATTGCCGCCATGCGGCCGGCCGGCGTGCTCGGCAGGTCGCCCGGACAGGCCTCGCGCATCTGCTCAACGGCACGTGTGGCCGCATCGCGCAACTCGTCGAGCGTGACGCGTTGCGTTTCGTCGGGATTGACCACCTCGGCAATCCGCTCGATCGGCCAGTCGGTCAGGCCCGACGTCTCGCCGGTGCAAATCTGCGCGGTCGCCGTTGCCCCTGCGGGGGCGCGTGCCGCTGTCCTGCGACCCGTGCCCGCGCTCGGCCGCGCTCCACTGCTCGCGTACCTCCCGGCGCTACCCGTGCCGACGACATAGTCGTCGTAGTAGACGGGACCGCCGACCGCATACGGTCCGAAGAAGCCCTCGTACACGTCGTCGTAGGCATACGGCCAGAACGCATCATAGGCATACGGCCAGAACGTGTAGTCGACGAAGTCGTCATAGGCATACGGCCAGAACAGCGGGCCGATCCATCCGATCACATGAATGTGGTGATGGTGGTGGTGACGATGCCAGTGACGCCTGTGGCGGCGGTCGCGCCAGCGGTCGCCGTCACGGAAGCGGTTTGCGTAGCGGCCGCCGAAGGTGGCCCGCGCCAATGCGCGGGCGGCCGGCGTGCGGGCCGAGCGCTCGGCAAGGGCACGATTGCGCAGCATCAATTGCCGTTCACCCTTGCCGCGCCGGACCAAGGCCTGCTCCCGCCTGCTGTTACGGTCGCCGATCGCGCGGTCAGGGCCCTTACCCTTGAGATCCCGGCCCTTGAGATTGCGGCCGTTGAGATCGCCCTTGAGGTTCTCGCGGCGCTTCGCGATGGCCTCGCGCCGTTCGGTTGCGCGCTGTTGCCTTTGCTCGATGAGCTGCTGGCGCCGCTCGGCAGCGCGGGTCCGCGCGCCGGATCGCTTGCGGATGTCGGGCCGCCGGATGTCGGGCCGCGCAGTCGCGCGCCTGCCGGACTTTCCTTGCTCGCCGATACGCGGACTCGCGCCACCGCGCCGTAGCACACTCTTGCGGCCACCGCCACGCGGCACCGCGAGACGTTGGCGCTGGAAGCGCTGGCGCTGCGCTGGCCTGACTTGGCGGGGCGATACTTGCCGCGGCGAGAACCGGCGTGGCATGGCCTGTCGCCGCCCCATCTGCCGTGCCGCGGGCGCAGCCCGCCGGAACGCCGGAGCCGGACGACGAGCCATTGGCGCCGACCGCATTCTGGGTGCCGCCGGCCGGGCCATCGGCGCCGATCGCATCCTGGGTGCCGCCGGCCGCGCCATCGGTGCGGGCGCGCTTCGCGGTGCGGCGACACCGCCACCGCCGTGACCGCCGCCGCGTCGACCCTGCGCATCGACCCCCGTCGTCAATGCAAGCGCAATCGCAAGCGACAATGCCGCAATGCGGAAGCCCGCGGCATAGAAGCCAACTTTGACCATGACGAACTCCAGGTATCGTTTAACTGGCCCCACGTCTCCGTAGCTCCAACGCAGGGCCGCGCGTTCGGTTCACAGATCACCCCAATTCAGAATCGAATTGTGCAGCCCCGGTGCCCCTTGCTAGAGGTTGCCGGCGATCTCGCGACGCAATGGCGCAGACAAATCGCAAAGTTGCCCGATACTTCAACATTCATTCATCTCGGAACATCAGATGCAGGTGCTTGTCGTTGGAGCGGGCGTGGTCGGGCTCGGGATCGCGCGAGCGGTTGCGCTTGCCGGACATGAGGTGATCGTCGCGGAGGCGGAATCCGCGATCGGCACCATTACCTCGGCGCGCAACAGCGAAGTGATCCATGCTGGGCTCTACTACACAACCAATTCGCTCCGAGCGCGCCACTGCGTGCGCAGTCGTCGGATGCTCTACAGCTACTGCGCCTCGCACGGCGTGCCGCACAAGAAGACCGGGAAGCTGGTGGTCGCGACCAAGGATGCCGAGATCAAGAAGCTCGAAGATATCTTCAAGCAATCCCAGGCCAATGATTGCGAGAATGTCACCTTGATTGAGCCCGCCGACGCCAGGAAGCTCGAGCCCGAGGTGTTCTGCGTGGCTGCGATGAACTCGCCGGAAACCGGAATCATCGATAGCCACCGCTACATGCTCGCGCTCCGTGGCGATTTCGAGGATTACGGCGGGGTCATCGCGCTCAAGACGCGGATCGATCGGCTGGTAAAGATACCAGCCGGGTGGGAAGTGCACTTCGGCGCTGGCGAGAGGATTGTGGTCGATGCGGTGGTCAATGCCGCCGGGCTCGGCGCACAAAAACTCGCGCGCGCGACCGAGGGCTATCCGCAGGAGCGCGTGCCCAAGCTTGTGTTCGCAAAGGGCAACTACTTCGGCTACTCCGGCCGGCCGGTATTCAAGCGCCTGATCTATCCGGTGCCGTTCCACGGCGGGCTCGGCGTGCATGTCACGCTTGATCTCGCCGGTCGCATGCGCTTCGGGCCCGACATCGAGTGGATCGACGAGGAGAACTACGACGTCGATCCGCGACGCGGCGATGTTTTCTATGCCAGCGTGCGGACCTACTGGCCGGCGCTGCCGGACAATTCACTGGTTCCGGATTATTCCGGCATCCGTCCGAAGATCAGCGGGCAGCATGAGCCGCAGATGGACTTCATCATCGACGCGCCGAAGGACCACGGCGTGCTTGGGCTCGTGATGCTGTTCGGCATCGAGTCGCCTGGGCTGACATCGTCGCTCTCGATCGGCGAGGAGGTCGCGACCTATCTGTCGAGCTGAACGCGACGGTCGCGGTCGTCGTGGATCGCGTCGGCACCGTCGCGCAACGTCTCCGGCGAGATTGGCGTGGCGTTCGTCGGCGTGATCCGGGTCTGCGCCAGGCGTTCCCGCGATTCCGCCGGCAATCCGGGATAGGACTGGATCGGCGTGAACTCGGCAGTACGACGGTTGCCGCCATTGTAGGCGACGAAGCCCCCATTGGTCGCAACGATGTCGCCATTGCGCAGCGTCGGATCGTCGGCCACGCTCGGCGTCACGAGGCCGTAAGCGTCGCGGCCGTTGCAGGTGCAGTTCTCGACGACGCGCTCGCGATAAGCAAAGGCGTTGCGGAGCGATGCATAGCGGCTGCCATCGCTGGCGACCGCATGGCCGATACCGCCACCCGAGAAGACCTTGGTCTGGCTCGCCGGGCAGAACGAATTGCACATCTGGGCGGCATTGACGCTGCTGCTACGCTGGATCGGGAAGTAGCGTCCGTCGCACAGCCGCACGCAGAAGGCGCCCGAGATGCCCGATCCACCGGAGCGACCGTTGTAACCGGACTGTGGGTCGGCGTAGGCATTGGCGGAGGGCGGGGGACCCAGGCGACGTAGGCCGCTGAGCAGAAAATCGAACAAGCCCTGCGCGGCGGCAGGCGTGGTCGGCGCCATGACCGCGCTTGCGGTCACCGCCGCAATTAGAAATCCGAACACCTGTGTTGCGAAGGCCCTTCCGGATCGGACAGTCAAGACTGCCTCCTTTGCACACATGCATCAGACGCCGACGGCGTCCGGTCCGCGCTGGATGATCAACGCCGGGGGGACGAAAGAGTTGCGGCCTTCCGCTGGTCGTCGCAGCCAGTCGGATGTCGGTTCGAAACTGCGCCTGGACCCCCGGATCCCAATCGCTGGCGTTATCCTAGTCGGCAAAGGTAAACGGCCGCTGAGCAGTTGGCGCATGTGTTGGCTAGCGCCGGCTCAGCGGGTTCGGCCATACTGCCAGCGCTCACAAGGGAGGGTGTACCGTGGCTGCGAATATCCGCTTCCTCAATCCTGACGCACTGACAAAACCGCCGACCTATACACAAGTGGTCGAGGTCATTGGTCCCAGGCGCACCGTCTACATCTCTGGGCAGCTCGCGACCGGCGTCGATGGCGCACTCGTCAGCCGCGATTTCCGCGCTCAGGCGGTGCGGGTATTCGAGAACCTGAAGGCAGCGCTGGCGGCGGTCGGCGCAAGCTTCAAGGACGTCGTGAAGGTCAACAGCTACCTCTCGGACGTCGCGCATCTGCCGATTCTGCGTGATGTCCGCGCCGGCTATCTCAACGCCGCCGCGCTTCCCGCCAGCACGACGCTCGGCGGCTTGAGCTTCGCGCGCGAGGGCGCCTTGCTTGAGGTTGAGGTGGTCGCCGTGCTGCCGGCCAAGGAGCCTCGCAAGAGGTCCAAGGCGAGCGCGAAAACGCGAGCCGTCAGACGGGGGCGCAAGGCCGCTAAGGCACGAGGAAAAAGAAGGTGATCAGCAGCAGCCCCGGCAGCAGGATCAGCGCTGCCCAAAACGTGTAAACGGCGAAGCTCGGCATCTTGACGCCGTGCTCCTCCGCGATGGCGTAGATCATGAGATTGGGGGCGTTGCCGATATAGGTCAGCGCGCCCATGTAAACCGCCCCCATCGAGATCGCGGCGAGCGTCGGCGCGAGCGGACCCATCAACGCGCGGGCGTCGCCGCTGGCAAGCTCAAAGAACACGAGATACGTCGGCGCGTTGTCGAGCAGCGCCGACAGCAAACCGGTGAGCCAGAAATAGGCGACCTCACTAGGTAGCACGCTGCCGTCGATCAATATCGACAGCCAGCCGAACGCGCCGTTCCTGCCCGCCTGCAGCATGGCCAGCACCGGGACGATGCAGGCGAAGATGCCCGCGAACAAGATCGCGACCTTGCTGATCGGCTCCCAGGTGAAACCATTGGTGTCGCGGTGCTGGTTGGGCGTGAGCACAAGCGACAGGATCGCGATCGCGACCAGTGTGCCATCGCGCAGAATCTCCTGAAGCTGGACCGTGGTGCCATAGACGTCAAAAGCGATACCCGGCTTCCATTGCGACGCGATCAGGATCGTGGCGATGACACCGCCGAGGAGCAGAAAATTGACATTGCCTTGCACCTGCAGCCGGGCGGGCGGCAGCGGCGACTCGCCGAGCAGCGTCACCTTCATATCCTGGCGATGGAACCAGAGGTCGACGACGACGAATAAAACGAGGACGGTCGCGGCAATGGCCGCCGTCTGCAGCCACAGATGCTGCGCCGTCCAGAAGAACTCCACACCATGCAGGAAGCCGACGAACAGCGGCGGATCGCCGAGCGGGCTCAACGCGCCACCGATATTGGCGACCAGGATGATGAAGACCACCACCACATGGGCGTTGTGCAGCCTGTTGGCGTTCGCGCGCAGCAGCGGCCGGATCAGGATCATGGCCGCGCCAGTCGTTCCGACGATGCTGGCGATCAAAGTGCCGAAGGCCAGGATTGCCGTGTTCACCCAGGGCGTCCCGCGCACGTTCCCGGTCACGACGATGCCGCCGGCGACGACATAAAGTGTGAACAGGATCACGATGAAACTGAGATATTCTGCCAGCAGCGCGTGCACGAACGCAGCGACGGCGGTCGGGACGTCATAGAGCGCGGCAATCGGCACGATCGCGAGCGTGGCCCAGCCAAACGCGAGCTTTCCATGGTGATTGTGCCAGAGCCGCGGAAACAACGCCGGCCCGGCAGCGATGGTCAGGAGGATGCCGACAAAGGGCAGGGCCCACGGCCACCCCAGCGCTGCGCCGTCGAGCGGAGCGGCGTGAGCGGCCGTCGGTACAATCGTCGCGATCGAGACGGTGACCAAAAGGCGGATCTGGCGCATGGCACAGGAGTGATATCAAAAGTCACGCCCTTGGGCGGGATTCTGCGTCCGACCGCAGCGCGGCCGATCAATGCGCCTCGTCCCAGTTATCGGCCGCACGCGCCTCGACCGCCAGCGGCACCGACAACGATACCGCCGGATGCGGTGCGTCCTCCATCACCGCCTTCACCACCGGCAAGGTCTTGTCGACCTCGTCCTCCGGCACCTCGAATACCAATTCGTCATGCACCTGAAGGAGCATGCGCGCATTGAGCTTCTTCTTCGCGAGCGCCGCATCCATCCGGATCATGGCGCGGCGGATGATGTCGGCGGCCGAGCCCTGCAGCCTCGCATTGATGGCGGCGCGCTCGTTGAACGAGCGGATCGACGCATTCGAATGCTTGATCTCGGGATAGTGGCACTTGCGGCCGAACAGCGTGGTCACATAGCCGTGCTGCTTGGCGAAGGCCTTGGTTTCGTCCATGTAGTCGCGGATGCCGGGGAAACGCTCGAAATATTTCCGGATATAGGCGCCGGCTTCCTCGCGCTCGATGCCGAGCTGGTTTGCGAGCCCGAACGCGGAGATGCCGTAGATGATGCCGAAGTTGATCGCCTTGGCGCGACGGCGGATTTCGCCCGGCATGCCTTTGACCGGCACGCCGAACATCTCGGACGCCGTCATCGCATGGATGTCGAGGTTCTCGCGGAACGCCTTCCTCAACGGCTCGACATTGCCGATCTCCGCGAGCAGCCGCAGCTCGATCTGCGAATAATCGGCGGAGACGAGCTTATGGGCCGGCGCGGCGATGAAGGCGCGCCTGATCTTGCGGCCTTCTTCGGTGCGGATCGGGATGTTCTGCAGGTTCGGTTCGGAGGAGGAGAGCCGGCCGGTGGGCGTTGCCGCCAGCGCGTAGCTCGTGTGCACACGCTTGGTGGTCGGGTTGATGTAGCCGGGCAGCGCGTCGGTATAGGTCGATTTCAGCTTGGTGACCTGCCGCCATTCGAGAATCTTCTGCGGCAGCACGTGGCCCAGCTCGGCGAGCTCGTCGAGCACGCGCGCTCCGGTCGACCACTGGCCGGTCTTGGTCTTGCTCCCGCCCGGCAGCCCCATCTTGCCGAACAGGATGTCGCCGAGCTGCTTCGGGCTTCCGGGATTGAACGAAGGATCGCCCGCGAGCTCGCGGACCTCGGCTTCGAGGCCGGCGGCGCGCTGCGCGAACTCGCCCGACAGCCGCGAGAGCACCTGCCGGTCGACCGAGATGCCACGCCGCTCCATGCGCGCCAGCACCGGCAGCAGCGGGCGCTCGAGCGTTTCATAGACGCTGGTCATGTGCTCGGCGACGATGCGCGGCCGCAGCACCTGCGTGAGCCGCAGCGCGAGATCGGCATCCTCCGCCACATAAGGCGCGGCCTTGTCGAAGGCGACGCAATCGAACGCGACCTTCGCTTTGCCTGATCCGATGACGTCGTTGTATTCGATGGCGTTGTGATTGAAGTAGCGCGGTGCCAGTGCCTCCATGCCATGGCTGTAGCGGCCGGCGTCCAGTACATAGGACAGCAGCATGGTGTCCTCGTGCGAGGTGAGCTCGATGCCGCGTACGGCGAAAAGCTGCCATTCGAATTTCAGGTTCTGGCCCACCTTGAGCACGCCCGGGTCTTCGAACAGTGGCTTGAGCGCCGCCAAGGTCTCGTCTTCGCTGAGCTGGTCGGGAGCGCGCTCCGCGCCGAACAGCCCGCCGCCATCTCCATTACCGGCTTTGCGGTGGGCGAGCGGCACGTAGCAGGCTTCGTTCGGTGCGACCGCAAGCGCGATGCCGCAGATCGTCGCCTGCATCGGGTCTTCGCCCACCGTCTCCGCGTTAATGGCGACGACGCCGACGTCGCGCGCGCGCGCGACCCAGGCTTCAAGGCGGTCGCGCCTGTTCACGATCTCGTAGCGCGAGCGATCGAACTT
>WHTP01000002.1 GCA_009377695.1 Hyphomicrobiales bacterium | reverse complement strand
GCCGCCGGTGCCCATGACTACCGACGGGACACTTGATGCGACGCCCTGCCCGAGCGTCTCGCCGGCCCAGGTCAGCGCCTCGTCGAAGCTCTCGGCGTCCCACAGCGATCCGGCATAGCGCTGATACTCTTCCGGACGCAGCTTGCTGACGTCGCGCATCTGCGTCGACGCAGACTGCAGCGTCTCGCGGAAATCATCCGGCGCGAGGTGCGAGAAGCCTTCTAGCGTCTCGGCGGCCATCTCCGGGTTCTGCTCAAGCAAGCCGGAGACGAAGCCGCGCGCCACGGCGTTGGGCGCCGACGCAGGCGCGCGCCGTTTGCCCTGAGCCTTCAATCCGAACACCGAAGGATCCGGCACCGGCAGCTCAGGCCGGTCGGCGCTCCCGCCCTGGCGGCGGCTGAGGCTTTCGGCGAACATAGTCGCCTCTTCCGGATTGGCGAACTTGCTCAGGTGCTTGCCCGTGCGCCGATAGTGCGCGATCGCCTCGTCCGACGTCATCTGCCGACCGTCGTCGGCGATGGTTGGGACGAGGACCTCGAGCCCGTCCTCGTTGAAGGACATCGAGCGCAGCGTGCTGATCGTGCCGTCGGCGTTGCGCACGCGCGGGCGCTTGGAGAGATCGATGTTGCCGCGCTCGACGGCGTTATCGTCGTGCGACGCGCGCGACGGTTCGACCGTGCGCGGCTTGAGGTTGCGCGCGACGAAGGCCTTCTGCTCCGGCGTCGCCGCGCCGGCGGACGGATCGCCCGAGAAGATGCGCGCCGCAATGGTCTCGCGCAGTGCCTCGTCGTTGTTCTCGTAGGGCGTCCCCTTGAACGCGGCGCGCTGCTCGTCCGTGATCGCAAACGTCGGCCTCGCCCTGCTGCGACGCATGTGCACGCGCGCGGCTTCGTTGGCGACCACCGCCTGACGCTCGGCGGATGACTGATTGCTGAAGGGGTTGAGGATGACCCGGCCATCGTCGGCGGCCATGCCGGCGACGTGCGGGTTGTTCTTGAAGAACTCCGCTTCGCCCGGATAGAGGCCGTCCCTAATCTCGACGCCGAACGGCGCGGTGAGCTTTTCCGGGCCCGGCTCGACCGTCTTGAGGTTGCCTGAAATGAAGTCGCTGACGTTGCGCCCGACGCGGCGGATCTCGCCGCCAATGATCTCGCCCGCACCGCGCGGCTTGAGTTCGCGCCCTTGCGCGTCGCGCGGCACTGCGAACTGGTCGCGCTGCTCCGGCTGATCGAACACCGTGCGGTCGGGCACGGGCACGTCGGCGGGGACGATCCAATCATCGGCGGCCGCATCAACGGCACTCGCGCGCGCATCCGGGCGCGCAGGTGCCTCATCCGGCACGATCCAGTCGTCGGTGTCGGGACGCTCGATCAGGCTCATTGCGCGACCGGCCGCCCTTGCGCGTCGAGCACCTTGCCGTCAGGCGTGCGCCATTGCCGCCGCGACGGGCTGTAGGCCGATCCGGCGGGCACCGACGGCGGACGCTGCGGGATCTGTGCTTGCACCGGCCGGCCGCCGTCGCCCGGCGTCATCATGTCGGGGCGCTGCTGCGCGGGCGCCGAGGATCCGCCGAACCATCGCTCCATGAAGCTCGGCTCCTGCTGTGGCTGCGCCGGCGCCGCCGGCATGCCAGGAGGCCGCTGGTCGGGAAAGAGCTTGTAGTATTCCTCGAGGTTCTGCCGGCCCTGCGACGGCGTCATCGCCCGGCCCATGATCTGCGCGGCGATGCTCTCCTGGCTGGTTTTCGACTTGCGCACGAGGTCCCACGCCTCCTGCGGGTTCTTGGCGACGCCCTTCTGGATCAGCCATTCCGCGGTCTTGACCTCGGCCGGCGACTGGCTCGTGCCGAGCCCGGCCGCTTGACGCCGCTTGTCGTGCTCAAGATCGACGTTCTTGCGCGCCGTGTACTTGCGCGTGTCGGTCGTCACGTCGCGCTCGGCCTTCACCTCGGCGTCGCGCTGCGCCTGGCGCTGCTGGAACGCGGCCTGCGGATTGAGATAGCTGGCGCCGAATTGCAGCACGTCGTCGGGCGTCTTGAAGTCGCGCGTGAAGGTCTTGCCGGCGTTGTTGGTAATGCCGACGCGCCAGCCGCCGCCCGGAAGCTCCTGCGGGTCGGCGATCTTGTAGTCGGCGCCGTAGCCTTTGACTCGGCCGGCATTCACGAAATGCTGCAACGCTCCGCCGACGTCGCCGGCCTGCGCGGCGATCATGCCCTTGCCGAACAGGTCGGTGCCCTGGCGCGTGGTGTCCGAGCGCAGCCACTCGGATGCGGCCGTCGCGGTCTTGAGATCGCCGGACTTGAGCAGCGGCCCCATGATCTTCGGCATGGTGAAGCGCAGGATGGCGTCTGCGTCGTCGGGCTTGGCGGTGCCTTCCGTCACCGCCTTGTCGAAGTCGGCCCGGCCTTCATCGACGCCCTTGCTGATCGCGCGCTTGTTCTCCCCCTCGATCAGCTTCTCGCCGATCCCAATGCCCTTCTCGAAGCCGGAGGCGAAGCCGCCGAGCCCAATTCCCAACATGCTGGTATCTCCTGAAATCAGGCCATCGCCGGCTTTGGCGACGCGCCGGACAAGCCCACCGCCTGCGCGATGCGATCAACCTTGGCGGACAAGTCCTTCACGGCGCCGAGCGCCACACCAATGGCGTCCTGCACCTTGATCGTGGTGCCGTCGCCCTTGCCGGTGGTCTTGGCGAAGTCTTCGGCCATCGGGCCGACATGCGGCCCGGCGTCGCCCAGCCCCATGGCGACCGCCTCCGGCTTGTAATTGAATTCCTCAACCGGCATCGCCTCGACCGCCTTGAGCGATGAGCCTTCGGCCGACGGCTTGCGGTTGGTCTTGGCCTTCTTGGTCGAGAAGTACGTGAGGCCGGCGCCGGCCACCTTGCCGGCGAAGTTGCCGATGCCGGCGGCGTTGGCAGCATCGAGCTTCGACTGCACTTCGTAGCCCGCAAGCTGGCTCTTGTAGAGCGTGTTGAGCGTGTTGCCCATTCCGGCCGCGCCGGTGATGGCGGCACCGAAGCCCGGCTGCACGATCCCTTGCGCGGCGTTGTGCTGCGCCAGCGGTTGCCCCGCAGCGCCGAGCCCGGCACCGACCAGGCTCGCCGCCGAAGCCGGCAGGCCGCGGCCGAGATCGATCGCCGCGCCGCGCATCGCGGTACCACGGTCACGCAGCGTGTCGCGGGCGCGGTTCTGCGCGTCGACCGAGCCCAAGGCGGTGCCGAGCCCAAGCGCGCGATCGGCACCGGCGAAGCGGCCGGAGTCGGGCGACACGCCCATCGACGCCATCTGCCGCTCGGAGGCGCCGCGTTGCGCCGCCGATGCGCTCGCCACGTCGGCCTTCGCCGTGGCAGCCGCTTGCGCGAGCCGCTCCGGCGAGTCGACGTCCTTGGCCTCCTGGACGAACTGGTCTTCCAGCGGCTTGAAAACGGTCTCCCAGCGCGCGCGGTCCTCCTGGGCCTGGCCCATGAAGAAGTCGGTCGCCTCTTTGGCGAGCGCGTTGTACTCGGCTTGCAAGCCCTGCGAGACCGAGAACTGCTCCTTCGCGAAGTCGAGGTACTGCTGGCCGAGTTCGGCTTGCTTCACTGCGGCTTCGCCGATCCTCGGATCGGGCGCGGGAGGGGCGGAGCTACCGCACATGCTGTCTCTTCCTTCAGAACGTGTAGGTCATGGAGTGGGCGACATGCTTGAAGCCCATGCGCTGCCAGAGCTTGGCGACGCGCAGGTCGGTCAGCGCCTCGACGTGCAGGCGCTTGACGCCGCGGCGCTTGAGATCGGCAAGAATGAAGATTGAAAAGCGCCGGCCGGTGCCGTTGCGGTGTTCAGGCAGAAGGTAGATCGTATCCTCCTGCGCGATGAGATCGCGATTGTGCATGTCATGCGTGATGTACAAATTCGAAAGTCCGGCGGGGACACCGTTTTTGCGCACCACGTAGTTGATCAGATGGCCTTTGCGCCAATAATCGAAGTACACGTCCCAGCGTGGGTTGTAGTCAGAGACCGTGATGCCTTCTTTGCTGAGGCGCGCCTGCATCTCCGCATAGTGCTGCCGGTACAAAGGCTCCAGTTCGGCAAAATTAGCTGCTCCGTTCTCTACGGAGAAGGCGTAGTCACCGTGTCGGTCAGACATGCAAAGCGCCTCAGATACTCGATCGCACCTTGGAGTTTTTGGACATCGTCTCCCAGCAAGCCGAGCGCAGTGTTGCAGGCGTAGCAGAGGATGCCGCGAACAGCTTGAGTCCTGTGGCAGTGATCGACATGCCATTTTGGCAGCGGTTGGTCGGTGACTGAACACCCGGGGTTTGCGCACTTTCGCCCCTGCGCATCGAACAGCGCGTCCCATTGCTCCAGCGTAATCCCGTAGGCTCGTTTGATCCGATGGCGGCGCTGCCGTTTCCGGTCCGCATCCGGGTTCAGCTTCCTGGCTGCGGCCAACTGAGCGAGGATGCGTTTTCGGTGTTTCTGATAGCGGCGCTTCCTGTATTCGCTGAGGTGCTCTTTGTTCTTGCGCCGCCAGTTGACCATCTTCTGCCGCAGGCGTTCGCGTTTAGCGTCCATTGGCGATGAGTTCGTTGCGGTCATGATTCGTCCTCCGACGAATCAACCTATCATCGCCCTCGCCTTCCCCGCAGAGCAACGATCACCGCACGCAGTCTGGTGTGGATCGTGTGCACGTCTTCGACCAGCGCGTTGAAATCCGCCGCCGTGACGCTCGATACAACCTTCTCCGACTTGGGCGCATCGGGCAGCGCCAGCAGCCCGTTGAGATCGCCGAGCCGCACCGCAGCGCGGTCGCGATTGCCGAGCCGGCGTGATCCGTCGAGCTCCTCGAGCTTCTGGCGCGCGACCTCGTCCATCATTGCGACGGTACCTGTTTCAACTCATCAGCCGTCTTGGCGATGGTGATCTGTTCGATCTGCGCGTTCGACGCGACCGCAATCTCCCACAGCCGCGCCGTGAAGCCGGACGGCAGCCGCGCCACGCGATTGAGCGTGCTGATCGAAGCCACGAGCTGATGATCGGCGTACACCTGCACCGCGACCTCGACCGTGAGCGGCGGTGGCACGAGTGGCAACAGGTCGCCAGCGAGAGCCGCGCCGGCCAGCACGTGACCGCCAACCGAACCGCCGACCAGGTCGTTGTCCTCGTCCGCGATCGCCGCGGCACGTTCGTCGACGATGGCATCGATTTCGGCCTGCCGGTCCTCGGCCGCGTCCTCCGACACGCCGGCGCCGGTCTCGATCAGGATCACGCCGAGGTTCTCCGGCTTCGGCAGCACGAACTCCTTGGAGCGCCAGGACAGCGGCAGCGGCTGCGACGACGGGTGGTCGAACTGGCGGATGGCATTGAGGTCGTCGAGGAAGAACAGCTCGCTCGAGGAAAGCTCGTAGAACCAGGCGCGCGCCTTGATCGACGAGCGGATCAGGAACGACTCGCCGTAGAGGTCGATGATCAGCGAGCCGGAAATGTCCTGCCCTGCCTCGTTGGCGGCGGTGTAGGAGCCGATCCAGCGGCCTTCGATCTGGCCGGCGCGCATGATCTGCGGATTGAGGCGCAGCCAGTCGCGCGGCGCGAACAGATTCTTGCTGGCGAGGCCGACCGCGCCGTCGCTACGCGCCACCGCCAGCCCCTCGTTGGTGGGCCACGCCACCGCGTGGCCGAGGTCGACCACGGCGCGCGTATTGATGCAGGGCAGATTGGCCTCGACCTTCTCCATCACCATCGCGTCAGGTGCCGAGCCCATGACGCGGTAGGGCACGCCTTCGGTCAGCACCCACACCGTGGTGCCCACGGCGGCGAGCGCCACGATCGCCACGTCGGCGGTGAGCACGTAGATCTCCGGCCACGCGTGCGGCCGGTAAGGTTCGCAGAAGTAGAGCCGCTTGCCGGCGAACGCCGCCATCATGCCGTTGGGCAGCGCGATCAGCCCGGCAAGATCGTCGGGCGGCGCATTCCAGTGCCGAGAAGGCAACGGCTCGGCGAATTGATCGACCGGCACGGTGTCGACGAAGTTCGCGGCCGACACGTCGCGTTCGGCGATGAAGTACAAATCGGTGCCGACCGTGCCCGACTGCGAGCGGTAGAACCGCTGCTTGGTGATATTGCGCGCCGGCGAAACGGGTGCGTTCTCGATGCCGGACAGCGTCACCGTCTGCCCGCTCTGCCAGTCGATCTCGTTCGAGGCGGGCGACGGCTCGGACTCTTCGCCGAAGCCGGTGACGAACGTGTAGACGTAGACGCGGGTCTGCACATCGCCGGTGCCGCCACCGCTCGGCGTCGCAGTCGGCGCGGTCTGCGGCCGCGGCACCGCCAGCGGATAGACGTCGTCGCCCACGCGCAACTTCGGCACGCCGTCGCCCGTGTAGTAGAGCCGATCATCGGCGACCGGACCAGGCGCCAAATTGACGGTGCCGCTAAAGCCCAGCCACGTCGCACCGTAGCGGAAGATCGTATTGAACGGGCCGCCCTCGAGCGTGGTGACGAGCGCCGGCGCCAGGTAGGGCGCGAGCGAACCATCGTCGAGCCGCGCGTCAATCGCCACCTGGGCGGCGGTCGGCGGCAACAGCCGCGGCACGATGCGCGGGGTTTCACCGCTGAATCCGGTCAGTTTGAGTGCGGGCATGGACTCGGGGGGCCTTACGATTCTACTGTCCGGGCGCCCTACTTGGGGGAGGGCTCCCGATGATGTTGATGGACAACCTGCCGCGCGTTCTTGCCGACACGCGGCCCTTACAGCGCGTGCTCGATATTGGCGGCTCGGCGATCCGGCTGAACACCGCCACTCACGTGCTCGACCTCTTGGCGCCGTGCGGCCAACTTATCGCACCTCAAGAGGATGCGAGATGCGTTGAGTTCGTCGAGCATGACATGTGCAAAAAGCCGTGGCCGTTCGCCGATGGGTATTTCGATTATGCCTTCTGCTCGGGAACCCTTGAAGATGTCCGCGACCCGATCGGCGCGTGCGAGGAAATGATGCGCATAGCGCGACGCGGCTACATCGAGGTGCCTTCGCGCGTTCGCGAAATCTTCCACTACAAGCGCCTCATGCGTCTACGTGCGCTGCTCGGACGTCCGCTGCACGTGGGCTATGGGCACCACCGCTGGTTTTGCGAGAAAGAAGGCGGCGGTCTTGTGTTCACCGCGAAAACCTTCACCGCCCTGCAGCCGCGGTTTGTGATCACACGTGGCGAACTCGGCCGCGATCTCAGGCCCAATGAGGCTTGGCTCGGGTTCTTCTGGGACGGTCCATTCCCGGTGTCGGAGCGTGTCCTAATCGAGCCAGGACGGACGGAGGCTGAGTTCCTGGCGTTCAAGCAGCGCGCCTTGGCCGACCTGTCTACGAATACACGCCTGTGAACATGATGGCGTTCATGATGATCGTCGGCTGCACGTTGTTGTGGCCGCTGACTGCGGCCGACCCGGCCAAGGTGAACGATGCTGTGATGTTGGTGACAGCAGGGGCGGTCGGCGTCGATCCATTATCCTGAACCGACCCGCCTCCGGCGACCTGGAAGCCTAGACCCGTGCTCTTATTCGTCTGTGCGTGCGCATGGCCTGGATCATTGATGGTAACTGGAGCTCCTGCGATCGCCTTTTGCCCACTTTCGCCACTCGTTAGCGTGACTCTCTCAGCGCCGCCCGTGGCGCCCAGCGTGTCGCCGTTCACGCCACCGGGTTGACCGGTCAAGCGATTGGCCGACACCCCGCCAGCCATCCCCCAGAACGCAAACGCACGCTCGCGGCAGTCGAAGACAGTGAACGTCGTGGTGCCGTTACCCGGGCCGAAGAGTTGATTGCCGAGCGCGATGTCCGCTTCCGCGCGCTGCCACAGCGCCGGATGGGTCGCGCGCAGCAACGTCTGTCCGAAGGGAATGATCCAGCCAGGCGGAGCCTGAAAGAACGGCCACGGCCAGACGGCTCCGACCGGAATAATGGGATGGCCCTGCTGACTGACAACGCCGCTCGCTGCAAACACCCCGGTGACAGCAATGCCGCTCGGCATGAAGTCCACAACCTTGGCGCCGCCCAGCGCCAGGCCGAGGTTGCCGGGGCCGATCCGGTAAAGCCCGGAACTGGGATCGGAAGCGTGCGAATAGGCGGGCGCCGCGACCGTGCCGTCGCGGGCGAGCAGCTGCGCCGCCAGCGTCGGCATCGCCTCCAGCGCGGCCCGCGTGATGCGGAGTTCGACGCGAGCGCCGACGTTGAAGATGCGCCCGACCGTGTTCTCCTGGGCGCGCACGACCGTGATGACGTCGCCCACGCGCGCCGTCGCGCGCATGATCTCGAGGCCGCCCGCAGCGTCGACGACGACCAAGGGGAACCACTCGCCGGCGGCGAGGGTGGGAAACTTGGTGCCGGTGCCGGGCGTGACCGCGATCGCGGTATCATCCGCATCGATGCCGACCGCGAGCAGCGCCGAGGCGCTGTTGTTTAATTTCAAGGTCATGCGTAAGCTTTCCTGGCAGCTTGACCGTCGTAAACGGATTGTTTATATCGGGCTCGATGATCCGGTCGTTTGCCGATGCCCAGACGGAGCAGTTCTTTGCGACCGGGCGCGCGCGTCGGCTGCCGCGCGACATTCTCAGGCGTGCGGCGATGCGGCTTCGTCAGCTCGATGCGGCGCGGCGGCTCGAGGACCTTGCGCTGCCGCCGTCGAACCGGTTGGAGGCCTTGAAGGGCGACCGCGCCGGACAGCATTCGATCCGGATCAACGACCAATGGCGTCTATGCTTCCGCTTCGCGGATGGCGATGCGTTCGAGGTCGCGATCGTCGATTACCACTGAACGGGAGTGACACAATGCGTGAGAGCGGGCTTCCTGCGATCCATCCCGGCGAGTTTCTCGCCGAAATCCTTGCCGAGCTTCGCCTGCCGCAGGCCGCCTTCGCGCGGGCGATCGGCGTCTCGCCGATGCGCGTCTCGCACGTGGTCTCGGGCGCACGGCCGGTGACCGCGGAGCTTGCGCTGTTGTTCGGCAAGGCGCTCGGGCAGTCGCCGGAATACTGGCTGAACCTGCAGGCGGCCTACGACCTCGCCACCGCGCGCGGCGCCATCGGTCGCAGGCTCAAGGGCGTGAAGCCGCTGAAGCGCGTGGCCTAGCAGCCCTCACGCACGCGGACGCGGAAACAAATCTCTTTCACGCGGCCCTGCACGGTGGTCACCTCCACGGTGACGTGCACGGTCTCGCCGTCGACGCCGCCGATGAGCCATACCTTCACCGCGGTGTCCGTGAAGTCGGTGCCGTCGATCGACACGCCGCCGGCGGAAATTTCCGCGTCGGCGCTCGCGATGGCGTCGCCTTCCGTCATCCAGCGCGCGAAATCGACGTCAAAGTCCAAGCGGTCGTCGGGCCGCTTCTGACGCAGCACTTTGTCGTAGAACATTAGTTGATCGTCCGTGTCTCGGGCGGCACCACGATGATGCGGTCCTCGGGTTCGACCTCGATCGGGGGCTCTCGGCGCATCACCGGCACATTGCGGCGCTCGGTGGCGATCAGCATGCGGCGGCCTTCGCGCGCCACATCGATCGGCTTGGGCGTGCGGTTGATCTCGGGCGGCACCACGATGATCCGGTCGCGCGGGGCCGGCATGAACAGCTTGATCAGCTCGTCGAGCGTGACACCGAGCGCATCGGCGGCGGCGAGCAGCGCCGCGATCTCGGGCGACTCGATGACATCGATCCCGAGCGCGTCGGCCGCCGTAACGACTGCCGCGATCTCCGCGGCCTCCATGGTCTGGACAAACAGCGCGTCGCTGTTGGTGACGGCTGCCGCGACCGCGGCGTCCTCGCCGATGAGCGCGGCGAGCACGTCGGTGGTCACCACAATCGCTGCGATGCTGGCGTCGCTGTCGGCTGCAACCAGGATCGTCTCGGCATCCGCGAGCGCGATCAGCACCACGGCATCGGCGATCACGACCGACAGCGTGTCGGATGTCGCCATGGCGGCTGCAATGCTTGCGGCGCCGTCCAGGCTCGGCGTGAGCCCATCGGCCGCCGTGAGCATTGCGAAGATGCTCGCGCTCTCGGTCGCTGCGACCGCTAGGCCGTCGGCCGCCGATACCGATGCGGCGATGCTTGCCACGTCGTCGAGCGCCACCAGTAGCGTATCGCTGGCAACGATGTCGACGACAGCGCTCGCGGAGGGTCCCCAGTAGCGAGCACCGAAATATCGGGCGCCGAAGTAGCGATGACCGAACATCTAGGTGGCGTCGCGCGTCACCGCGGAACGGTTGCCGTTCACGTCCACCGTGGCGGTGATGCGGTCCTTGGTGTCGTTGACGTCGCGGTAGATCGCCGTGGTGGTATCGAGACCCGACGCCTTCCCGAACAAGGCGGATGCCGCGAGGCGCAGCCATTGCCGGAAGGTCAATCCGGTTTCGACTCCGTTGGCGCGGTCTAGGACGCCGTCGGCGATCTCGTTGACCGCATCGGCTGCAAGCTCACTCGCGCCGATCGCATCCGCGGCAATCTTCGCCGCAGTGATCGTGTCAGCGGCGAGCGTCGCCGCACCGATCGCGCCGGAATTCCAGGCGGTGCCTGCGGCCTGAATGGTGTCGACCTGCAGGTTGTCGGTGCCAGCGACCAATGAGTCGTAGACCTGTTGAGGCACTACCATGAACTCGCGCCAGACTTGGATAGCTCCCGCTTCTGGTATGAACAGGAGCAGCGGCCCGAGCGTGTTCGTATCGGTCGCGTTCAGCGGGACCAAGTACCAACCCCAGGTCTGGTGTGTAGCCGACGACCCGTCATTCTTCGCCGCCACGCCGCCGCCGTTCTTCTGGAGCAGGCAGTCGCCCTGCGTGATGCTTAGAGCGCCCAGGGCGGTCACACCGTCTGCCGAGCTGATGAACGGACCCATCAACACGTTGACAGCCGTCGACTGGCGAAGCCATGCCGCCATCAGTTCGTCCTCATCCTTCGGTAGTAGTTCTGGGCCTGACGAAGGATCGACGGCTCGTAGGCAACGATGATGATGCCCTGAGCACCAGAGCCGGAATTGACCGTCGTCGGGTTGCTGGTGCTGGCGACGGCGCCGCCGCCGCCTCCGTAGAAGCCTCCGCTGCCCGCCGTTATCGTCCCGGTGCCGGCCGAGTTCGAGAGGCCGCCGGCGCCACCACCCGCCCCGACACCAGAACCCCACTCACCGCCATTGCCGCCGTTGTTGCCAACCCGATTGGCGGTGCCGTTGGCGGTGATTCCAGCGGCACCGGCTCCCCCGCTACCAGCGTTGCCGGTACCGCCGTTGCTCCCATTTCCGGAGAAGGTGCTGCCGTGGTCGACACCATTACCACCGGCACCGGCGAACCCCGCAGCGCCACCGGCGCCCTGGGCACATCGCACGCCACCGCCGCCGTTGGTTTTGTTGCCTGCCCTGCCGCCAGCGAATTTGAGGGCTCCGGGACCCGAGGTGTCACCCCCGAGGGCGCCGTTGGTCACAGCGCCGCCGGTAGTGCCGCCACGACCGCCTTGGGCACCAACCGCGGACCCAGCTAGACTGGCACCAGCGAACCACGTGTCGGCACCGGCGTTCCCGACGGTGCCGCCGGCAACGCCGCTTCGAGAGACGAACCCACCGCCAGCACCAACCTGAATCTGAACGACCTGGGCCGGTGTCAGTGCGATCGACGTGATCCGACTAAAAGCTCCGCCCCCACCGCCTGATACGTTCAAACTGCTGCTCCACGAAGCTCCGCCGCTTCCACCAGCACCGATGCAGTCAACGAACTCGCCCGGCTTATTAGAAAGACCGATGCAGTCGCCCGGGACGATCCATGACGCACCGCCGGTGAGGAACACAGTGGTGACGAACTCGTACGCGAGGTCGGCACCGTGGCCGATGTCGGGACGCCATGCCGGTACCGGAAAATCCCAAAGCGACCGCTCGAAGTCGAGCGCGCCCATGATCGCCGACAAGAAGAAGGCGTCCGCGTCCTCGCGGTCGTCGAACCATCCGCGCCACGCGATATGGCCGTCATGCAGACGTGCGGTGATCGAGAACCGCGTCCGGTTCTCGTTGCCGAATTGGTCCTTGGGCTGCGCCAGCGAAGGCGCGCACCACTCCGTGCGCAGCATCGGCGGGAGGATCAGCCCCCGCGGTGCGTTCCGCTCCGGCAGGATAATCATCGTATTGCTTACGATCCGATCGTGACCGTGAGCGTCACGGTGAGCTGCCAGACCGCGGCCGACGTCTTGGTGCCGAGGTTCTCGACCTTGCGGTTGAGCATCACGCCGGCGGCCGCGTCGTTGAACACGCCCCATTCGTTCCAGACGAAGTTCGCCTCGCTGTCGGCGTAGACCGAGCGGAAGGTCAGCACGTTGGCGGCGCGCTGCGGATAGCTCGCCTCCATGCCCTTGCGGATCTTGTTGGCCACGGCCTGCAGATCGATCTGGCCGACCGCGAAGGCGGCGTTCGAGTCGCCGACCGCGATGCGCGCATTGGCGTTGTCGAAGAACGTGGGCGAGTCGTTGATGGCGGCTTGCGCGAGATAATCGCGCCCGGCATTCGTCAGCGGCATGGCAGGCTCCTATCCTTCGCCCTCGATCACTTCGTAGGGCGGCGTGCCCGGCGGGGCGTCGGCAGCGAATTTTTCCAGCTTGAAGCGGATGCCGACGTTCAGATTGATGCTGTCGCGCTTGCCGGCCTCGGCCTCGGCGATGGCGCGGTCGATCTCGGCGGCCTTGAGCGGCCATTGCGGGCGGATCGCGTCGGCGACTTGCCGCGCGTGGTCGAGGTCTTTCATGAAGAGTTCTCAGTTCACTTGGCCGGCGCCGGAAAGATCAGCGGGCCGATCGGCGACACGGTCGCAAAGCCGTGGCCGTCGACCATGGCGAGCCACCACTTCATCGGGGATCCGTGGTTCTCGCTCGATGACGTGTAGCTGGCCGCGAAGCTCATCGGCGGCATGCCGCGCGGCGCGTGCTTGCGCAGGAAAGCGATGGCCTTTTCGAACAGGCGATCGCGCGACCATGTCGTCATTTCGATCTCGGCGGTGCCGAGGGAGGTGACGACGATGCCGACGCCGTGCTGGCCCTGGGGGACCATGAAGCTCGGCGGCATGCGGAAGACGAGGCGCAGGGTCGGCGTTTCAATGGTCGCGCCGACGCCGGCCCGTGATCGGGTGCGGTTGGTCTTGCGGCCAGGGCGTCGGGTCGGGTCGATTTCCCGTAGCTGCCGGGCAATGCGGTGGCGCTTGGAAAGCGCGGTCATGGCCGATCACCTGCCAGCGGAATAAGGCAAATCGCTAACGCCATCAAAAGGATGGGCAGCGCTTCTAAGACAACGCTAGATGAATTGGGCACGCGGGCGCCGGAGTGCGCGCTGCTGGCCGCGCGAGACGCGGTTGCCGAAGCGGCCCAGGTGACCATCGAACATCGCAGCATGCGCGGCGGCCAAGCCGGGGTTGCCCCAGTCCGCCGGCAGCATGAGCACCTTGGCGATCGCGCCATCGGCGATCTCGCAGGCGTAGGTGTCGATCAGGATGTCGGGCAGCTGGTCGGTGTCGATCGCGGGCAGCAGGATCAATTCAAGCCGCAGCGAACCCTCCGCCTTGGGCGTGATGCGCACCGTGTTCGGATTGCTCTGCGTGATGTAGCGCGGCGTGCCTTCCTGGTCGCGCCAGCGCGGGCGTTCCTTGTCGAGCCAGTCCATGGTCACTGGATCGAGCGGACGGTCGCCGCAGTCGTCGTTGGTGAAGGCGGCGTGGCTGATCTCGTAGATCTGCGTGCCCAGGAAGGGCGCCAGGCCCTCGCAGCCTTCGGTGGTGATCTCGAACGTGTCCTGCTCGCGCCAGACGCGGGTGCGCCGGCAGAACTCGATGGCGGCGTCGCGGATGTGGCGGAGCGCCGTTGGCTCCGGACACGCCGCGGCCTTCTCCATGACGCGCGGCAGGATCAGCTCGAGGTCCTTCATCGATCAGTATCCCGGGCGTGGCGGACGTGGACGCGGTGGCTTTGGCTTGCGTGCCATGGGTTGCTCCGTTCAGTGGGTCGCCCGGTACATTTCCGGGCGCGCTAGGAAGCAGGCGATGTGATCCTCGACGTAGACCGGCGCAACCTTCTTGCCGCGCGGGCCGCTGTGGAACCTGTAGGACTCGCTGCCGAGCGTAACGACGACGGGATCGATGTTCGGGGCGCCGTGGCATTCGATCATGACCGGGCGCTCGCGGCGGATCAGCTTCGGTTTTGCGCGCTGCCAGTAGCGTCGGCGGCGCATGGTCAGGTGCTCGCGATCTTGGCGCGGCTGTTGGGCGACGATGCGCCCTCGACCTGCAGCTTGATGCCGAGCGCCGAGGCGAACGCCTGGTAGTGCATCTGCGCGCGGCCGGGATCGGCGCCGACGTCGTCCTTCGAGTAGGAGCGGTAGAGCACGTAATCGAGAACGATCACGCCGTAGGTCTCGGGCAGTCCAAGCTCGGCGCTGTAGGAGGCGAGCACGTCGGGGTCGCCGGACGCGGTGAGCAGCGTCGGCAGCAGCGAGACCACGGCCTCGACGATGCCGGTGCCGTCGTTGCCCGGGTAGCAATAAAACCCGCGCGGGTTGGCCTCGTCATAGACGTACTGCCGCACTTCCTTCTTGAACGGCACCACCGAGCGGTCGTGCCATGACGGCTCGGAAGCATCGAGCACTTCGCGATTGGTGGGTCGGATGGCGCGGCCGCCGATTGGCGGGGACGCCTGCTTGAGATTGCGCGGCATCCGCAGCAGCAAGAGGTGCGCGTCGTCGACGAGCGATTGCAGCGTGCCCTCGACCAGCGTGAGCGCGACGGTCGCGGAATTGGCGGACGGCTTTGCGAGCACGGTCGCGCGCATGCCGTCGTTCACCCAGCGCACGAGCTCGGGCAGCGGCCAGCGAACATGCTCGATGTCCTGCAGCACGGTGGCCGCGCGGGTGAGAAGCTCTTCGCCGGTCATGCGACTGGATTAGCCTTCACAGACTTGGACTTGGCAGCCTTGGGCTTTGGCGCCGGCGGCGCAGCGCCCTCGTCCTCGAGCTTGCGGTAGAGGTGCGGCACCGCCAGGAACGACTCGACGTGGCTGTCGATCCAGACCTCCGCAACGCGGCGGCCGTTGGCGTCGGGCAGAAACTCGTACTTCTCGTTGCCGATCGGCACCACGATCGGCTCTTTGCGTTTGAGGGTGCATTCGATCAGCATGGTTCACCGCCCTTGAAGAGGTGCCGCGGCGGTGAAAGGCCGCCGCGGTCGTTGTCGTGATGTCGATCAGGTGCCGTAGAAGACGGTCAGCCCGATCTTGCCCTCGGCCGGGGTGACGCCTTGGGTGGCGATCTTGAGGCCGATCGAGCGGTCCTTCGCGGCCGGCGCGACGCGGAACGCCTTGGCGAGCGTCGGGCGGACCACGCCGCCGGCGACGCCGGTGGTGATGCCGTCGAACAGCTCATCGCCGCTGGTGCGTGCGGCGCCCACTTCGTCGAGCGCCTCGCCGACGTCGCCGGACATGATGCCGACGTCGAGGACGAGCGCCGAGGCAGCGAGGGCGTCGCTGTCGAGCACGGCATCGATGGGACGTGCATAAGCGGGCAGCACGCCGAGCTCGATGATGTTGCCCGTGATCTGCTCCGCCGTCGGCAGGGTGTACTCAAAGCGCACGGCGACGACGTCGCCGGCCCACTGCGGCGCCGGGACACGCTCGCCGCCGCGCACGTAGCTGGAATGGAAGAGAGCCATTGCTGGTCTCCTTTCAGTTCAGGGTTGGGTGAAGGGGTGAAAGCCGAGGCGGGATGTCCCGCCTCAGCCAATCAGCGTTACGCCGCGTTCGGGTCCTTGGCGTAGGTGTCGATCGCGATGACGCCGAAGTCGCGGTTCTTGAACCGGGTCTTCTTGACGCCGAGGATGGTGCCGGCGGCGATGTCGACCTGGTTCTTGAAGTCGGTGAGCTCCTCTTCCCACTGGAAGCGCGTGCCGCCGGCGGTGCCGTAGGCGCAGACGCCGGCCTGGCGGCCGAGGAACAGCGCACGTGCGGCCGGCAGATCCGTGCCGGCGCCGTAGTCGTTGAAGCGGATGATCGACTCGTGGCTGTGCAGCACGACCTTGTTGATCATGCCGAGCGAGCCCTTGAAGATCGGGTTGTTGCGGCCTTCCGCCGCCGCCGCCGCCTTCTGGATCTCGAGCCAGCCTTGCGCACCCGACTCCAGTCGCAGGTCGTGCTCCTGGAACGGGGTCATGACCATCACGAAATGCCCCTCGCCCATGATGTTGGACGGCAGCATGTTCGGGTTCTCGGGGTCGGTGGAGCGGATCATCTGGGCCTTGACCGCCGCCTTCTCGATCACCGCACGCGCCATCTTGTCGGCGGCGACGATCGTGGCTTTGCTGGTCGCGGTGCCGCCGAAGATGAGGTGGGTGGCGTCCGGCGCCTGGATCGGGTTGCCGGCGTGGCCAACCCAGGTCACGTCCTCGATGTAGTCCTCGTTGATGCCGCGCGCGCCCGAGAGATAGATGAACATCATCTCGTCGAGGAAGCGCGACCAGTAGTCGCCGAGGCGATCGCGGGCAACGCGCCGCAGGTCGTGCAGCGTGCGCTTGCGGGTCATGCGGCCGCCGGCCGAGACCGGAGCGCGCATCTGGTCGATCTTGACCTCGTCGGTAGCGAACTTCAGTTCCTCCGACTTGCCTTGTGCGCGATCGTCGCCGTAGACCGGCTTCTTGCGCAGCTGCAGCGAGAGATCGTAGGTGATGGTGTCGCCGGCCGCCGACTCCAGATCCGTAAGGCGCTGGATGATCGCGTTGTCGGTGGTGCCGATGAACTTGCGCTCGAAGTAGCTCTTCTTCGCGGTGTCGAGGAATAGCTCGGCGGACCAACGCTTGATTGCCTTCGGGTCGCCGACGGGAACAGTCGTCTTCATTGAGACTGACTCCTTTTCAGAACCGGCCCGTCATGCGCCAGTGGGTGATGCCGCTATTTGCGGCCGAGGCCGGGCGATGGCGGGGTGTCCCGCCCTTCGAGGCCAAGGCCCGTCGCGCCCGTCGCGGCTTTCGCGGGCGCGTCGTCGATGATGCGGATCGGCACCGAGCGGTCGGCATCGAAGACGAGGCCGATTTCCTGCCCGGATTTGCTCTCAACCCGCAGTGTCGTGGGTCCGCCGATCGCGATGGATTGGCCGACGCGGACGGACAGTTTGAGCGGCATTTAGTGCGCGCGCAGATACGCCTCGCGCTCCGCCTCTGGCAGCTTCGCCAGCGCGTCCTCGAAGGCGATGGGGTTGGCTTCGGCGAGGCGGTCGAGGCTGGCGTACTTGCCGTCGCCGGTGCCGGTGATCTCGGTCGCCGGCAGCGTGCCGAGCGTCGGCGGGATCTCGGGCTTGCCTGCAGGCGCGGCGGTCTTGCCGGCGTCGGCTGCGGCCGAGGCTGCCACCTTGGGCTTCACGCCGAACGGCGCCAGCGCGGCGGCGATGTTCGCGTCGGCGTCAATCAGGATCGACGGGTCCAGCTGATCCTTGCCGGCCTCCATCGCAGCGACCTGCAACCGGCGCACCTCGGCGTCGAGCATGCCGTTTAGCGTCTGGTTGTTGCGGTAGTGCGGGTGAGCGTCGAGGAAGGTCGGCACCGTGGTCTGCGTCCACACGGCCGTCGCCATCTCGCTTGCCATTTCGGCGCGGTCGCGGTCGCGCTCGATCTTGCGCTCGCGCGAGGCGATCTCCGCCTGCTTGGAGAGCAGTTCCTTGGCGGTGATCTCGCCGTTGTCGAAGCGTTCGGCGAGTTGATCGCGCTCGGTCGCGAGTTGCGTGAGCTGCGCCTCGGCGTCCGCGGGCGCGGTCCATGCCGGCACCGCCTGGCGCGGGGCGCGGGCCTCGGTGTCGGGCTTGGTGTCGGTCTTGGCGTCGGCGCCTTTGCCGTCGCCCTTCTCGGCGCCGTCATCCGCGTTGGCCGCGTCGGTCTTGGCCGCGTCGTCGCCCTTCGCCTCCGCCGGCTTGTCGTCAGCCTTCTTGTCATCAGCCTTGGCATCCGCGGCCGGCTCGGGCTTGGCGTCGGCCTTGTCATCAGCCTTGGCGTCGTCCTTCACCGCGCCCTTCGCCTCGTTGAAGTCGAACGCGGTGGCGTCGCCTTCGGCCTTGGCTGTGGCGGCGTCCTCGGCCTCGCCTTCCTCGAGCGCCGCGCGCTCGTCCTCGGTCAGGCCCAGATCCTCGTTGAGGTCGTCACGCTTCGCCATTGGGTGCTCCTTGTGGGGGTTGTCCCGCGTCCTGGCCCAGGCCCAGGCCGGGGGCAGCGGGTGGATTTCCTTGCGCCGACGCCGCCGCTTGCCCAGCGGCTTGCGCATCTTGGAGGGCCTGCACCTGCGCCGCTTCTTTCTCTCCGCGACCGACGAAGCCCGCTTCGCGCAGCACCTCGTCGGCCGCGGGTGCGATGGCAGGTGCGCCCATCACATCGGCAATGATGTCGATGGCGCCGCGCTTGGGGCCGCCGATCGACGAGATGTTGGCGCGTACCGTGTCCGCCCCGGCCTTCTCCGCCAGCATCTCGGCCTTGACCGCCTCGGCCACGAGCTTGCGCAGCTGCGCCTCTACGGTCGCCTGCTGCAACTGCGCCTGCTGCTGCTTCGCGGCGGCGCGCTGCTGTTCCTCCGGCGTCGGCTCGTCGGCGTCGGGATCCGGCATGCCGGTGATGTCGCGCAGGCGCCGGACGATCTCCTCGCGGTTGGTCACGTCCATCTGCTCGACCACAAGGTCGAGGATGGCGAGCGCAACCTCCGGCGAGGCCGGGGCGAGCTTCATCAGCAAATTGAGCAACTCGTCGGCGGCGGCGGCGCGCATCGAGGCACGCCAGTCGGACTCCGAGATCGCGTAGTCGGCCTTGGAGCGAACGATGTCGTTCTCAGGCAGCCCGTCGTTGACCGTAATGAACTCGGGCTTGCCCCGCATGTTGGTGATGCGGAACTGCTTCTGCTCGGTCATGAACTGCTCGACCAAGGACAGTTGCTTCTCGCCCTGCACCTGGGCCGCCAGCCGCAGATTGTCGAAGTAGAGCGTGGTCGCGACCGCACCCTGGTCTTGCCGGCGCTCGATCGCGATGCCGGAGGTGGCGTTGGTCCGAAGCCCCTGGTTCTCGTCGGTAACGCCGCCGGCGCGCTGGATCATCGCGATCGACTGCTGCATCAGCATGATGTGGGCGTCGGCGAGTTGCATTTCGGTCTCGATGCGGACTTCCTTGCCCGGCTTCTTGACGATGTTGGCGTCGGGGCGGCGCGCCTCGTCGAACAACTCGTCCATGTCGTCGGCGGCGCCCTCGTCCGCGATCACGCGGTTGGTCGAGAGCAGGAACAGCGCCTTCGAGACGCGCTTGTTGATGTCCTCGTTGATGTCCTTGAGGCGTCGGACCATCCCGTAGGGCATGCCGTCGCGACCGCGGCGATTGCCCCATACCGGGGTGAACGGGAAGCGGTTGTGCCGGTAGGGCGACGGGCCGAGCCAGAGCAGGCCGGTGACGGTGAACAGCGCGCAATGCACGCGCAGCGTCACGCGCTCGACAAGCTCGGCCTCGCCGCTGTCGACCGCCTCGCGATGGCCGGGCGAATGCGGGTCGTACAGTTCGCCGGTGAATGGTCCGCCGGAAATGCGCTGCACCTTCTGCGGCTTGCGGAACCAGCCCTCGATCACGCGCACCCGCTCGCGCTGGTAGCGGTTGGGCAATCGCGCCGCCGAGCCGACGCGCTCCATCTCCAATTCGGCGCGGTCCATCGGCTCGTCGCCGTATTCGCCGGAATGCGTCAGCGGCTCGGCGTCACGGGCGGCGCGCTCCAAGAGCCCTGCCCGCTCCCGGAACATCGCCTGCATGATGTCGAGGTCGACCCACTTGGAGCGGTAGACGTAGCGGCCGTCCTGCAGGTCGGGCCGGATCGCCGCCGAGTCCCACAGCATGTTGCGCCAGTTTTCGTAGCGCGACACGATCGGCTCGCCCTCGCCGTCCTCCTCAACGCAATCCTCGATCCAGCCGATGCCGACCTTGACCGCATCGGCGAAGGCGCGCGAGCGCTCGAACGGCGTGCGGTTGACGTCGGACAGATACTTGAGGATCTGCGACTTGCGCTCCGCCGGCTTGGCATCGTCCTTGCGCCGCGGCAGCACCTTGAAGTCGGCGCGGGCGCGCTTCTCGGTGCCGAGCACCCAATCGACCGTGGTTGCGATGACGTTGTAGACGACGGGCTTCTGGCCGCGATCCTCGAGCGCAAGGGCGTCTTCCTCGCGGTACTGGATGTTGTCGTAGAAATCCTCGTCGACCGCCATCTCGTGGCGGTTCTCCTCCTGGCGGTCGAGCTCGCGGGTGTAGGCGTCGAGCATCCGCTGCCAGATTTCGATGCTCTCCGGGCTGTCGAGCTTGTGTTGCTCCGCCGGCGCAGCCGGCGCAGCCGCGTCTGCCGATTCCGGGATCGGACTATCGGCGCGCTTGCGTCCGGTCAGGGCATCGTCGCGCAGGTCAAACACGATCGGTGATCTCTTCGTGGCGGACCACCGTGCCCGCCTCGCGGTTCGTCACCTTGGCCTCGCCGATGACCACGCTCTCGCGCATGTCGTCTGGCATCGGCGGCATGGTGAGCAGGTCGCCCAGGTGATCGACGATGATCGAGCGCACCCGGAACACGTTCATCTGGTTGTTGACGTCGAGGCCCAGCGCGGCGGCAAACGCGAACGCCAGCCGGCAGGCCCGCTCGGGGTCGCCGATCTCCTCGGACCACATCCACGCCTGCTCGATATGGACGACGCAGGGCTGCACCCTCTCGTGCATGCGCGTCGGGATCAGCACGATGCAGGGGCGCGGGCCGCCGTCGTCGGCCAGCCACCACGTCAGATAGGCGGTGATGTCGCCGTGCTGCGCGCGCGCGTGATAGCGCGTGAGGTCGATCGCGGCTTTCATGAATTGCCTGTGATAGGTTGAGCGGATGAGCGAGCCCGGCCTTGTGAAGCGCGAGATCCTGCCCTGCGAGAAGGAGGGCCATGTGCTCGTGCGCGAAGTGTGGGACGTGACCGTGCCGGGCTGCCCGATGCTCGTCCTCAAGCCCGGGCCGACCTGGCCTCTTGAGCAGGATCCCGACGCGAGGGTGGTGGTGCGAACCGTCCTTCGACCGCTCGATTGACGCTCACACCGCCATCGCGGACCGATTGCGGTTGCGGCGCTTGCCGCTGGACGCGCTTGTCGGCGAGTAGCCCTGCGCTTTCTGGCGCAGCGCGTCGGCGGCATGCTGGTGGCCGTTCTTGCGTGGCCGTTCGGACCAAACGCCCAGCCGCTCGTTCCAGTCCTTGCGATAGCCCGCGAGGTGCTTGAGCCCTTCGGCGCAGGCGGTCTCGTCGAACCAGTACGTATTGAAATCGTCCCGCAACATCTGGATCGCCGCCACCAGGTCGGAGGTACGCGGCACGATCTCGATGTTGCGCAGCCCCAACTCGGTCAGCATGTCGACCGGCGTCTTGAGACTCTCGGATCCCGGCGCGCGGTGGTCGCCGTCGTGCGGCAGGTAGTGCTTGCCCCAGACGTAGCCGAGCTTCTGCAACTCGCGCACGTAGTAGCCGTAAGGCTCGCCGGACCCTTCAATGAAGCCGATGAAGTGGTCTTTGAGCCCGATGCGCTGGTGCAGCCAGATCACCATCGAGTCGTCGAGGCCGAGATCCCAGAACGTGTTGACCGGGACGCGCGGATCGTAAGGCACCGCGCCGATGCGGCCCTGCCGGCGCGCCAACGCGAGTTGGTCGGCGAGATAGACGCCCTCGGTCGATTGCTCGAATGCCTCGTCCGGCGTCGAGGGATACTCGCGAAACATGATCTCGCGATCGCCGGAGAACGTGTTGTCGCGCTGCGCTACGTACCAGGCACGCTTGGCCGGGCTGATCTCGCGGCCGATCTCGGCCTCCAGCCGCGCGAAGTACGCATTGTCGGTCGGTGAGACCACGACCTTCGCCGGGTCGAGCTCGTATTCGTCGGCATCCCACCACGACGCGAAGTGGAAGCGGAAGTCGAGCTTCGAAAGCGGGCGCTGCGCGTCGGCGTGCTCACGCGCACGCTGCGTCATCTCGAAGAAGGCGCCCTCTCGTCCCTCCGCGGTCGACTCGATGCAGACGATGCCGTTCTGGTCGACGGCCGGAATCGAGCCGGAGAGTATCTCCCTGGCCTTCTCCGGGTACTTCGCGCAGATCTTGCCGAACTCCGACACATGCAGCCATTGCAGCGTGCCGCTGCGCGCCGAGGTCGCGACCTTGAGCGCCGAGCCGTTCGCCAGGATCAATTCGCTTTCGGAATCCTTCACCAGCGGGTTCATCGCCCGGATCGGCGCCGGCAGCTTGTCGTAGGCGAACTTGATCTTGGTCCGGAAGATCGCGGTCGCCGCGTCCTTGTCCTGCGCGATGATGGAGGCGTTGGTGTTCTTGTTGAACAGGCAGGTGTCCAACATCACGACCTGGATTAGCGTGGAGAAGCCGCGCTGCCGGGCCTTCAGGATGATGTTGCGGTACCACAGATTGCCGAGCAGCTTCTCCTGCTCCGTCCATGGCGCGAACAGAAGCTCGCGCCCGTCCTTGTCCGTGATCCAGTAGAGATTGCGCAGCCGCCAGTTCGGCTCGCGCAGCAGCTCCTTCAGCGCCGCTTGCTCGGCCGGCAGGCCGTCACTTGCCGTCGCCATCGCTGGGCCGGAACGCCGTGCCGCTGATGTCGGCGAGCAACTGTTTCAGCGGGTCGGACAGGTCGTGCTCGTGCTTCTCGGTGAACAGCTTGTAGTGCTTGCCGAGGAGATCGAGCGCGGAGGTTTTCGAGTGCAGCTTGAGCCGCACGCGCTTCACCCCGCGCGCGTTGTCGCCGCGACCCTCCGTGTAGGTCTCGACCGTCATCTCCTGGATGGTCGCAGCAACCTCGTCGGGCATGTCGCTAAGCGACGCAATAACCTCGCCGGCGTCGTCGCCGTTGACGATGCAGTTCTTGATCGACGATCGCCCGAGCTTTGAAAGTTCCTCGAGCACCTCGCGCGCCGACATCACGCTATCGTCGGCGGCCGCCTCCTTGAGCACGGTGACACGGGCCGCAACGGCCGGCTCTGCCAGGAGCCGCGAGGCGCAGGCGTCGGCGGTGGCGTCGTTCTTCGGCTTGTAGCCGGCGGAGCGATAGGCTTCCCGGCCCGACTTGCCCTCGACGATCGCGCGGGCAAAGGCTTCGCGTTTGGCGTTAGCGAGTGGAGACATTCGGTCGCGTGTGCTCGCGTTCAACGGAGAAGCATCCATCCGCTAGTCGGCGGTCGGCATATGCGCGGGCGTGATCTTCGTCACGAAACCGCAGCGCATTGGCTGGGTTGGTGGTCCAGCAACCCTCGCCAAGGTAGTAGCCAGCACCCGATGCCAGCGCGATCACGTAGTTGGTATGGGTCATCAACGTGCCCTGGGAACGAGTTGCGCGACGCTCTCGGCCAGGATCTCGAGGTCGGCGCCGAGCTCGTCGCGGGCGATGTGGAAGGCTTCCGGGTCGGTGCGGGACGGTGGTGGCAGGCGCCGCGCGCGGTCGGCCAGATCATGCAGCCGTGCCGGAAGATCGGAGAGCGTGGGCCTAGCCACGGCTATTCGTCGCTCTCAACATCATCGAGGTCCCGGATGAAATCAGCGTGGAAACCGATGCACTCGCCAGCGTCCTCTGGCTTGCGCAGGCCAGGCGTGAGTGGTTCGCGCGGCGGTTCGCGCGTAATCGGCAGTGGCTTCACAATGCGCCGACGGATCGGTCGGCCACTCGGATGTCGCCGCATCGGTATCCCACATGAAAAAGCCCCGCCGAAGCGGGGCTAAGTCGTCCAGGTCAGAAGAGGAATCGTGGGATGGCGTTACGCCCGGCGAGCGCGCGGTCCTGCGCGGCGCTTCGCTGCGGGCTTGCGGCGCGCGCTTGATCCAGACTTGCCGGACGTGCGCTTCGCCTTCTTGGCCTTTGTCGCCATGTGGCGTCTCCGTTGTTACGACGCGCGTGAGTCGCGCGACGTTCACGTCTACGCACATTCATGCGAATGAAACAAGGATACGCGCCGGATCAGCGCGTGCGCATCGCGGCGCGCTCGGCGCGGAAGACGCGGCGCGCCATCACGCGCACCTCGTCGCGCGAGAACTTACGCAGGCTCGGCAGCCGGATCACTCTCGCCTTCTCAGCGCGACGCTGCGGTCCCTCGTGCGGACGGCGCATGCGCTGCTCGTGCTCGCCGCCCCAGAGATAGACGATGGCGGCCGAGCGGCGATCCGGTGCAACCATTCCATGGCCCGACTAAGCTACATAGCACCTGTGTCACGACACTTCGCGCCGGCCAATCATAGAAACGACTTGTCCGCCGCGCACTGGCTTGCCGCTGATCGCCGCCACCGCCGGCGGCCATGTAATCCGGGTGATGGTGGCCATACGTGTCGCGCAATGTCTTTTCCGACATGCCAGATAGCCGGCGGCCTGCCATAGCGGCGCGCCTGCCCCGCAAGTAAATCAGTCGTATTTGCCTAAACTTGGTCGATACCATTTCCGATTCATCAATACGATTCAGCACTTAATCCTGTAGACGTATCGAGACCGCCTGAACGATTCCGGCCGCGATCGAAAGTCCGCGCACACAATCTCGGGAGCAAAACATGACGTTTGCGAAATATGCCGGAGCGGCGTTGCTCGGAGGGGGCAGGAGCAGGATCCGCGAGATGCCATTCCCGGAAGGGGGGGCTATGATCACCAGCAAGGCGACAGCGCGATATATCCGTTCGGCCGGAGCCATCAGTTTGGCTTGCCTACTAGCCCTCCTTTCCCCAATGCGATCCAGCCACGCTGCGAGCGATGTCTTTTCGTTAACGAAGAGAGCTGGCCATGTGAATTCCTTAACTCCTCTATCTCTACATGTTCCCCCAGGACGCTACGCGGTATTTGCCAAAGTGGGCCTCGATCAGGACGAAACGCAAACGACGTCGCCCGTAACCGTTAACTGTGAGCTTAGCTGGGCCCGTGCCGTTTTGGATTTTGACCAAGTCAGGCTTGCACCTAGCGGCGTGGACCAGCTCGACAACGCCGTGCTTCCATTGCAGGGCGTTATCGAAGAGAGGAGGCTTCCCGTGGAAATAACATTGAAGTGCGGGAATGATCCTGACACCCCAGGTGCAGGCGGAAAACTGTCGTGGCGGTATGTGAAGATCACCGCGATCAGAGTCGACGGCCTCCTGTGCCACAAATATTTAACCGAGAAGGAAGATGAGGCGCACTGCCCATAGCGACCCCCCACAACTGAGTTTCCTTCCAGGCCTTCGGCTGACCGCGAAGGCCACCTCGGCTTCCATGACTTAAACGTTTTTCGAAATCACCCCGAGCGGTGAGCGGAAGGATGTTACCCAACGATACATCTCCGAGTCGAAGGAGCGCGCCGATAACCTGCTACGGATAATCGAAGAGGACGAGCGAGCTCTCCTCGGCAAGTGAGTGGCGGAGAGACCGGGGCTCGAACCCGGACGACCGTAAGGTCTCGGCACGTTAGCACCGTGCTGCAGCAGCGTCGGAACGATACGATCGCGCCGCGGCACCAGCACGGACGCGACCGTATCCCACGCGCCGATGAACGTGATCGTCGCGCGGCGGCCACCGACGATCTGGCTGAAGTTCCAAGCGATGCTGAGGTCATTGTCCTCGCTTGCGCGCTTGTAGGCGGTTAGTGCGTATCCCGCCACGTTGAGTTGGTCAGGTGGGAGCAGCCCGACCATGTGGATGAAGCCCGCGAGTGCGATTGGGGTGACGGGTCTCCCTGGATGATGGTGGTCGCGGTCCCGGCCGTGGGATGGATAGACAAAGGACCGGGGGGAGACCCATGCCTTCGACCGGGACCGCAGAGGTGCGCGCCGCGCGGCAGGCGAATCGCCGGCGCAAATCGCTTACGCAAGTATTCTCTTACTTTTTAGTGACTTACGAGTGTTTCCTAACGGAAACACTGCGTGATCTGGTGCCCCTAGCCGATCGACCGAGGGGGCGCGGTCGCGGCACCGAGACATGGCTTTCTCCAGCAGCGGCCCGAAGGCAAGGCGCTGGTGCACAGAGGTCAAGGCGTCAGGGCATAAAGCAAAAGCCCCACGCTGTGCTGGCGCAGGGCTCGCGAAGGGGCGTCACACTCATGGGCAAGTGTGGATTTATCGCGTAGCCGAAGCAGGCCAGCGCGTCAAGTCAGCCGAGCTTGTCGAGGACGCTCAAGACCCCTTCCCGCCAGCTTCGGAGCTTCTGCCATGTCGTCTTCTCCTGCACCGCCTCGCGGATCTCGGCCTGCACCATGCGCTGGCGCTGGTAGCACAGCTTCGCCGCCAGCGAGAACGAGCGATGCACGGCGATGTCGGGGTCGACATGCCCGATGTGGCGAAACTGATCGTAGGGTCGGCAAGCTCCTCAACGAGCGCGACAACACGTCGCCGGAGTTTGCCGGTCGGCAATTTCTGGAAGGCGCTTAGGAGCGGTTCCGGGAACTGCGACAACGGGGGCTGGAATTAGGACAGGACCTCGGTCTTGATCCCGGCAACCGTGCAGGGGGCCGCGCGAGCGGCAAGTAGCTACCGCCAAACGACGCTAACGCACTTGCGATTAATTGTGACTTGTGGTCCCGCTGCAACAACGATTGCCGGTTGCGTGTGCTATTAATGCCCTACAGCTTTTAGACTCGGGGGCTATCATGAGGAAAATCCTGCTGGCTGGCGTCGCCACTGGCGCCTTGATCGCCGGTCCTGCATTGGCTGCCGACATGCCGGTTTACAAGGCTCCGCCGCCGCCTCCTCCGATGGTCTATAATTGGACCGGCTTCTACATCGGCGCGCACGTCGGTGGTGGATTCGGCACCAAGGATTGGTTTGATAATGGCGATCCGTTGGGGTCGCATGATACGAACGGCTTTATCGCCGGTGGTCAGATCGGCTTCAATTGGCAGAGCCCGAGCAATTGGGTCCTCGGCCTTGAGGCTGATATCAGCTGGGCAGACCTGACCGGCGATCATACAGACATCTTTGGCCAAAAGTTCTCAAGCAAAGTCGAGTGGCTCGGCACCGTCACTGGCCGCCTCGGCTATGCCTTTGACCGCGTGCTCGTCTACGCCAAGGGCGGCTTCGCGTTCGCACATGACAAATTCGACTTCGCCCGCATATCTGATCCGTCTCGCGTCGCCAGTGGTGACACTACCCGCACCGGCTGGACTGTCGGCGGCGGCATCGAGGTGGCGCTGGGAGGCAACTGGTCGGCCAAGGGCGAGTATCAATATTTGAACTTCGGCAGCGACAGCGTGGACCTCACATTCCCAGACAACAACTTCACATTTCCGCTCGACATCGATCAAGAGATCCACGTCGTGAAGTTCGGTATCAACTATCGCTTTGGCCCGTGGTCGGCACCGGTCGCGGCGCGGTACTGATCGCCGCCGCTACTCCTGCTTTCCGCTAAGCATATAGGAGCCGAAGGCGCGACACCCGCGTCAAGCCGCCAAATTTCAAACTGAGGCGCCGCGCGCCTAACCTTGCCGGTCGGCAAGTGCGACAACTAGCGCGACAACACTCCGTCGAAGTTTGCCGGGCGCCAGCAATGATTGCGCCACCACGGCGCAGCGTCAAGCGGGCGCAACCAGCGCGTGTCGCGATCTTGATGCTGAGATCAGCGGGCGCGCAGGTGTGTTCAACGCCTTGGTGATGGCCTCGTCGCGCAGCTTGCCCCAGTTGAAGCCGGGGATGATCTCGGTCGTCTGGCCCGCCGTCGTGTTCGGATGCTCGGTCTCCCGTAACGTATCGCGCAGGATCGTGCGCGGCGCGTGTGCGCCACTCGCGAGCTTGAGCATGGTCTGCTCGGCGGCCTGCTTCACAGCGAGCGCCCCGCCGGGCATCAGCCCGAAGAAGCGCCGGCGGCTGGTGGTGATGGACTTCATCATCATTTGAGCCTCGCGACACAGAACCCGATGGCGCGCAGCTCTGCGTCGACATCGTGGAGTGGCCATGAAGCACGGCGCTCATAGTCATGGATGCGCGCGTGATTAAGCCTGAGCGAGACCGTGTTGTCCCGCAGATCCGCAGCGGTGGCCGACGGCAGGGAGCCGACGATAGGCTCGTCGCTTCCGTCGAACGAAATGCCCATGCCCGCAAGCCCAGTTAGGAGCTTGTCCGGATCGGAGACGCGGGCCTTGGGGCCGAGCATCGCGACGAAGTTGTGCAGCGCCTCGGTGTGCTTGCGGATCATGCCCGCTTCCTCTCCTTGTCGCGGCGGAACGCGCCGCGGTCGGCCTTGGCAAACTCGAACGCCCGCCGGTCGAGATAGTCGCGCCAGGCCGCTTCCGCCTGCTCTAGCGAGATGTCGGGCCGCATCTGCCGCGCGCAGGCGATCCAGGCGGCCTTGTCGAGGTCGGCGCGCTTCGGCGCCGGGCGTGGCGGCGCCTTCGCCGTCACCGCTATGCTCGGTAGCTGCACCCGCTTGCGTTTGCGGTCTCGCTTGTCCCGTACGATCTCGCGCGCGATGACATCGAGATAGGAGCGCAGGGCGTCGAGCTCCTGGTCGAGCGGCCGACGGTCCTCGACACACACGCTCTCAATCAATTCGCGCCCCTGGCGCTCGCTGATGTCCGCGTCGATGATGTCCTGGAGGTTTTTCCAGTCTTCCTCAGCCTTTAGGACGCGCCCGTCACTGTCGTCGCCCCGCTCCCCGCCGCGCCCATAGGTCCGCTCGAAGTCGGGCGAGGCAGTCGCTCTGCGCTTGCCGTGCCATCGCTCGAATGTCCGGTAGATCTCGGCGACCTTGAGCCCGGCCGACACCTGGCGGTCGGTCAGTTCGCCCCGCAGGCCTAAAAGCGTGAGTTCGGTCAGGATGCGCGGATCGGTGCCGATCGCCAGCGCGGCCTTCCGTAATCGATGAAATAGGACGTAAGCACCGTTGGCCTTGGCAATCGGCCGGCCCGATGCGGTGCGCGGCGCCCGTGACGGCGGCCGCCCCTTCGTGCGACCCATCCCTGGCGTTCCCCGGCCAACGATGGTCCTTTGTCAGTCTCCCGGGCGGATAGATGCCACGGCGGCGGCGGTCGCGCCAGAGCCTCAGCCGGCGGGCTGGGTCTCGACCTTTGCCTCGAGCTGCTCGGTCTTGGCCGCTTGGCCCTTCTGATAGGGCATCCACTCGCAGAAAGCGGCGTCAGGGCGCTCGTCGCCGTCCTGGACGAGCGGCACGCAGGAGGCGTCCCTCGCCACGCCATCGATCTGTAAATAGCCGATGTTGATCATGCGCTCGTTGTGGACGTGGGCGATCGTCGCCGCGAGCGGCTGCCGCCCGGGATCCTCGGTATGGGCGCGGCCGCCCGGCCAGTAATAGACGATGCGCCCAACGGTGGGATTGATCATGGTTGCCTCCTCGCGGCTCTAACGAATCGCCCCTTAGCACGGATTAGCAATTTTTGGGACATGGAGCGCGGGCCAGAGTATTGGGTCGAGCCCGCCCTACCTGCGACGGTGGCATGCATACAGAATGAAGGCCCAGAGGGCGATGGTGAAGACCAGCGCTCCAATAGTCCAAAGTGTACCTGAGCTCATTTCCCCCTCCATAAAACGGAAGGACCCCGCATGTAACGCCAACACGCGGGGCCCTAGCAACTCCAGGCTAGTCGGGGGGGACGGGGGGATCCTGGACTTGCCATGACCCAAACGGGTAGCTCGGTACAATGTTCCTGACGGGCCAATGAAAGACGGCCCCGTCATCGTCCTGAGGCGGTGCCGTAAGTTCGGATGCACGGGCCCCCTTGTCCCGGAGGCCCGAACGGTCACCAGTGTCTCGGGGTCACATGGCCGCTGGAAGTCCAAGCAATGCGGCTTAAGCCTATCACGATGATAGGTCCCCCGACCTGCACCTCCCCCGCGGGGAGGCGCCTACCCGCGGCTCGTACTCCGCGGATCACGCCCAAGCTGTGCGGCGAGAGGATCGATGTTCGGCTTGTCTCGTGGAGGCGCCCGGCCCTCATCGCCTTCCAAGGGCGCGAGCAACAGCGCCTCGGCAGCGGCAAGCCGCACTCGATAGGGCTGCAGCACGCGCTCGACGACCGCTCGCACCTCGGCATTGGTCGGCGGAAAGCTCGGCTTGAGTCCGGCCCTGCCGTCGCCGACGAGCTCGCACCCGTCGACGATGGCCCACGGCGGCATGTCGCGAAGCGTGCCGAGCATTTCGTTGACCATCGTGAGGACGTCGGCGCCCTGCTGGCGAAGCTGCGGGTACTTCCCGAACATCGTCGAGATCGCGCCGGCGCAGAGGTCTGTGTCACCAGGGCCGAATGGCTCTACCGCGCGGCGCAGGGCCTCGACGCGCTGCTCGACGGTCGTGCGCTCGTAGTAGCTGAGACGCTTGCGCAACGGCCGCGGTCCCGTCTTCGGGATCCATGCGCTGTAGCAGCGGTTCGGCACGATCTGGTCAGCGTCGGCGTCGAAGCTCGGCGGCAGGCCGCTACGCTGCTGGATCGTCGCGACGCCGCGCCGCAGCCTGTCGCCTGAGGCTGGCACCAAGGGCTGCGAAGCTGAGATTTCGGGCAGCGGGGTGGATGAAGTCGCTCGCATCGGCTCTTGGGCCATTGTTTCCCTCGATGGTTTGGAGAAGCGGGAAGTTGCGCTGGCCCGGTGCGGGCCGGCTTTGGTGCGCTGTCTCGAAGCACTTCGTGTAGAAGCCGATCGGCTTGTTCGGTCCGTAGCGCGCGGCCTTCTCAGCCGCGGTCGCAAGGATCAGCGCGCGCTCGTAGCCGCGCGACAACCACATCTGCGCGGCGTAAGGCACTCCGGACATGCCGTAGAGTTCAGGATGCTCGGGCTCGACGCCGATCGCGATGAGGAATTCGCGCGCTAGGTCGTGGGCGTCTTCCGAGACCGTGCACTTGCTCGGGTTGCGGGCTTCTTCGAACGCTTTCGCGCGCTGCGTGCCCGTATCCCTCCCATCTATCAATCTATCTTCTTCTGGTTTGTGCCCCTGCTGTGCCCCGGGCGTGCCCTTTGCTGTGCCCTTCGGCAATGTGCCGAAGTTATATTCGTCGTAATTACAGATGGTTAGAAGGGTCAGCCCTGTGCCCTTTGCTGTGCCCTTTCTGTGCCCGATGACGACCATGTCGTCTTGCTTGAGCCGGCGGATGAAGGTGCGCACCCGCTTGATCGACCACTGCCAGGTCTTCGCCATGTGACTGAGCGAATGCGCGAGTTGCGCGCGTTCGAGCTCGACCATCATGCCGGCGACCAGGGAGCGCCGCGGCTTCCATGCGGCCTCGGCGCAAAGCCACTGCCATGCCTGGATGCGCGTGTACGGCTCGCCCGCCAGCCAATGGTGTTCGAAGATCCCTCGGTCGACGCCGAAAACCCCGCGCTCGCTCATGGCTGCGCTCCTACGATCACGGGCCGGCGCAGCTGCCCGGTGAAATCAGGCTCGCTCAGTTTCACCTATTGCCTCCGTTGCAATCGGCGGCGCTTCGACACTGTCGAGCGCCTTCTCGAGCATTTCGCGTATGAGGGGCGCGCGCCTGACGCCGCGTTTTCGCGCTGCCTCCTCGATGCGGTCGACCAGCGATGGCGGCATGTCGATCTTCACAGATGCCCAGGATTCCCCGCGCATTGCCGTCACCAGTCCGCGTTCGATCGGATGTACGGAGTGACCGACGCCGGCGAGCGGTAGCGCGGATAGGCGTTGCCGGGCTGGTTGCCGCGCTTGAGGAAGTCGCGGCGTGCCTTGTTGCCTTCCGGCGTTGCCAGGAGCGCACGCGCGAACGCCTCTGATTGCGCCCGAACGGCGATGCCGTCCGTGATCTTCGTGGCGTTGAAGTTCGGCTGCTCGCGGATGTCCTTCGCGTTCTTGTAGTTGCGGTTCCTACCCATTGCTGCACACTCCATTTGCTACGAAGAGAGGTTCGACACGCTGCGCGCAGCGCGGGGCGATCTGCGATCCGGCCCACATCCAGATCCCAGCGGCTTCCGCCGCGTCGTGTGTCGGTGCTTTCCAACCAAGCTGCGCGCACAGCTTCACGGACTGTGACTTCGCCTCTTTGCCATTGAGGTTGCCGCGGCCGAGGAAGAACTTTCGCCATGTGCCGATCGGCGCGCGGATCGTCTGGATGCCCTTGGCGCGCGCTATGCCGGTGAAAATCGCGTAGAGCCCGCGGCTGATGGCGATCGCGTCCAGGCTGGTGCGGCCATTGCCGTCATAGATCGGCGCTTCGATCGCGATCAGGTCGGGCTTTCGAGTGAGTAGAAACGTCGCAAAGAAAGCGGTGGCCGCCCCGTACAGAGCATCGTGATCGCCCGCGCCGCCGAAATATTGCGCGTGCAGCGTCGGGGCTCGCCCGACCTGCCCTTCGCAAATCCCGGTGTTGGTGGCGGGATCAAGCGCGATGATGTAGGGGCGGTCCGCCATGGCTCACGCGGCCGCCTGGTGGTCAGGCTGGGCGAGACTATCAACCGCTTCGGCGCCCGCCGCGTCTGCCATTACGCCTAACGCAACCTCACCAAGCGGCTTGAACCCGGTCTCCCGGGTCTTGTTGATCTGCTCGATGCCCTCGGCATAGCCGGCAAGCCAACGCTGTTGGCCTGCCTGCGACAGATGCTCGGGCGGCTTGCGGATCTCGTCGTCGAGCGCGGCGCGCTTGCCGGCATCGAAGTCGCGTTCGGCAGCCGAGTCTTTGGTGAATAACTCGAGCTGCGTGCCGAGCTCCTTGCCCATCCAGCGGTCGATGTCGAGGATGTGCTGAACCTGGGCCTTGAGCTTCTCGTGACCTTCCTCGGTTTCGAGGAGGATGGCGGTCTCGATCTGCTTCTTGGTGATGCCTTCCTTCTTGGCGAGCTCGTACTGCTTTTGAAGGTTGGCATCGGCAAGCTTCTTCGCCGCGATCAGCGGCTTGACCTTGCGCTTGTGGTTGAACAGCAGCACGCGCCGCTGATCGTCGCTCATTTGCTCGGCCGTCGGCTTGGGCTTTGCAGCCTTCGCCGGCTTCTCATTCCGCGCCTTCGGCTTTGCAGCCTTGGCGGGTTTCGCGGGCTTCGCGGTCTTTGCCTTCTTCGCCATGGTCTCTCCCTGGCTAGTTGAGTTCACTCACGCACTTACAAAGCCGGTCGACGAGCGCGGCCTTCTGCTGCCACTCGCCGATGACCGTCCAATAGGTTGGCGGCGCGCCTTGCTTGTTGATGTAGCGGAGCACGCGATAGCCCTCGCGTGATCGGATGAGCATCCAGAGGACGAGCCACGGCGGGTCGGTCTCGCCACGTGCCCAGCGCCGGCATTGACGCAACGCGGTGTCCGGATCGCTGTAGCCGAGGTGCTGGCCAACGAGGTCGTAGAGCGCGCCTGTCGCTGTATCGCCCCACAGCGCCATGCACATTGTCGAGAAGGCGCTGTTCGACTTTCGCGGACGGGGTTGTCCGTCCGCGAGGACAGTTCTGACCGATGCACAAATTGCGATTTCGGAACCATTAGCTACCGTCAATGCCGTCATGTCTTCCTCACTCGAACGCTACTCACACACACAAAAAAACCCGCCGGGCGCGACAACGCTCGGCGGGAGAAACTCAGTCGACCAACGCGGGCGCGTCGGTGATGGCAAGCGTCGTAGCCTGCAACGCTTCGGCCATGATGGCGCGCACCGCTACTTCGGCACGCTCAAACGCGATGGCGCGGTCGTAAGCGGTGATGACGGCCTTGTGGCCGCGGGTGTCGTTATAGGTTGGGATGTCGCACGCGCTGGCGATCCCCATAGCCTTGGCGAGCTTTGTCGCGGCACTCAGCGACCGCTCGGCTGGAGCGAGTGCCACGAGCGCCGACAGCGCGCAATTGGTGATGCGCCTTTCTCCGGCGACATGCCGGCCGTCCCACCAATCGCTCACGTCCGCGATCATCGCTCGCGCGGAAACCAAAATCTCCAAGTCGGTCATCGCCGTCGCCCTTTCTCGCGCCAGGAAGAAGACGGCGTCGAGCAGGTAGCCGATCCGGATTGCTCGACGCCGTCAGTGAACGCCGCACGTGCATGTGGGTGGGGAAGCGTGCGGCGATGGGTGTGCATCGTCAGGCGCCTTGCGAGAGTTGGCCGACGATCGCGAACGATGTTTCCTCGGACGTTCCACGTGCGACGTCACGCTTACGGTAAGCGCGCATGTAACCCGCCCAACACGCACGGCATCGCGTGCGATTGGTGTCCAGCGGGCCGCCGCAACTGGTGCAGACAGTGGCTTCTGGGTGGTGTTCTGCGACATGACAGGGCCGGCACAGCCACTCGACGTCCAACGGACGCGAATAGTCGGCATGGTGCATTTCGGTCCCGGGCGCACCGCAGCGCGTGCACGGTTGAGGAGCGATCAAGCCGCGCTGCTTGTAGACGTTGGCGTATGAACGCGCGGCGTCCCTCGCCCGCGCTGCCTCGCTCATCTTGTGGGTCTTGCGCCACTCGCGCACATACTTGGCGTGGCACGCCTTGCACTCATGGCGCCCTGGTTGGCGCTGCGCGCCGCACGCGCAGCGCAATTCACCACGCGTTTTTTTCATCTTGGCGCGGGTGCGTGCCGCCTTCTGCGCGGCAAATGATCGGCGCTGCATGAACGTGAGGCAGGTCATGCCAAGCCCCGCGCGCCATCAACGACCGTTGTTGACCATATTGACGCGTCGTCCTGCGTCACGCTGTCGACATGTGGAATCCTGCTTGAAACAACATTTGGTTTCGCGCACGCTGATACCTCCAAGAAAACAAGAAACGAGGCGGTGGGATGCGTGCGGATGCGGCAGATCTCTTTCGAGACAACCAAGTCGATTACGTCGACTACGGGACGGCGCTGGTCATGCCGGTTGGTGGCTTGGCGCGCGTCGACATCTACGGCAACGAGGCCAACCTTGCGTTTTGGGCGTGGCGTGTGACGCGGATCGAGCATCGCATCGAGCGCAAGCGCGAGGTGGTGCTCAACATGGTCGCGGGACGCGACGCGGTTGGATCGATGGTCGAAATGATCATCGACGCCTTCGGCCCGCGGCTCATCTTGCAGCAGCCGGCTTTCGCAATGAATCGACTGCCGGCGTAGCATCGCCCGCCCCTCGTGGTTCAGTTGTCAGCGTTGGCGGTGTCGGTTTGACCGGCCTCGGGGGCGAGCGGTGCCTCGCGTCCCAGCTTGAGCGCGGCGATCTTCGCCAGCACCTCAAGGGTGAGGCCCTGGATATTGCGCTTGGCGGCCGCGACCACGACCGCCGGCCAATATCCAGGCGGGATCGAATCGCGGACCTTCATCGTCTGCGCGTGGGTGGGTTTCACGCCGATGTCGCGCGCGAAGTCGGCGTCGGTCGGCCACTTCGCCATCACATCGGCCGCGGTGCGGGGTTCTGCTGCTTCGGTCATGATGACTACGTGACTACACTGCGTAGCCATCGCGGTCAACCACCCATCGTAGTCAGTTGTCCACTACCGTAACCCCGACATGACTACGACCCGGGGACAACGGCTGCGCCTGGCGCGCGAACAGTTCTTCAAATCCGCGCGGCAGGCGGCGCGGGCCTTGGACATGGCTGCGTCCACCTACGGCGCCCATGAGCGCGCCGAGGATCCCGGTGGCCGTGACTACGGGCCCGACGAGGCGAGGATCTACGCGCGGCGTTTCAAGGTCGCCCCGGAATACCTGCTCACCGGCCGCGGGCCTCGCCCCGACCATGACGACGAGTCCTCCTTTGAACCGGACGCCCCTGACGAATCGCGGCCGCCAGTGGTGCGGGTGAAAGGGTATGTTGGCGCCGGCGCTCAGGCCCATTTTTATGCGGTTAATCAAGGCGATCTCGACGAGGCCCCCGCCCCCGCCGATGCCACGCTGCGCACCGTTGCGGTTGAGATTCGCGGCAACAGCCTTGGCCCGACCTGGGACCGCGCGCTGGTGTTCTACGATGACGTCCGCCGGCCGGTGACGCCCGACCTGATCGGCAAGCTCTGCGTGGTCGGGCTCGAGAACGGGCAGGTCCTGGTCAAGAAGCTCATGCGCAGCCGCGCGCATGGATTATTCAATCTTGTCAGCGACTTCGGCGACCCTATCGAGAACGTGAAGGTGGAATGGGCGGCCCGGGTCAAGAGCCTGAAGCCGCGGTGAGCGAGATCGCTCAAGTAAAACAGAAGCTTACCGCCACCCGCTGGGGGCTCTATCTCGTCACCGTGACCTTCGTTGCGCTCACGTTTGCCCAGTGCGAACGGCACCGTACCGCGACCGAATCGAACGACCCCTGCTGGAATCTGCGGGCCGGCGAGCACTACCTGCGGCAGGCCAACCACGAAGCTGGCGTGAGCGAAATCCTCCGGACGCTGCAACCCCTTATCGCGCGCTGTCCACTCGCGGAGGACGTGCGCGACTGATTGGCTACGTTACGTAGTTGACACGTATGGCTACGTAATGTAGTCATTCCTCCTGCAACCAGCAGGAGACATCATGTCAGCCAAGACACCCACCCTCTACTGCGATGACGGCTCGGAGCTCGAGCTTCCCTACCATCGGCGCGCCCGTTCTCAACATCAACGCGATCGACCCGGACTGCCCGTACGGGCGCGAGCGGCTCGATGAACCGGAGGATGGGTGATGGCCGCAGGCGAGTTCTCCGTGTTCCAGTTTTTCCCGAACGGCGACTACGAGTGCGTCGCGCAGCTCGTCGATGGCAAGACGGCCGTTGAGACAGCCAAGAGCTACACAACGCGCCCCGCAGCGCTGATCGGCATCATCCGGCGCGTGATCATCACCGACGGCGGCGACTGCTGCTGCTTCGAGTGGAAGTACGGCCAGGGCGTGACCTTTCCGCCGAACGACGGAAAGCAATTCGTGCGTGGGGAGAGCCACGCCGAATGATCGCCTCCTCCGTCGCCGCCGATCTCGTCGCGATCGCCATCGCGTTCGCACTCATCATCGCGTGGGACCAAGTCGGCCCGCGTCTCATCGCGGTGCTTACGCCATGAACATCCTGCGCCGGCCGATGAACATCCTGCGCCGGCCGATGACTTGGCTCGAACTGGGTCTGATCTCGCTCGGGCTTTGGTACGTCGCCGGCTTCATCGTCTACCGCGTCGTCACCGCCCTCTTGGGCTAACCGAAGGAGACACACGTGAGAATGCTACAATGGAAGCAGCCCGTCGACACGCCTCCCACCGTACCCGACGACGTCGAGACCGCGCGCGCGGTTGCCAGGATCACCGGCCTGCAGCGCGACTACGACCATGTCGTGCAAATGCTCCAAGAGCGGGACGCCCTCATCGAACAGCTTGAGAGGCAGCACCGCCTTGATGCGGCTGACTGGCACCACGAGAAGACGCGGCTCGTCCATGACGCGGAGTTCTACCGCGCGGCGTTCGTCGACGCCGAGCGCGATCGCGCGCACGCCGTAGCGGCCAACAGATACGCGCTCAAAATGCTGATGGAGGCGGACGAACACGCGCGCGCGAGCGAGCGCGAGCGGGCTGAAACACCGCGCGACGAACCGCGCAACCGCGAGGGCGTCATCGACCTCGACGAGGGCCTCGCGCACATCGCGCAGCAGTTCGGTGCCGACAATCGTCAACAGGAGCAAGTCTGACCATGGGAACGAAGACACCTAACCCCGTCGACCAGCACGTCGGCTCGCGCGTGCGGATGCGTCGCATGATGCTCGGAGTCAGTCAGGAGAAGCTCGGCTACGGGCTCGGCCTGACCTTCCAGCAGGTGCAGAAGTACGAGAAGGGCGTGAACCGCATCGGCGCGTCTCGCCTGCAGCAGATCGCGGGCATTCTGCAAGTGCCGGTCGCGTTCTTCTTTGAAGGCGCACCCGGCGCCGGCCCGACCAAGGGTGCCGACGGTGCCGACATCATCGGGCAGTTCTTCTCGCTGCCTTACGCGATGGAGCTCGCGCAGAGCTACGTCGCCATCGCGCACAACGCAGACCGACGCATCGTCGCAGACGTCGCGCGTCGTGTCTCTCTGCCGGTTTGACGTAGAGGAGCGAGCACGTGACCAAGACCAAAGAAACAGAAGGCGCCGAAGTTCTGGAAGGCGAAGTTGTTGACGCGCCGCGCAAGCCCGTTGCCACACGCTCGCAACGCCAGTCGCGTGAGGTTGCGCCAGCGCCGCAGCCGACGCCAATGATGATGCTGCAGCACGCTGTCGAGAGTGGCGGCAGTCTCGAAACCATTGCGAAGTTGATGGACCTCCAAGAGCGGTGGGAAAAGAACGAGGCGCGCAAAGCCTACGACGATGCGATGGCCGCCGCTAAGTCGAAAATTCCCGTCATCAGGAAGAACCGCCACGTTGGTTTCAAGTCGAAAGACCCAAACAAGGCGGACACGTCTTACGATCACGAGGACATGGGCGAAATCGCCCGAACGGTCGATCCGATCCTGAGCGAGCATGGCTTGTCCTACCGCTTCAAGACGGACGCCAAGCCCGGCCAGCCCATCACGGTCACGTGCATCATCGCCCACCGCCTCGGGCATACCGAGGATGTGACGATGACCGCGCCGCACGACGCCAGCGGAAACAAAAACCCGATCCAGGCCATCGGCTCCGCGGTGACGTACCTGCAACGCTACACGCTCAAGGCCTCGCTGGGTCTTGCCGCAGCTGAGGATGACGACGGCGCGAGTTCGGGAACAGCCGAGCAAGATCGGCTGTCCATGGAGCAGTACGACGAGATCATGGATCTCGTTAAGGCCACTGACACGCCGCCGAACATGGCCGCGTTCCTCGCCATGTTTAAGGCCGAGAGCGTCAGCGACATCCGCACGAAGGACTTCGACGAGGCGAAAAGAACTCTTGAGAGCCGAAACGCCAAGGTTAAGGCGAAGGCCGAGGCCGCCAAGAAGACCGGAGATCAAGGGAGGCTCGTATGAACGCGCCGACCGCAAGCGAACTCATCACGCTCGATACCATCAAAGCCGAGGACCTGTTCGCGCCCGGCGGCGTCGACAAGGTGCTGATCAACGTGAAGGAGCGCGTGACGGCGCTCAACACGTTCGACCCAGCGACGAAGGAAGGCCGCGAGGCCATCAAGTCGCTAGCCTACAAGATCGCGCGCACCAAGACCGGCCTCGACGACCTGGGTAAGGAGCACGTCGCCGAATTGAAGCGGAAGGCGGGCGTGATCGACGCCGACCGCAAGACGCTCCGCGATACGCTCGACAAGCTACGGGATGACGTCCGCAAGCCGGTCGACGATTGGGAGGCCGCCGAGCAGGAGCGCATCGACCGGCACGTTGCCGCGCTCGATGCCTTGAGCAAGATCGCCCAATTCGATGGACCCGAACCAAGCCTTGACGAGATCGACGCGGCAATTCTCGCTTTGCAGGGTATTTACGAGCTTGCCTGGGACGAGGACTTCGCCGAGCGCGCGGCCCAATTGAAGGAGCGCGCCCGCATCACGCTGACCGCCCTACGCGACACGACGGTGCGGCGCGACGCCGAAAAGGCCGAGCTTGCCCAGCTACGGGCCGAGCAGGCCGAGCGGCAACGGCTCGCCGACGAGGCGGCCGAAGCCGAGGCGCAACGCCAGCATGACGCGCGAGTCGCCGCCGAAGCCGCCGAGCGCGCCACCCGAGAGGCCGAGGTAGCCGCAGCCCGCGAGCGCGAGCAACTTGCCCAGGCGCAGAGGGATGCTGATGCCCGTGCAGCCGCGGCCGAGGAGGCAACCCGTCTCGCCAACGAACGAGCGGAGCGTGCAGCTGAAACCGAGCGGCAGCGCATTGCAGACGCCCAAGCGGCCGAAGCCGAGGCCGCCCGCAAGCGCGAGGAGAACAAGGCGCACAAGAAGAAGATCAACAACGCGGCCGTCGCCGCGCTGGTGAAGCACGGCGGCCTCTCTGAGGACGCAGCAAAGGCGGCAGTCGTCGCCATCGCGCTCAAGCAAGTCCCCAACGTCACCATCACCTACTGAGGAGGCTCACGTGCCCGTGGAAGTTATCGAGTGTGAACAAGGAACGCCCGAATGGTTCGCGGCGCGGCTGGGTATCCCGACCGCGTCGGAGTTCGCTTGCGTGATCGCGCAAGGCAAAGGCGGCGGCGAGTCCGTCGGCCGGCGCACCTACATGTACAAGCTCGCCGGCGAGATCATCACCGGCGAGATCGCCGAAGCCTACACCAATCCGGACATGGAACGCGGTAAGGCGATGGAAGCCGAAATCCGCGCCGCCTATGAGTTCGAGAACGACCTGACGGTGCAGTGTGTCGGGTTTCTCAAGAACGGCCGCAAGGGCGCTTCCCCGGATGGGCTCATCGGCAACGATGGCCTCGTCGAGTTCAAGTCGTGCTCTCCACACATCCTGATCCAGCGGATGAAGCTCGACAACTTCCCGCCCGAGCACATGGCGCAATGCCAGGGCCAGCTTCTCGTCTCGGAGCGGGAATGGACCGATTGCGTCCTCTACTGGCCGAAGATGCCGCGGTACGTGAAGCGCACGTATCGCGATGAAGCCTACATCGCGAAGATCAACGCAGCGATCCGCCAGTTCAACGACGATCTCGACGAATTGGTCGCGTGGCTGCGCCAACGTCAGGCCGCCTAATCATGGACTACTTCCCGATCGCGTTCCGATGGACCGGCGAGGCGATGAGGCCTCTCCCGCGCTGCGCGCAGGAGGCGGCCAATCGGTTCGCGGTCGGGGAAACCTATCTGCTTGTCGAGGACAAGCAGCGATCGAGCAAGACGCACAGGCACCAGTTCGCCTGGGTGAACAAGGCTTGGCTGAACCTGCCAGAGTGGGCCGGGCGCGAGCCGTGGGCGGTGTCGCCGGACAGCCTGCGCAAGTACGCGCTGATCCGGCGCGGTTTCTGCACAACATCACAAGTGGTCTGCGACTCCCATGCGGAAGCGCTGCGCTGGTGCGCATTCATGCGCGAGCAAGTCGATGAGTACGTCCTCGTTTCCATCAGCGACACGGTCGTCACCACCTTCCGGGCCGAAAGCCAGAAGATGAAGGCGATGGGCGCGCGCCGCTTCCAGCAGAGCAAGGAAGCGATCTTCGATTTCATCGCGCGCCACGTCATCGGCGTGGAGCCCGAGAACCTGGACACGTTCGCGCGGGAGGTCGGGTTCCAGCGCATCGCGTCGCCGCCGATCGCACCGGAGCAAGATACCGAGACCGAGAAGGAGAAGGCATGAGCATCCGCGACGATTTCCTGGCCGAACGCCAAGGCGACATTGAACGCGCTGCGGCGCAGCCAGGCGCAGAAGGTGCCTTCGGCCGCCTCATGCTCAAGCTCGACCCAGCGCCTGTGGGCGACTGGCTGGACGATGAGCGTGATCGCGGCACCGACGGCACCGACGTCGCGCAGGCCCTAGCGAACTACATGGCCAACGCTGTCGGTCCGTTCATTGTGGGGCGTTCGCCACAGGAGGTGACGCGCCTCTTTGGAATGGGTTGCTCGTCGGCAATGGCGTTGGTGCTTGGCGTGGTCGACGTGGAGATCTTCGCCCAGGACAGCAAGACGGGCGCCCAGAGCCTCATGACGGCTGCCGGCATCGCGAAGGACAGGATGTCGAAGTGACCAAGCCGCGTCGCGACTTCAACCTGACCGAAAAGCTCGCCGCGATGACGCTCAAGTGGCTGCACGCGATCGGTCAGGGCATTCCCTACGAGCACGCCAAGGCGATGTCGGCCGAGCAAATCAACTCGCTGATCGAATGGGACCACTACCCCATCCGGTACGTGGATGGCGGCACCACGCACCCGACCAACGGCGAGCCGCGATTCCGGCAAGAGCACCGGGAAAAGACGGCGAAGGTCGACCAGCCGCAAATCGCGAAGGGCGACCGGATCCGCGCCGACCAAGAGGAATTCCGGCGCCGGCTACTCACGAAGCTCCGCGGCGACATCGGCCGCCATGAGAAGCAGCGGCCGAAGCGCAAGATCCCGAGCCGGTCGTTCGCTCAACAGCGGGGGCAGCGATGATTCTCAAGGTCGAGGATTTGAGGGACCGTAAGGCAACCGACTACATGCACATGCGTGGGCAGGGCTTCTCGCTCATCAGCCACGGCGTGGAAGGCGAGCCGCGCCTGACGGTCTCCAAGTACACAAACAAAAAGGAACGCACCACCACCGTCACATGGGCGGTCGACGGCCAGCCCGTCGTAGACCTGCGCGCCGCGCTCGACGTCATCAACGGAGAGAAACGCATCGAGGACGTCCTCAAGCCGAAAGAGAACAAATGGAAGGGCGTGTACGCTCTGTCGATCCGGCAGCCGTGGGCGTGGGCGATCTTCAATCTCGGCAAGGACATCGAGAACCGAGACTGGAAGGACACCAACCCGAACCTCGGCTTCCGCGGCGACTTCCTAATCCACGTCTCGGCGAGCAAGACGAAGGAAGATCGTCACGACTACGACGAGCTCCTGAAGTTGTGCACGTACTCGCCTGACGTTCCAAAGGGCATGATCGACCGCATCCCGCCGTTCGGCAAACTCGAGCGCGGTGGCATCCTCGGCGCGGCGCGCGTCGTGGACATTGTCACCAATCACCCATCGAAGTGGGCGTGTTTGGGGTGCAATCACCTGGTGATCGAGCGCGTGCGCATGTGTCCGACCGGCCTCATTCCGTGCCGCGGCCAACTCGGCTTCTTCAAACCGCCGGCAGACGTCCTCGCTGCGCTCCCGCGCACGAAGGCCGAGCCCGAAAACCTCGTACAGGCAGGGTGACATGGGCGAGAACACAGCAATCGAATGGGCGCATCACACGTTCAATCCGTGGATCGGATGCACGAAGGTCGGACCGCCTTGCGACAATTGCTATGCCGAGGCGTTGATGGACCGCCGGTATCACAAGGTACAATGGGGACCGCACGGCGAACGCAAGAAGACGTCGGAGGCGAACTGGAAGCTACCGTTGCGGTGGAATAAGGCGGCTGCTCCTTACGACCGCAAGCGTGTGTTCTGCGCCTCGCTCGCCGACGTGTTCGACAATCAGGTGCCGGTCGAATGGCGCTATGGCCTGTTCGATCTCATCAACGCCACGCGCAATCTCGACTGGCTGTTGTTGACCAAGCGGCCGCAGAACATCGCGCACATGCTGCCTGATACGTGGGGGCCGCATGGATGGCCGAACGTGTGGCTCGGCATCACGTGCGGCGATCAGGACGAATACTGCCGGGACTTCCCGAAGCTCGCGAAGATACCGGCGGTGGTCCGGTTTATCAGCAACGAACCCATGCTCGGGCTGCTGACGCCGTGTCGGCTCGCAGAGGGAATGCCGCTGCCGGACTGGATCATCGCCGGGGGCGAGAGCGGGCCCAATGCACGCTGCACCGACGACGTCCCGGCGTGGGCTCGCTATCAGCGCGACATCTGCAGGGCAGTCGGGATTGCGTTCTTCTTCAAGCAGATGGTCGGCAAGGCGCCAATTCCGCCGGACTTGATGGTTCGGGAATTCCCGAGGTGAGCCGATGCACCTGACCGCCGACATGGCGCGCACGATCCTGCGCAACGTCACCTATCCCGGCCTGACGTTCATCGTCGGCGAAGGCAGCGCCGCGCCGTTCTGGCTGCAGGTGCAATGCGACGGCATCTGCAACGTCACCGGCCAGCGGATGAAGTGGCACGGCCGCAAATGGCTGCTCTCGCAACACATGACCAAGAGCGAGGTGGTGCAGACCGCGTTCAAGGCGGTGCTGACCGCCTTCGAGCACGAGATACGCGAGACCTTCAAGTACCAGGGCGCCGCAATCTTCGGCCCGCATTTCAGCGTCGACCGGCTGGTCAGTCTCGCAGCCGATCCGAACGCCCAAGACGTCCGAGACTGAGGAGGACACCATGCAGACGGTGGAAGTGAAGCTAGACCGCAAGCAAGCGCGGGAATTGTACCGGACTTACAAGAAGCACTCGCACTACTCGGAGCCGATCGACTGGGAGGTGCAGCGCGCCTACCAGATGATCGCGCAAGGGCGCATGGTCATCCGGGCGATCGAGAGCATCAAGCAGGCTGGCGTCGACGAGAAAGGCTTGCCGAAGCTCGCCATCGCGCGGGCCACGCAGAAGACGTGCGTGCTGCGGACAAGCCGCGATGGGTCGTTCACGATGGGCGACGGCAGGTCGCAATGGCGCAATCGCAACCTCATTTCTTTCCCGGCCGGTAGTCTGTCGTTTCCAGAAACGCCGGTCTATCGAGGCAAGGAAATCGTCTGGTACCGAACGCCGAGCGGCGAGGCGGTGTTGCCGCTGATCCCCATCCACCTTCGGCCGAAGCGCGGACTCGAGAGCTATCACGTGCTTTGGGAAGCGGAATGGACGCCTCTACCGCCGACCGACCCCTTCCTGCTGCGTCGCATAGGCAAGGCCGACCTGTGGGTGGTCGTTGCCGCGTGGGATCTCACGGCCGTTGAGAAGGCCGCGCTCTCCACCAGGATCGCGGGATGATGGCGACCTGCCCAACCTGCGGCTCGCCGAAGCCACACCTCCACGCGGACACGGCGATTGTGCCGTGCCGCGATCCCTTTCACGGCCCGGTGTCGGACGGCCCACTGATCCGCATCCCGATGCCGGGGACAAAGTGGGACGCCTCGGCCAAGAACCCGGCCATGCGGCAGCGCTTCCCGCCCGGCTGTCCCGACGCTGAGTGGTGCCGGGGAAACGGCTGCTCTTGGGGCTGCGAAATTCGTGATGAGGAGTTCGGATGATGCCCGGCTGGTCGGACCCTGATCGCGACTACGACTACGACGACGGCTATTGGGACGATCCCCCCGAGCCGGACTACGAGAACTGCACGCACGAGGACTATTCAGAATTCGATGTCCTCTGCGGCCGCGTGCAGTGCGACCGCTGCGGCGAAGTATTTTCGCTCACCTCAGAGCAGATCGCACGCGATGCGCAGCACCAGCGCGAGTACGACCGCGCCATGCGGCGCGAGCTTTGGCGCGATCGGTGGCAACGGCTGGTCGCGATCTTCGTGCCGTGGCGCCGGCGCAAGCCGCCGTCGATCGACGACGAAGTCCCCTTCTGAGGAGTGATTTATGTATCCGCAGCCTGTGGAAAGCGTGGTCCCCGAGCATGTCCGCCTTGCCTTTGAGGGGCAAGCCGAACTCTCCTTGGCTCGGTTGGCGAAGGCAATGGGGATGGACGTCAAAACGCTCCGCCGCCATTGCGACGTGGGTGATCTTGAGTGGCTGCGCAAGGGGACCGGCTCGAAGCACGAGCACCGGGTGTGCACGCTTGAGCAGGTGGCGGCGTTCTATCGGAGGCGAGCAGCAGCATGTCGGTCTACAAACACCGGGACTCTCCCTACTGGCACTTCGACTTCCAACGAAAAGGTTATCGCTTTTCCGGCTCCACGGACGTCCCGCAGCACCGTCCCAAGCGTGAGGCAGAAGCGGTCGAGAAGGAGGAGCGTCGGAAAGCCGAGCAACTTGTCGCGGCTGCCCACGAATCGGGGCGCCGGCCGATGACGGTGGCGGTCGCGTGCGACCGCTGGTGGAACGAGGTCGGGCAGCACCTCGCGGAGACCGACATCGAGACCGCCCTGCACTGGCTGCGCGACCAGCTCGGCCCCAAGACCATGCTGCACGCCATCACCGCCGACGACGTCACCAAGGCGATCGCGGAGCGCAGGACGCACATGGTCAAGGCAGGCCGCACGGATAAGGGCGTGCAGCTCTACCGCCCCATCAAGGCCCGGACGGTCAACAGAACCGTGCCCATGCTGCTGCGACGGATCATGTTGCGCGCCCGGGATCTCTGGAATGTCGTCATCTTCAAGATGCCGAAGTGGAAGCCGCTCATGCTCAAGGAGGTGAAGCGGCCGATCAACGAATTGACGCTCGCTGGCGAGGACGCCATCGACGAGACCGAGCGGGCCGACTACGCCGCACTGCGCCGGTTCATAACCATCATGGGGCTGCGCGCCCAGGAGGCGCTCCTGACCTGGCCCCAGGTCGATTTCGATGCCGGCGAGATCCGCATCGTCGGCAAAGGCGACAAGCCCGCCGTGCTGCCGCTGCCCAAGGACGCCTACGCGATCCTGTGGGCGCTCCGCGGCCACGATCCGATGTGGGTGTTCACCTTCGTCGCGGAGCGCACCCGCAAATGCGGCAAGACCGGCAAGGAGTACGAGAAGGGCAAGCGATACCCGATCACGTATTGGGGCCTCACGTCGCACCGTGTCCGGCACTGGAAGAAGGCGGGCGTTACTTCGCACGTCCACGACCTGCGCCACACCACCGGCCGGCGCGTCCTGCGCAACACCGGCAATCTCAAATTGGTGCAGCAGCTCCTACGCCATTCGGACATCGGCATCACGGCGAAGCTCTATGCCGACGTGCTGATCGAAGACATTCGCGACGGTCTAAACGCCACCGCGAAGGGCCTCGAGTCCCGAAGAAAGTCCCGAACTGCTCAACCAATCAAAGCCAAACCGTTGAAGGGTTGACAGAAAATGAGTTGCGACAACCAGCCTTCTAAGCTGTTGGTCGGAGGTTCGAGTCCTCCCGGGGTCGCCACTACAAAGCCAACAAAAACAGACCTTTCCTCAAGCAGGACCGGCACTTTCAGTATCTAGATCGTGTTGCACATGTTGCATGTGTTCCCATTGCGTACCGGGTGGTTTTGGGCTGTCCCCGCGAGTCCGTGCAACATGGATGCGACATGACCTGATCTATTTTCAAGCCGCGCGAGTCGTAAGGATAGGCGCTCGCGCGCAAAGTCGGTAGGACCGGCGCGCGTGCTCCTCGTGGAGATCGATAAGGAGCCCGACGGCAGTCTCCCGCGCGCTCGAGCACGCCTGAAAACGCAAATACCTGAAAACGCAAATAGAAGCCCGCCCGGCTTTCTCACGAGGAACAGGATGTGATCGCTGAGAAAACCCGGGCGGGCTCAGTGTGCTTCATCAGTTCGACCGTTTGAGTGTCCTTGCCCGCTCGATCGGTGGCAATTGGCGGATGCGACAGGTGTGCCCGGTCGCACTTGGTGGCAGGATCTCCACGCGATTGCGGGCAGGACCAGCAATCGCGACCGAAGAAAAAGAAGCAGGAGAACACAGTGGACGATACCGACGATACCAATCTTGGCGATGCTCTGGGAGCTATACTTGGCGGCGTAACCACCGTTCTCGATGGAGCGGTCGACGGAGTGGGAGAAGTTGTCGGAGGAGTGGGGGACCTTGTTTCAGGATTGACCGGCGACCTCCTCCCGGACCTTGGCGGTCTCGGCGGTCTCGGCGACGACCTTCTCGGATAAGCGCGACTGCGAGCCCCCGGGAACCTTTTTCGGGGGCTCATGCCGCTAGTCGCCTTCCCAGATCAGCTCCAGGCGAAGGCGGCGCAGACCGCAAACGCAACGAGGGAACGCCGCCTGGCCCTAAAGGGCTAGGCTGAGGCCTTCCAATCATAGTGGCGGTTGGGTTCTGTACATGGGCTAATTTGGCCCTGGCAGCATTCTGACAGGGCCAAATAGCTGTTGTGCTTCAATGGTATGTTGGGTGCTGATTGTCAGGATAGCTCTTGCACCACCACCATGACTGTTGGTCGGAGATTCGAGTCCTTCCCGGGGGTCGCCATTCAAGCCCTTGGCACGACGCCGAATCCAAGGGTACCGAGGGAACAAACTACTGCGCTACTTGGTCGCGTAATCGGTCATTTCCTCCATGACATTCACGAACGCCTTAGGCGGTGTCACATCCGACAAGCCGTGGCGCGGGTAGATGGTCCGATAGAGGTAGTCGGCCGAATTGTACGATAGCCAGACCTTGCCTTGGTCGTCCTCCCAGACCAGCGCCTTCGGCGGCACGTCGATCGCCAAGAGCGGCGTCTTGATCATGACCGGCGTACCCAGTTTCGGATTGCCGAACACGATGACCGTGCGCGGCCGCATGGCGAGGCCGGCCTCTTTCGCAGCGGCAGCATGGTCGATCCGGGTGAAGACCTTGAACCCGGCGCCAGCCTTGCCTTTCACCGCGGCCTCGAACCGCGCGATCGTCTCGTCCGCCGAATAGCGGCTCGGTTTGGTCACGAGGCCAGCGTCGGCCGCAAGCGCGGCAGTCGCCACCACGGTCAGCATCACCAACGACGTCAGATATGCGAAGGAGCGGCCTGCCGCTTTCATCTGATCTCCTCCTCGATGGTCGCCTTGCGGCCTGAGGGACTCTAGCTCCTAGCGTCTGGCGACGTAAATCTCCGTGTAATTCACTTTCAAATGCAGGTCGTAGCCCACGCCTGTGAGAACCGTCGTTTGCTATTTGCAGCGCGCGGTCGCACGCGCCGCACACCAGCAAATCAAACGCTTCCGACACGTTAGGTTCTCATCCGCGAAACAGAGAGAGGAAGCGGGAGCGGCGCTGGGGCGGAGGTTTGTTGCTATTATCGGCCATCGGCACGTCCGCCGGCTTCGACAGGCGAGGGTTGACCCGATCGCTTGCGGAGAGGCGGACGCCCGCGGGATCGATCGGGTTCTTGCGGCCGGCAGGGGCCGCGAACACGGTGCGATGCTTCGCCAGGTAGGACGGCGTCGGCCCGCGCTGGATCTTGTGCACGAAATTGTGTCGCATGATGTGATAGGTGCGATCCGGTCCGTAGAAGTTCGTCCGCATCTGCGCCAATTCCTCCTGGCGGTAGCGCTCGAGCGGCTTGATCGCCTGCTCCACCATCCTCACCGCCACCTTGGCGGAGAGGCGCTCGTGCCAATCGGGTGCATGCGCAAGCTCCTCCGCCCGGATACGAACCCAGCGTGCGAAACCGGTGACGGGAGCGCCGAAATACTCGTCCACGAGCCCGATCCTCTTGGCCCGTCGCGTCCCTACAGGCAGGCAGGCGGTGGTCAGCTCACGTGCACACCTCGCGCCGACGCGGCGCGGCAGCAGGTAGGTCCAGTATTCGGAGCCGTAGAGCCCCATCCGGCGGTAGTGCGGATTGAGCACGACGCCCTCGCGGGCCCAGACGACGTCCGCCGCCAAGGCGAGCGTCACGCCGCCCGCGGCGGCGTTGCCTTGCATGGCCGAAACCACGAGATGCGACTTCGTCAGGATGATCGATTGGACCAGGTCGTTCATCGCGTTGATGTTCGCCCAGGATTCATCGGCGGGATCGGGCGCTGCCTCAATCACATTGAGGTGGATGCCGTTGGAGAAGAAATCAGTGCCGCCCATCAGCACCAGCACGCGGGTCGGGCGCTGCGTCGCTGTCCCCACCGCATCGGTCAGTCTCCGGCACTGATCGGTGCTCATGGCGCCGTTGTAGAAATCGAAGTGGAGATAGCCGACATGGTCGGTCTCCTCGTACCAGATTTCCCGAAACGTCCGATGGTCGGCAGCGTCGCTAGTGTCCCGAATCCGAAGTTCGCTCTCGCTCTGGCTGCTTGGGATGGCGAACTTCTGAACCGCCACACTGGCCGCCTCCGCGACCGGAATGCCCGCCGCGGCCTCGCCGAGCGCCAATGCGGCCGGCAGCTTGATGCCGCCGCCCTGCCGACGCAGATGGCTGATCCATACGGCGCCATCTCCGGTCGCGCGACAGATGGCGCCATCGCGCTGCGCGAGCAACTCGCCCGGACTGCCCTTCAGAGCGTCCTCGGCATGGGCGCCGTAGAGGTAATATTGCGTGTCGTCGATCGCATCGAGCGTGCCCGGCCGACTGTCGCCCGCGCGGATCCTGCGGACGATGGTGGCCGTCGATTCCGACCAGTCGATCCGGCGATCGGCCTGCTTCATCAGCGGGTGCCAGCGACCGCGCGTGTCGGATCGACCGTGGTCGAGCGGCTCCGGTTCGCTGCGCCCGCTCGCGAACCGCTCGACGGCTTCGAGCAGCGCCCTGACGGCGGCCTCCATGATCTCGTTGCGGTAGAGGCTGCTCTTGCTGGCCGGCCGCATGAGAAACTCGTGCGCGGACCAGACGTCGCCGGCATCCATCTCGGCGGCGGCCTGCAGCGCCGTCACCCCCCACACGCGCTGATCCTCGACGATCGCCCAGTCGAGCGAGGAGGCTCCGCGGTCGCCCCGGATTCCGGGGTGGAGGATGATGCAGACGTGATTGCGCCAGATCCGTTCGGGGATCGGCCTGGTCAGCATCGGCGCCAGGATGAGGTCCGGCCGATAGAGCTCGACCGCCTCGACCATCGCAAGCTCGCTGGTGGCGAGCTCGATGGAGACCTCGTGACCGCGATCGAGCAATTCAACATGCATACGCTGACAAAGACTGTTGTACGCGTTTGCAACAAACAAAACTCGCATTCATCCCCCACGGCAGGAACGCTCACTTCTATATCCGCGGTGGGGCATTCGTTCCATGGCCGTCGATGCACGAACGAAATTCGTCCGGCGCATGGCTTGTGCGTGGCGCGGCCGAAGGTGTTCGTACTCCGGAACGGCTACGCACCTGCCGCCAACCGAGGTAGATCGCCGTGTCGTTCACATTCCAATGCAGGTCATAGCCCGACGCCGGTGAGAAACCGGTAGATGGTCGATCCCTGCACGTTCGCCAGCGACACATCGTGATCCTCGATGGCGATCACCCCGGCCGGCGCCCTGATCAGTCGTTCGGGCGCAACATCGTGAGGTCATCGTCGATGACACGTCGATTTGCAGCCGGAGCCATTTGGTGGTTTATGGCGCTTCAATTCCTGGAGGCAGAATGGCTAAACGAACGAGTGCGGCAAAGAAAGCCAGCAAGCAAGAATCAGAGGCGCATGAGCTGAATCCCGGCGTGAGCGCTTCCGGCTGCTGGACCGTCTATCGGCCGGGTCCATTACCCGCGCTCGCGGTCAATGCCGATCACCTGGAAATCACCGAGAACGGCACGCTGATTTTCTTCATCGGCGGATCGAACGCCCCGCCGCAAGTGGTCATCGCCGGAGACCAATATCTCTACTGCACGAAAGTCCGCTGAAATCCTCCCACCTTTCGGAATCATGATCTACGGAGCCTTGGTTGGCGTCGACTGCTCAGCCAGGTTCGGGCGAACGTTTGAATAGTTGTAGATCACGTATCCGCTGGCGATCAGGATGATGATCGACAAGAAGACGATCACCACCACGGTCGCCGAGCTGGGGGGCGCAGTCGCTCGGTCGTCATAGTCCGGCATTGTCGTATTCCTGCAACGCGCGCGGCGTCTATTTCGGAGGAAGGCTGGGCGACCGCACCTTGGGCCGAGCGGCGCCATAGCCGGTCGTGCTGTCCGGCGCGGCACGCTCGAATGCAGACGTGCCGATCGATTCGGTGCGGTGGCCGGTCACCGCGTGCCAAGCGATGCCGATGACCACGATGGCGAAGGCCGCAATCGCCAGGATCGAGCCGTTCACAATATGCGCGTCGTATTCGATCGGCATGCCGCGGACCAAGTCGCGATGATTATCCGGAGGATACGTCATTGTTATCTCCTGGTCCGCCTCCTGGGTCGGTAATCCACGGGAGAAGATAACGTTGATGCGTGACCGCAAGTTCCCGGGACCGCGCCCCGGAATTGCCGGACGCTTGTGCCGTCCCTTGTACCAGACCTTGGGCTGGACCCTCGGGCCCGGACTGCGGCAAGGCCGCAGCCTTCAGCGCGATGCGGGAAGCTTGGCCGAGTACCCCACGGCCGGCGGAATGATCGCGACGCCATTCGGATCGATCGTGACCACGCGTGCGCATGGCGGCATGTCGGTCACGTAGCGTTCCCGCAGCTCGGTCTCGCGCACCATTGCCCGGCGTTCGGCCTTGGCCAGATCCCTGTCGGCCGCGAGGATGCTCACGTGGCCGCACCGAATCGCCAGGCTCCAGCCACCTCGAATGGCCGTCTGATAGGCGCCGCAGCCAATGTCCTTTCCGGACATCGTTTTGCAATTGCTGATCGCCAGGAAGATCGCCCGGTTGACCCGGGGGTCGGTGGCCGTGCCCCATGCGCCGTCGGGCGCTATCGTGAGCACGGTGAAGTCATGCGCCCATTGCTCGATGGCGTCTGGTTGCGGCGAAGCCGATTGTGCCGGTGCCACACCGAGAGTGCCGACGGTGGCCGCCAGGGCGCACGCCGTAGCGAGAATGCTCTGTCGAGCCATGCCGTGCTCCTGCTCGCGGCGTGTGGCTCGATGCAGATGATCCTGCTCGCCGGGGTACCGCGTCGGCCCACGTTGCAAGAAGTCCGCCAACGATGACATCATCCAGACGAACGGGTGATGGCATCCAAATGTATGGGAAACCGATCCAAATCGCCGGAACGCCATGTCCTGCTGGAGCGTAGCCAGGGCGAGCGCAATGCGTCTTGGCCCCAGGCCAAGATCAAGACTGCCAAAGGCGTATGAGGCCTCAAGCACACGACATGGCGTCGGCTTGCGCCGGTCAGGCCGGCGCGCGCGTTCGCTTGGCGGCTGAACGAGTCTCACTGCGAGCCACTGCGTAACGGCTCGGCGGCCGCTTAAGGCCGAGATGTTCGCGCAATGTGCGGCCTTCATAATCGGTGCGGAATAGCCCATGCCGGTGCAGCTCCGGCAAAACGAGCTCGACGAAATCATCAAGGCCGCCAGGCAGAAACGGCGGCATCAGGTTGAAGCCGTCGCAGCCGTCGTTGCGAAACCACTCTTCCATTTGATCAGCGATATCCTGCGGCGAGCCTTTGATCACAGCCTTGCCGCGTGCGCCCGCGACGCGCAGCGCGACCTCCTTCATGGTCAGCTTTTCCTTGCGCGCCATGTCCATCACGTTCTGGAACGTGCTCTGGCTCATGTTCGACTGCGGCAGGTTCAGGGGCATCGGGTCGTCCAGCGAATAGGGCGAGAGATCGACATAGCCGAGCACCATCGCCAGGATTTCCCGCGCCACCATCGGATGGATCAGCGATTGCAGGTGTTCGTAACGCTCCTGCGCGTCCTCCGCGGTGCGCCCGACAATGCAGGACAGGCCGGGCATGATCTTGACCTGATCGGGATCGCGGCCATAGCTCGCAACTCTGCCTTTGAGATTGGCATAGAACGTCTTGGCGTGCTCGAGCGAGAGCGGCGCGCAGAAGATCACCTCGGCAAATTCCGCCGCCACCGCAATCATGTCCTCGGAGCCGCCCGCCTGCACGATCACCGGCCTGCCCTGCGGCGTGCGCGGCACGTTGAGCGGACCGCGCACGGAAAAGTTATCGCCCTGGTGGTTGAGCGGATGCAGCTTTTCCGGATGGAAGAACTGCCCGCTCACCTTGTCGCGCACGAAGGCGTCGTCGTCCCAGCTATCCCACAGTCCGGTGACGACCTCTGCGAACTCGCGCGCCCGCTCGTAGCGCTCGCCATGGGCATAATGTTTCTCGCGGCCGAAATTTTTGGCCTCCGCCTCCTGTCCGGAGGTGACGAGATTCCACCCTGCCCGGCCGCCGCTGATGTGATCGATCGACGCGAACTTTCGCGCGACGTGAAAGGGCTCGTTGTAGCTCGTCGATGCAGTCGCCACGAGGCCGATATGGGTCGTCACTGCCGCAAGGGCGGAGAGCAGCGTCAGCGGCTCGAAATTTGCGATGTACTGCGCCGAGCGCGACAGCGCCTCCATGTTGGCTTCGCGCACACAGACATTGTCCGCGAAGAACACCATGTCGAACTTCGCACGCTCGGCGGTGCGCGTGATCTCGACATAGTGCTGGAAGTTGATGCCGGCGTCAGCCTGCGAGCGCGGATGCCGCCACGAGGCAACGTGATGGCCCGTGGGATTGAAGAAGGCGCCAAGCCGCATCTTGCCGTCCGCGTTCATTCCTGACCGTACCTTGTTGTTGCCCGGATGACACGATAATCGTCGGTGATCCACTATAGCACTGCCAGCCGCCGATTATCACGGGCACGCCACCGCAATGATGCTACTGCGGCGGCAGACCGGCGTTCTGGATCACCTTGCGCCATTTGGGCTCATCGGCCTTGATACGCGCAGTGAGCTCTTCCGGCGAGCCCACGATCGGCGTGAAGTATTCGCGGTCCAGCGTCTTACGAAGCCCGGGATCAGCGAAAATGCGCCGGACCTCGGCATTGATCTTCGCGACGACGTCTTTGGGCATGCCGGGCGGACCGAACAGCCCGAACCACGACACCGCCTCGTAGCCCGGCACCCCGCTTTCCGCGACGGTCGGCATCTTCGGCAGTAATTCCATCCGTTTGCCGGCACCGACCGCAATGAACTTGACCTTGCGTTCACGCCATTGCGGAACCGCGGTACCGACGCTCAAAAACATCATCTGGATGTGCCCGCCGATCACGTCGGTCAGCGCGGGAGTCGCGCCCTTGTAGTGGACCGCGGTGAGTTTGGTGCCGGACATGGTCTGGAACATCTCCATGTTCAGGTGACCGCTCGATCCCGAGCCAAAGGTCCCGTAATTCAGCGCACCAGGCTTCTTCTTCGCGAGTTCCACCAGTTCCTTGACGTTCTCCGCCGGCACCGACGGATGCAGGATCAGCGCGTGGTTGATGATGACCAAGCCGGCGATCGGCGTGAAGCCGTTGATGGGATCATAGGGCAATCGCTTGTAGAGGCTCGGATTGACCGCGAATGTCACCTCCGGACTGACCATCAAGGTGTAGCCATCCGGCGCCGACTTGGTGATGTATTCAGCCGCTATTTGATTGTTGGCGCCGGGACGATGCTCGACCACGACCTGCCGGCCCCAGGCGTCCGAGAAGCGCGCAGCCAGGATGCGACCGATGCGATCGATCACGCCACCAGGCGCCGCCGGCGCAACCAACGTCACCGGCCGGTTGGGATAATCCTGAGCCAGCGTTGGATCTGTAACGAACCCCGGCGCGAGCCATGCAGCAACGATCAATGCCCGAACCCATGACGTCATTCGTTCCTCCCGGTGTCCGCCTTTTTGCAAACTATAGCACCGGATGCGGCTTCTGCAGCGCATCGCGCAGCGTTACGATGTCGCGATAAGCGCCCGTTTAACAGCGCGGGGATGAAACCGATGACCAGGACGGCTGACCTATGGGTTCATCTCGATTGCCGTCAACGCGCCGCCAGGCTCGGGGTCAAAAGTCGGTATGACGGCGAAGGAAGCCGCGACTGATGCTCGGTTAAGCAGGCATGGATCGCGATGCGGTTCGGTCGTATGTCTACGCCGGTCTTCCGCTCGTCCCGCGGAAGCGGGAACCCAGAATTGACCCTTTCCTGGATTTCCGCTTGCGCGGGAATGAGGGAGGAGAGAGCCAGCCCTGAATGCTACTGCTCTGCGACCGGCACCGGCCGTGTTCGCGACGTGAGGACGCCCATGGCCAAGAACAACGCAAAGCCCAAAACCCCCAAACCGCGCTTCCGGTCGCAATTGTGGTTCGACAATCCAGACGATCCCGGCGCCACCGCGCTCTATTTCGAACGTTATCTCAATTACGGCCTCACCCGCCGCGAGATCATGGGCGGCAAGCCGATCATCGCCATCGCACAGACCGGCTCCGACCTCTCTCCGTGCAACCGGCACCACCTCGAGCTGGCGAAGCGCGTGCGCGACGGCATCCGCTCGGCTGGCGGCATCGCCTTCGAATTCCCCGTGCATCCGATCCAGGAGACCGGCAAGCGGCCGACCGCGGCCCTCGACCGCAATCTCGCCTACCTCGGCCTGGTCGAAGTGCTGCACGGCTATCCGATTGACGGCGTGGTGCTCACGACCGGCTGCGACAAGACCACGCCGGCCGCGATCATGGCGGCGGCGACCGTGAACATTCCCGCCATCGTGCTCTCGGGTGGTCCGATGCTGAACGGCTGGTGGAAGGGCAAGCGCGCCGGCTCCGGCACGATCAAATGGGCGATGAGCAAGCGGCTCGCTGCCGGCGAGATCGGCTACGACGAATTCGTCGATTCGATCGCGGCTGCCGCGCCCTCGATCGGCCACTGCAATTCCATGGGCACCGCATCGACCATGAACGCGATCGCCGAGGCGCTTGGATTGTCGTTGCCCGGCTGCGCCGCGATCCCGGCGCCGTACAAGGAGCGTGCGCAGATCGCCTACGACACCGGCGTCCGCGCGGTCGAGCTCGTGCTCGCCGATGTGAAGCCGCTCGACCTCCTCACGCGCCAGGCGTTCGAGAATGCCATTGTCGCCTGCTCGGCGATCGGCGGCTCAACCAATGCGCCAATCCACCTCAACGCCATTGCGCGCCACGCCGGCGTGAAGCTTACTATCGAGGATTGGGAGACGGTTGGCTATGACGTGCCGCTCCTCGTCAACATGCAGCCCGCCGGGCAATATCTCGGCGAGGACTATCACCGCGCGGGCGGCCTGCCTGCGGTGCTCAATGAGCTCCGCAAGGCCAAGCGCCTGCATGCCGATGCGATGACCGTAAACGGCAAGACCATCGGTGAGAACGTGCGGCGCGCCGATATTGCCGACACCGACGTCATTCGCCCCTATGACAAGCCGCTGATGCAGCGCGCCGGATTCAAGGTGCTCAAGGGCAACCTGTTTGACGCCGCGATCATGAAGACCAGCGTGATCTCCAACACGTTCCGCGAGCGCTACCTGTCCGATCCCAGGGACGAGGACGCCTTCGAAGGCCGCGCCGTGGTGTTCGACGGACCGGAGGACTATCACCGTCGCATCGACGATCCCGCGCTGAAGATCGACGAGCGCACGATCCTGTTCATGCGTGGCGTCGGTGCGATCGGCTACCCAGGCTCGGCCGAGGTCGTGAACATGCGGCCGCCGACGGCGCTGATCAAGAAAGGCATCGATTCCCTCCCCTGCATCGGCGACGGCCGCCAGTCCGGAACGTCGGGATCGCCTTCGATCCTCAATGCATCGCCAGAGGCAGCGGCCAATGGTGGGCTCGCGTTGCTCAAGACCGGCGACCGCGTCCGCATCGATCTACGCAAGGGCACCGCAGACATCCTGATCTCGACATCGGAGCTGGCGGAGCGCCGCGCCGAGCTGCAAAAGAACGGCGGCTACCCGTATCCGGAAAGCCAGACCCCCTGGCAGGAGATCCAGCGCGGCATCGTCGACCAGCTCGCCGAAGGCATGGTGCTCAAGCCGGCGGTGAAATTCCAGCGCGTGGCGCAGGTCAGCCAACCGCGCCACAGCCATTGAGCTCCGCCATGCCGACCATCGCCGACAAGCGCAAGACATTTCGTGCGTTGCACCAATCCGGATGCTTTGTGATCCCCAATCCCTGGGACGTGGGCAGCGCACGCTATCTGCAGCACCTCGGCTTCAAGGCGCTCGCATCGACCAGCGCCGGCTTTGCCTTCTCGCAGGGCCGTCCCGACGGTGCGGTCACGCGCGACATGAAGCTGGCCCATCTGCATGAGCTTGCCCACGCCTCCGACCTGCCGCTCAATGCCGATTTCGAGGCCGGCTATGCCGACGACCTCGCGGGCGTCATGGAAAGCGTGCGGCTCGCGATCGACGCCGGCGTATCCGGCCTGTCGATCGAGGACGGCGCCGACCGCAAACTTTATTCCATCGAGGACGCCGTGGCGCGTGTGCGGGCCGCGCGGGCGGCGATCGATCGGGCCGGCGACGATGTGCTGCTGGTCGGCCGCGCCGAGTGTTTCCTGCTCGGCCGCCCCGATCTCGACGAGACGATCGCGCGGCTCAAGGCCTACGCGAATGCCGGCGCCGACTGGCTTTACGCGCCCGGCATCAAGACCCGCGAGCAGATTACGGCCATCGTGACCGCGGTGGCGCCGAAGCCGGTCAACCTTCTGATGTCGTCGGGCGCCGATCCCTTGACCGTGGCCGACCTCGCGGCGCTGGGCGTGCGCCGCATCAGCGTCGGCGGTGCGCTCGCGCGCGTCGGCTGGGGCGCGGTCATGCGCGTGGCCAAGCAGATCGCCACCGAGGGCCGCTTTGACGGGCTGAACGACAGCGCATCCGGTGCGGAGCTCAATGCCCTGTTCCGCGATGACCTTAAGAAGCGCCTCTCATGACCGACCTGCCGATCGGTCCACCGGTTGACACCACGCCCGCCCGCCGGCCCGGACCTGTCGTGCTGCAAGGCTGCTATGGCCGCCTGGAGAAGCTCGCAACGCACCACGCCGAGGCGCTGTGGCGCGCGGTGAAGGGCCACGATCACATTTGGACCTACATGTCCGCCTACGGCCCGTTCGTCGATGGCAAGGCGTTTGCCGATTGGGTTGCAGGCCGCGTGCCGCTCGAGGACCCGTACTCCTACGCGGTGATCAACCCCTCCGGCGAGGTTGTCGGCATTGCGACGCTCATGGAGATCCGGCCAGCGGCGCGCTCGGTCGAGGTCGGGCACATCGTCTATTCGCCGGCCCTGCAGCGCACGTCGCTCGGCACCGAAGCGCAATACCTGCTCGCGCGCTACGCCTTCGAGGTGCTCGGCAACCGTCGCTACGAATGGAAGTGCGATGCGCTCAACGCGCCGTCGCGGCGGGCAGCGCTGCGCTATGGCTTCATCTTCGAAGGCATGCTGCGCCAGCACATGATCGCCAAAGGCCGCAATCGCGACACCGCCTATTTCTCCATGCTCGACAGCGAATGGCCGGCCCGCAAGGCCGCCTTCGAACGCTGGCTCGCACCGGGCAATTTTGACGCACGGGGCAAACAGAAGATCAGCCTGAGCGCGCTCAACGGCGGCCCCGCACACTAAATGGACCGAGTGGACCCAGCAGCCCCCTGCCGAAGCGCTTCTTGGGGCGTGTCGATCGCCATTGTCGCGCTGCTCGCGGCCGGACTCGCGCTCAGCCTCGCGGCGTTCTACCCCGGCTACATGAGCGTCGACGCCCAGTGGGTCTACAAGGCGACCCTGGGCGCATTAGGCGACTGGCAATCGCCGGTCATGTCGGTGCTCTGGCACGTCATCGATCCGATCGCACCTGGCTCGATGAGCATGTTCCTCCTGATGCTGCTGCTCTACTGGGGCGCCTTCGCTCTTGTCGCCTTCACCGTCGCGCGCACGGCGGGATGGCTTGGCGTTGTCACCATGCTGCTCGCGTTCACGCCGCCGGCGTTCTTTTTCGTCGGACTGATCTGGCGCGACATCCTGTTCGCCGACGTCTGGCTGTTCGCGGCAGCGCTGACCTATGCGGCCGCGTCCCGGCCGGCGGCCGTTCGATGGCCGGCGCAGACGACGGCGATGCTCCTCGTCGCCCTTGGCGTGCTGTTGCGGCCGAACGCCATCATCGCCGCGCCGCTGCTGGCTACCTATGTGATGTGGCCCACGGCGTTCTACTGGAAGCGGGTCGCAGCCATTCTCATTCCCGGTATTTTTGCCGGCTACGCACTGGTCCATGCGGTCTATTACACCGTGCTCAACGCCGAGCGATCGAACCCGCTGCACTCGGTGTTCGTCTTCGACCTCGGCGGCATCTCTTATTATTCGGGCGTGAACGAGTTTCCGGTGACGTTCACGCCTGAGCAGACCGCGATGATGTTCACCAGCCAGTGCTATAACCCGGACCGCTGGGACTATTACTGGCATATCGCGCCGTGCGATTTCGTGATGCAGCGGCTTGAACGAAAAGACGACACGATCTTCGGCACCCCCCGCCTCGTTGAAGCCTGGCGCAATGCCGTTCTGTCGAATCCCCTCGCCTATCTGAAGCATCGCGCGAGCGTCATGCGGGCGTTCCTCAGTCGGGATGTCCTGCTGATCCCGGTGCTCGACCTCGACGAGCCGTCACGACAGATTCACGCACAGAATCCGCTCTTCATGGCGATGGTCGCGGTGCAGAACGTGCTGCAGCCGCTCTGGCTGCTCAGCCTCGGCGTCTGGCTCGCCATTGCAATCGTCATCTGCGCGCTCGCCTGGCCCTTGCGCACGACACCGTCAGGCGCCTTCGTCCTCGGAGTCAGCGGCTCGGGCATTGTTTACGTTCTGACGTTCTTCCCGTTCGGCGTGGCCGCCGATTTCCGCTACGGCTACTGGTGCGTGCTGGCGAGCCTGACCGGCGCTGTCGTCGTCCTGGCAGGCCGCCACCAGGCAAAGTATTAGCGCGCGCGATCGTGCGCCTGCATGATCGTCTGGTTTTCCAGAAGTTGCGCAAAGACACCGCCCGCCGCTGCCACCATGCGATCGAGCAGCGCCGAGCCGTACTCCGCTGTCGCACCGCTCGCGTCGCCGATGATGCCGTCGCGGGCGAGCCGCGCATCGTCGCTGCGCCATCCCCAGGTGGTGCCGCGCTCGAAAATCAATGCCTGCACCGCCTTCAGGTCGGGCGGCCGACCCGAACCGATGCAATCCCGCCGCACCAGACCGGGCGCGAGCGCGAGCATGACCGAGGTCTCGCCCTTCGCGGCGTGAACATCGGCGATGGCCGGATCGGCACCGGCCAGATCGAAGGGATGCAGCACCACGGCGTTCAGCCCGAAGTCACCACGCAATTCATGCAGCAGATTTTCGAGGATGCCGCGGTTGCCGCCATGACCGTTGACGATCGCAAGGTTGCGCGCCGGCAATGAACGCACGAGCGTGCCAGCAAGGTCGCGCATGTGACGGGTGAAGCCATCGATCGACAGGCTCAGCGTCCCGGCAGCCCAATCATGCTCGCGCGAGAGACCGATCGAGAGCGTCGGAAGCTGCCACAGGTCAAACGCATCGCCCCAGCGAGCAAGCAGGCGACCGGTCAGCCCTTCGGCAACGACGACATCGGTGTTGAGCGGCAGATGCGGACCGTGCTGCTCGATGGCGCCGAGTGGCAGGCAGAAGATCGACGTCTCCTTGATCGCGCGCGCCGCGTCATGAAACGTCAGTTCGCCCAGCACGCGGCTCATCGGAGCACCGGCCATCGCGGGGGCCGTTAACCGGTGATCATGCGCATGAGGACACGATCCTTGCGCACGAAATGATGGAACAGCGCTGCACTAATGTGGATGGTCGCGATCACCGCGATGGCAAGACCAATATACAAGTGGACGACCGAAAGCTGCTCCGAGAGCGCGCGGTTTTCCGGCCAGATCGCCGGCAGGTTGAACAAGCCGAAGAATGGGACCGGCGCCGGATAGGCCGACGTCATAATGTAACCGACGATCGGCTGTATCAGGATCAGCGCATAGAGCGACCAGTGCGACGCATGCGCGGCAAATTGCTGGATCGCCGGGATGTCGCTCGGCAGCGGCGGCGCTGGATGGCTCAGGCGATAGAGCAGCCGAACGATGACGATCGGGATCAGCGTCACGCCGATCGATTTGTGCAGGTTGTAGAGAAATTGCTGCGCCGGCCCGCCCCATTCATTGGCAATCACGATGCCCAGCGGCACCATCAGCAGCACCAATGCGGCAACGATCCAATGCAGCACCCGCGCGGTCGGCGTGTAACCCGGCGCGGCCGCCGTCATGTCGTTCATTGATGCCCCCTCCGCCTAGTGTCTCGATTCCGAAGTTCGTACCATTGCGCGGCGGCCTCTTATACGAACTTCGGAATCGAAGGACACTAGCAACTCATTGAGTCTCGTGTGGCTTAGGTTCAGAAGTCCGCAATTCGCACTCGCCGCGAAAATAGTGCGGACTTCTGAACCGCCACACGAGCGCCCGCTCTCAAAATCACTCCGCAAAATCATTCAGCAGGTGTCCTGCTGTTGACCGGCTCCATCATCAAATTATCAAGTTTGTGCCCGGCGCGCATCGCCTTGGCTGTCAGATAGCGGCGATTGTCGGCATTGACCGGACCGTGCAGCGGAATGCGTCCGCACACCTCGATTCCCGCCCTGGTCAGCCAATCGAGCTTGGCCGGGTTGTTGGTCATTAACGTCACGCGCGTGCACCCGAGGATCTGCAGCATTCTCACCGCGACACCGTAATCACGCTCGTCGTCGTCGAAGCCGAGCATGGTGTTCGCGTCGAGCGTGTCAAGCCCGTCATCCTGCAACCTATAGGCCCGCATCTTGTTTGCGAGCCCGAGGCCGCGGCCCTCCTGCTCGAGATAGAGGATGATGCCGCCGCCTTCGTCATCCAGCCTGCGCAAGGACATGCGAAGCTGATCGCCGCAATCGCAACGCCGCGAGCCGAACACGTCGCCGGTCAGGCAGGCCGAGTGCAGGCGCAACGGCACCGGACCTGAACAATCCGGCTCGCCTACGATCACCGCCGTTGAGCTGCCGCCAATCGCATCGCGAAAAATTACGAAGCGGGTTGACAGTGCGCCATTAAGCGGAATCTCGGCTTCCGCCGCGACTGCAAGCGAATCGACGGCCATCCGCCGGAACTGCAGGACCGAATCGGCGCCGACGCGCATGAGCGCACCGACATCGGGCGCATTCATCGTCACCTCGGCGACCAGCAGCGCGGGCAATCGATGCGCGAGCTTCGCGAGTTCGATCGCCGCCAACGCATTGGCGCCGGCGTTCACGACATCGACGGACGGCCCGACATGAACATCGACAACCAGCGACAGGAGCGCCGCTGCGCTACCGCCGTCCGCGAAAGCAAGACCGACCGGCTCCCTGGCATCGCGTCCAAGCGCTCGCGCACGGCTTGCCGTGATGACCACGTGTAACTCGGCTGGCGCGCAAAGCTGCCGGAACGCCGCCAGCCGCGCATCGGTTATCCCGTCGATGGGCAAGGCGGCGACCGAACCGGAATGGGACTCGATGACAACCGGCCGCCCTGAGCGAAATTCCGCCAAGGCGCGCTCAACGGCGATATGATCCGCCGGTCCAAAGGGAGCGGCAGATGCAGCACTGGTACCCTCGATCACGGACGATCTCCAGCCCCGACTGTGTCCGCGGCTAAGCGGATATTCGCAATAATCGACGCCAAAACGGGCGTTTTCACGATCTCGTTCTCCAAATATCACGACATCATGGCGACCGGCTCAACACCAACTCGGATCCAGGAGGCCTTCGACACGGCCAAAGAAGATAACCCTAGTACGTGGCACCTAGTTCCTCGGATGCTTCGGGAGACGGATTTTTTGTTGCCTGCACCGTGGGAAGACGTATTCGGTCCGTTGCGCCGTGGCACGGTCGACGACATGGTGGTCGTCGCGCAATGCGGACAATCGATCGACGCCCGCATCGCGACCGCAAGCGGACATTCGCACTACATCAACGGGACCGAAGGTCTCGCGCATCTGCATCGCCTGCGTGCGCTGGTCGATGCTGTCGTGGTGGGCGTCGGCACTGCGCTCGCCGACGATCCGCAACTGACCGTTCGCCGCGTTGCGGGCCCGAGCCCCGCCCGTGTCGTGCTCGATCCGAGCGGCCGGCTGGCACCAACCGCGCTCCTCCTGGCGGACGACGGAGTGCGCCGGCTGGTCGTTACCAAAATGGACACGATGCTCGATCTCCCTGCCAGTATCGAGGTGGTCCGCCTTGCCGCCGCAGATGGGCAGCTTGCGCCAGACGCCGTTCTCGCGGCGCTTGCGCAGCGCGGCTTTCGCCGCATCCTGATCGAAGGCGGTTCGAACACGGTCTCGCGATTTTTGGCGGCCGGCTGCCTCGACCGGCTGCATGTCGTGATCGCGCCGATGATCATCGGCGCCGGCCCGGCGAGCGTGAACCTGGCGCCGATCGAGCGGGTCGACGAGGCGGTCAGGGCGCCGATGCGCGTCCACCATCTCGGCGACGAGGTGCTGCTCGATTGCGATCTGTCCGCTCAGCGGATCGCCATCGGCATCGCAAAAAAATCAATGTGACCGATGCGCATGCTTGATGCGCCGGCCTCGACCATGTCCAGGCGGCGCGTCAGCCAATCCGCGGTGCGTACGTCCGCGAGCTCGCGAAGGTCGCCGGCGGCACGGGCGAAGCCGCGCAGGACATCCTGCTGGATCGCCGAGTCGGCCTTGCCGAAGACCCAGTCGGATGGCCCGTCGACGAACGAGTAGCCGACGCGTTCGGCGATCTCCGCAGCGTATCGAACCGCATCGGGTCCGAGTGCGAGACCAAATCCCTTGTCGGTCTGCTGATGGCGATTGACCGCATCGACGATATCGGCGTCGAATGCAGCGGGCGGATCGAACGACACGCGGCCGTCATAGCTGAGCGCCGCATAGATCGGCAGCCTACGCGCCGCTGCTTCGATCATGAGGCGCTCCAGCCAATCCTCCGACACGAGATCGAGCATCGCCGACATCGTGATCAGATCGATCGGTCCATCGAGCGCCAATTCGAGATCGCGAACGAGATCGACCGCACGCGCGGTAACAGTGATATCCGGCGGCTGCCCAAGCGTCCCTGCCACGGTCAGCAGTCCGAGATCGTTGTCGACCAGGCGCCAGGTCTGTCGCGCCGGCAATCGTCCGCTGATGGCCCGCAACGTCGAGCCGGTGCCGCAGGCAAGATCCACGATCGAGATCGACGCTTGCCCGCGGAAGGCCGCAAGCACGGCGTCGAGGACGGTCGTATTGCGCGCCGCAAGATCATACGGTTCGCGCAGCGCTAGCCAACCAGCCGAAAAAACACTCATGCTACCAGATCCAGTGCTTGCGAGAACTGCCGCCCGGCGTCATCCCAGGTGGGCAGCGCCGCTGCCGCGGCACGGGCGCCGGCGTTGAGGCGCGTACGATCGGCCGGACTTCCGATCAGCCGCATCAAGGTCAATGTCAGCTCGCTGACATTATCTGGCGGCACGAGCACGCCCGCGTCACGCGGGACCGCTTCCGGTATAGCACCGGCGGTTGTGCCTACGACTGGCAATCCATGCGCAATCGCTTCGGTATAGGCCATGCCGTAGCCTTCGTAGCGCGACGGCAGTACGAACAGGTCGGCGTCCGCATAGAACTCCGCCAGCCGCTCGTCCGACACAACGCCGGCCAGTTCCACGCGACCCGTGAGGCGCAGCGAGGCGATCTGCGCCTGTAGCGCCCGCGCTGCGCCGGGATCGGCGGCAATCACCAGCCGCCACGGCAGGTCCGGGATCTGGCCGAGCGCCGCAATCAAGAGGTCATAGCCCTTGCGCGGCACGATTGATCCCACAGCCAGGAGATTGACGGACTTCCTGATGAACCGCTCCGGGATCGGGACGCGGTCGTTGCCCGGCCGCACGATGCTGATCCTATCCTCCGGAACCGCAAAATTCTGCACCAGCAATCGCGCGGTCGTCGCGCTGGTCGTGATGACGCGATGCACGAATGACAATGCGAGACGCTCGCTGGCCCTGAATTGCGCCGCCTCCCACTCCGGCACGCCGGTTTCAAGCGCGAGCGGATGATGAACCAGCGCCACCAGCCTGTGCGTCTGATTGAGCGCTTCGGCGCTCTGCGGCATCACGCCGAAGGCAAGCCCGTCGACGACGATCAAGCGGCCATGAGGCAGCGCGGCGAGTTGCAGATGCGCGGTCGCCCGCTCTGCGACCGAGGCACGCGGAAAGCTCGCGCCGATATCGACGACATCGACCTGCCATCCGGATTTCGGCAGTTCGGCGACGATCCGCCGGTCATAAACATAGCCCCCGGTCGGCGTCGCGAGGTCGCCAGGCACCGCAAACGCCACCCGCTTCATCGCAGGGGGGCCTCGTACCAGGCTCGCGCATTTGGCGATTCCGCCACCGTGACCCGGATCGAGGATAATTCGCTGCCCGGACGGCCCAAGCCGTCGGAGCGCGCTGCATCCGCCAAGAGGTCGTAGACGTATCTGGTGAGGAATTCGGTCGTCGTGTTCACGCCCTTGAACTCCGGCAGGTCGTCGAGATTGCGGTAGTTGAGCGGTTTCAGCGCTGCCTTAAGAACGTCATGCGCGCGTCCGATATCGACGACAATGCCGTTCTCGTCGAGCCGGTCGGAGAAGAAGGCGGCACGCACCACAAAGGTCGCGCCGTGCAACTCCTGCGCGGGACCGAACACAGCGCCACGGAACGAATGGGCAATCATGATCTGGTCCGAGACTTCGACCGCGTACAAGGAACACCTCCGTTGGCCAAATTAAGGATAGCGGATGAGCGGACAACGCGCGTCTGCATCGACTGCGAGGAGCCCCGGCAACCGTTCCGGCAGCTCCGCGAATTCAAAGGACGGCGCGATGAGCGCATCGAGCGCGGGATCGCCGAGCAGCGCCAGCGCGGCGGCCATCCGTTGCTGATGCGTCCAGCGCGGCCGGTGGGATGCAGCGACCTTGCCGACCTGGCTAGAGATGAGCCGCAGCCGCTGGCTATGGAACGCCTGCCCGAGCGGTGCGGCGACGTCACCGCTGCCGTACCAACTCAATTCGATGACGACGGCTTCCTCGCCGGCAATTCGGAGCGCCGTTGCGAGCCCGGCGCCGCTAGCGCTGGCGTGGAACACCACATCGCAGTTCTCGGGCGCATCGTCGGGCGTCGCGAAGCCTGCGCCGAGCGCCCGCGCCAGCTCTGCCCGGCCAGGCGACACGTCGACCACGGTGACGCTTGTGCCCGGCATGCGTGCACACAGTCGCGCGACCAGCAGCCCGACCACGCCGCCGCCCACAATCGCGACCCGGTCGGCCGGTGCGGGTGCGCCGTCCCAGACCGCATTCAGCGCCGTCTCCATATTGGCGGCGAGCACCGCGCGCTGCGCCGGCACGGTGTCGGGCACGATTGCGGCTACCGCATCGGGCACGACAAACTCGCTCTGGTGCGGGTGCAGCACAAAAACGGTTTGCCCGACGCGGGGGCCATCCTGCACCGTTCCGACGACCGAATAGCCGTATTTCACGGGATGAGGGAACGCTCCGTCCATGAACGGCGCGCGCATGCGCTTGTATTCGCTTTCCGGCACGCGTCCCTCAAAAACAAGCCGCTCGGTCCCGCGACTGACGCCGCCGAAGCGCGCGCGCACGCGCAGCTCTCCGGCAGCCGGCGCAGCGAGCGGCGGCTCCTCGCGCAGTTCGGCTCGCTTCTTTGCGACGTACCAGAGTGCTTTCGACGTCATGCTTTACGCTCGAACGGCAACTAGTGCCCCGAACCCAAAGTTTGCAAGCCCGTGCTGCTCATTCGTCTGCGAACTTTGGGTTCAAAAGGGGCACTAGAATCAATACGTTGGTAGCATCTTTTTGCTTCCGAAGTTCGCAGCAGAATGTGCCGCGAGGAGTTTGCGAACTTCGGATCGGGACACTACGAAAATGAGCTATATCCATATGCGCTGGAAATGAAAGCCATGCTGGAACGCTCGCCCGAGTTCGTGATCGACGCACCGCCGACCGGCCGGCGTGTTCTCTTTTTCACGCTGGTCGGACTAACCATGGCCGGAATGATCTGGCTGTCGGTGCACGCGCTGTCGGTCGGTGGCTTCAGCCCCGGCGACTTGCTGCTGGTCGTGCTGTTTGCCCTCACACTGCCATGGCTGGTCATCGGATTCTGGAATGCGACCATCGGCCTGATCATCATGCGCTTTGCGCGCGATCCGGTCGCGGCGGTGACACCGGCGGCCGGCCGCGGCTCGGATCACGAACCGATCGTGACATCAACCGCGGTCCTCGTTTGCGTCCGCAGCGAGCCACCTGAACGCGTCATCCGCCACATCGCACCGATCATCGACGGCCTGGTGAAGCACGGCGTCGCGGAGCAGTTTCATATCTATGTGCTGAGCGACACCGGCGATCTCGCGCATGCCGCGATCGAGAGCCGGCACTTTGCCGAGTTCGCCAACATCTGGCGCCGCCATATCCCGATCACGTATCGGCGGCGCGAGATCAACACCGGTTTCAAGGCTGGCAACATCCGTGACTTCTGCGACCGCTGGGGCGACCAGCACGATTTCGCCTTGGTACTCGATGCCGACAGTCTCATGACCGCCGACGCCGTGCTCCGCCTCGTACGCGTGATGCAGGCGACGCCGCGGCTCGGCATCCTGCAAAGCCTGGTCGTCGGCATGCCGTCGACCAGCGCGTTCGCGCGCGTCTTCCAGTTCGGCATGCGGCTCGGCATGCGTTCCTACACCATCGGCAGCGCCTGGTGGCAGGGCGACTGCGGGCCCTATTGGGGCCACAACGCGCTCATCCGCATCGCTCCTTTCATGATGCATTGCCACCTGCCGGTGCTTGGCAAGGGTGCGCTGATCGAGGGGTTCGTGCTCAGCCACGACCAGGTCGAGGCCGTGCTGATGCGGCGCGCCGGTTACGAGGTGCGCGTGCTGCCGGAGGAAGGCGCCAGCTTCGAGCAGAACCCGCCGACGCTGACCGAGTTCATCCAGCGCGACCTTCGCTGGTGCCAAGGCAACATGCAGTATTGGCATTTCCTGGTGATGCCAGGGCTCAAACCGGTGAGTCGCTATCAACTCGCGTTTGCGCTGCTGATGTTTCTCGGCTCGCCAGGCTGGATCGGGTTGCTGGTGTTCGGCTCCCTCGCGGTCGCGATTGCGGGCTCCGGCCAGGTGTTCATCCGCCCCGTCCCTGGCTTCACCGTGTTCTGTCTCGTCCTCCTGATGTGGTTTGCGCCGAAGATCGCGACCGTCATCGACGTGCTCATGCGGCCAGCGCTGCGGAAGAGCTTCGGCGGCGGTGTCCGCTTCGTCGCGAGCGTGATCACCGAGACGATCTTCTTCCTGATGCTGGCGCCGATCATGTGGTTCGCGCATACGATTTTTCTCGCGCGGCTGTTATCAGGCCGTTCGATCGCCTGGGGCGTGCAGGTACGCGACGACCACAGGGTGCCGTGGTCGCTGGCGGCACGGCAGTTATGGCCGCACACGCTGCTTGGAGCCTCCACGCTTGGCCTGTTGGCGCTGACGGTGCCGAGCGCGATCCCCTACGCGCTGTTCGTCGCTGGCGGTCCGTTGCTGTCGATCCCCCTTGCGGTCATCACCGCGTCGCGGGCGCTCGGCCCCGCCATGGTCCGGATCGGGCTCGGACGCTTGCCGGAGGAAACCGCGCCTCCACGGGAGATGGCGGCACTCGGCCTGCCCGCGGTCAAGCTCGCCGCCGGACCGCGCGCGTGAGGCTCATCGAGACGTGGCGGAGGTGGCGTGGCATCGTGCGCTCGCTCGGCATCTATTACGGCCGTGGCGCGCGGCGCGGCGACATGGATCGCCTCTATCGGCAGTTCGTTCGGCCGAACGATCTCGTGTTCGATATCGGCGCCCATGTCGGCGACCGGATCGCCTCGTTTCGGCGGCTCGGGGCACGGGTGGTCGCCGTCGAGCCGCAGCCGGCGCTGGCGCGCACGCTGAAGCTCCTCTACGGCCGCGACCGCCTGGTCGTCGTCGAAGCACTGGCGGTCGGACGCGCTGCTGGATCGGTCGACCTCAAAGTCAATCTCGATAACCCGACTGTCTCGAGCGCGTCCGATGCCTTCATCAAGGCCGCCCGCGGCGCACCCGGATGGGAAGGCCAGCACTGGACCAAGACCGTGGCCGTGCCGGTCACGACGCTGGATGACCTGATCGATCGGCAGGGCCTGCCCTCCTTCATCAAGCTCGACGTCGAAGGATTTGAGGTCGAGGTGCTCAACGGGCTGACGCGGCCCGTGCCCACCCTGTCGTTCGAATTCACGACCATCCAGCGCGAACTGGCCGAGGAAGGCATAGAGCGTTGCGCGGCGCTTGGGTTTCTGTTCTTCAACGCCGCACTCGGCGAGAGCCAGGCGCTTGTCCATTCGCAATGGCAGGATGCGCAGGGCATCGCCAATTGGCTCGCCGCGCTGCCGATGGCGGCGAATTCAGGCGATATCTACGCACGCCGGACCAGCCCGAGCGGGGCTTGAGGGCTGCCCGAAACCCATATTTAACGACTTCCTAGGCGCGCCGGGGCGCCGTAAAAACTTGCGCTATTTCATACAGTTATTGCTGGTGAACGGCCTGCCGGTGCCGTTTTGGGTACCGCCGGGGTACCAAAAGCAAAACCGCCCGGCGGACCGGGCGGCCTCTGCAAACGGAATCGAGCCGCCGTCAATCGTCAACCATCACAATCGGCCCAATGCCGGCCATATGCCCGATGACCTTGGCCCCGCGTTTCGGCTTCGGCGGCTTCGGTGGTGCGGCCACCGACTCCAGCTCGCTCAGGACCGATCGGAAAGCCCGAATGTGCTTGGCGACCTTTTTCATGCGGGGCGTATACGGCGACTGCTCGCCCCACGTCTCCACGAGGTTCAGCGCGCCAGCAGCGCGCCGCAGGATCCCGACGGCGTCCTTCGGATCGTCCGTGGCTGGCGCCGCGGTCCTGGCCGCAGCCAGCGCCTCCGTGAGCTCGTTGATCTGACCCAGCAGCTTCACGGCATACTGGTCCTGGTTGGCCGTCGGTGCCGCCTCGAGTTCGGCGATGTGGGCCTTCAGCGCTTCGATCTCCCGATCCTTGGCCGTGGACTCTTCCGACAGATTGGCGACCGAGTCGCGCAGCGTCGGCTTTGCCTCTCTCGGCTCCTTCGGCTGCGTTGCCGCCTTCCACTTGCGCAGGACGGTCGATGGATGATTGAGCCGGCGGCGTTCCGGTAGCGTCAGCGTCATGCGCCACGTCTCGATGGCCGGCAGGTTGTCCATGACCTCAAGCAGCCGGGAACGGTCGCCCTTGTCGAAGTCCAGTTTCTCCTTCGCCAGCCATTCGCCAAAGGCGCGGTTGTAAGCGCCGCCCCAACTCCCCGCCGGCAAATTCGTATCGGCAAGTCCACATTCCTCTTTGCATTCCTGGCGCCCGATCAGGATGGCCTCGCCGACGGCAAGCCAGTCGTGCCAGTTCTGATCGCTATCGAGCCGCTTCAATGCGGCTCGGCCGGTGCGCGTGATCCGGTCGCGGTCGCTTTCGTTTCGCATGGCAACCTCCCTATCGCTGTTATCGGCCCCTCTGGGTCGATATCAAGAGATATAGGTTGGACTGTCCAACCAAGAATGTCAAGGCGCGCGAGTGAACATGGACAAAGCAAAACCGCCCGGTTCGCCGGGCGGCTAGAAGGTCCCGGCGCCGGGACGTTGTCAGTTCGCGAACGAGCAGGAGTAAGTGCTGGCCGGGTAGCGCTTCATGTAGAGTTCGGCAATCTCCTGACAGAACTCGTGGTCGTCGCCAAAGCCGAAGATGAGCGCAACCTTGATAGGGCTCCCGTCGAACATGCTCCGCTTCACGAGCCAGACGTCAGCGCTCGATCCGAATTTGTTGTTGGCGACAAACTTGTCCATCGCCCACTGCTGCTGTTCAAGACTGCAGGCGCTCACCAGCACCGCCAGGGCGATCGCGATCCACTTCATGCCGGGTTTCCGGTTGTGTTTCTGCAAGGCCATGCCGCCCTGAGCGCCTCGACGGCGAGATTGCGGAAGTCTTCGTGCAGCCGACTCGGCCGAGCGCGGATGTAGGCGACGATGACGCGTGTGGCCTGCCAGATTGTGACGCCGCGCGGCGGACAGGCGTTGAAGTGTGTACGGCCGAAATAGAAGATGGTCCGGACGACCCCGGCGCAGTCGCCTTGTGCGAACATGTTCCGATTGGCATCCGGATTGATGTAGTCGGTGCACGCCTGCAACGCGTGGTTCGCGGAGTCGAAATCCCGCGCCTGCGCCGGTGCCGTCGTCGCCCACAGCAACAGCGTCACGATCGCGACCATCAGTGCCGCCATCATTGCGCAGCTCACACAGAGCAGCATCCCATCGCCATATGGCTCGGGCGTGGGGTCTGGTATTCTTGGCTCAGCCATTGATGAACTCCTGGTTAGTTCGTTGATGGTCAGGGCCGGGCGGGAAGTTCGCGCTTCCCATCGGCCCGCTTTTATGTCAAACATCAAACCATGGCGATGTCAATAGGTGTTAAACATCAAAAGAAGAGACCGCGTGGCCGTCCGCCGACCGGGCATGAATACATTGGGCTGCGCCTGCAGCCCGACCTCATGAAGAAAATCGACTCCAAGGCCAAGCGTGAGAAAACAACGCGGTCGGGAGCTATCCGCCGGATGATCGAGAAGGCGCTCGCCGATGACTGAATGGATTCCGCAGCTTGCCGCGACCGTGGTCGCTCTGCCTCTAGCCGCTGCATCAAATACGCGCGGCTAGTGCCCTGTCTCGAAGTAATTATATTATGATTACTTTCGGTTGGTCTATGAGCAGGAGGCGTCACCGCTTCACGCCAACGACCGAGTGTTAGAGGGTCGTCTGGGCGTTCCTGAGCGCGCTGGCGATCCTGGCGCGGTAGCAGTTGAAACTATTTGCGGCGCGCCGCTACGTCTGAAGAATTCTTCGGAGGTGTCAGAAAGTTTTGACACCATCAGGTGTAGGAATTTCTACACCTATCCCTAGCGCGCGCAGTGCTCGAGGAAACGCAGCGCCTGTCTTGGCGGCATATATGGGAACAAGAAATGGCAGATCGTTTTACCCACGTGGGTAAAACGCCTCTTCCCCCCATCGAATCCGCGCCAGTGCTCTGCACACCCGCCGAAACGCAAAATCCGACCCCCGAAAACAGCGATGATTCTTCCTCCATATCCAATGAGCCGCGGCGGCTTGGCCGGCGAAGCGGTCGGCGGCTTGGGCTTGGAGCGTGTGGTGGGGTAGTGCTTGCCGTCTTTGCCAAGGCGGCTTGACGCTTTTGCATCAATTGAGGTGGCCTCCGAGGCCAGCTGATTCGACACTTTCCTGAGTTTCTGAACGAACGACTTAGCAACAGCCGCCTCTTGCGCGATCTGACTATCTGAGAGACCGCGCCACTTCTCCGACGCCAGCAGTGCCCTGACCGCCTTCGCTCACTGGCCGGCGGCCTCCCGCTTCAGCTCGGCGACGATCTTCGCCCGCAGCCGCTTTGCTTTCGGCCACCACATCGCGCCGGCGCCGTCCGACCACGGGCATACCTCGTCGTCAGCAATCGCCCACGGCGGCGGATACTCCCACGGCTTGAACGCGTAGCCGCGCTCGGCGCAATAGCGCTCGATCATCGCGTCGGTGATGCGCCTAGTCATCGATCTCGGCCTCCCAGTGGCGGCCCGCAAACACCTTGGAGCGCGCGATGGTCTTGGGATCACCGCGGGTCGACGGACACAGCCGCAGCTTGACCGCCAGCGAAGCCTGCAGGCGCACCAGCGGCAAATAGGTTGCCAGGTCCTCGGCCTCGAGCGCGCGCCGCGCCAGCAGACACACCTCGGCGTAGCGCGCCAGCAACGCGACGTCGGTGGTGCGGAAGTGGTCGGCCGAGGCGGCAGCCACCAGACCGCGGAAGTCGGCAACCGCCGCCTCGTCCAGCCACGACGGCGCCCGCACCCGCTCCACCCGCGTCAGCTCCGGCATCAGGGTCGACAGTTCGGCACCGGATTTCCGTCCTCGTGATCGCATCGTCAGTTTTTCTCCTTCACCGTGACAACGTCACGAAGAGCAAATTCCGGACATTTAACAAAATACCGCTGGCCCCCCGGTCCGGGAACGAACGCGTTTTGAGTCTCGCATGCCCCCCCGGTCTCAGTCACCCGCCAATCCGATTGCGGGCCTCGTGCGTTCGTTCGTTCGGGTGGGGACCTTCGTCATCTCGTAAAGTGTCCTCCACGATGGAGGCAAAACGGGCCCATGGGCCCGTTTTGAAATGATGGAATGATTGGCGATCGTCATTAATCGCCGCGCCGCTCGGCCAGGCCGCGGTCAGGCGCGATCTCGGTGACGATGCAGGGCCCGTACCACCATGGCCATCAGTGTGCCGTCGTATGTGTGGTCATCGCATCGATGTCGACGTGGTTCGCAAAGATCACGTTCAGCTTCTGCAATGCGCGGGCGCGTGCTTGCACGAGGCTCGGCGCGTACGTTCGCAGCATCGCATCGATCTCGTCGTTGGTGGCATCGCGAGTGTGCATATCCTTCACGGCATCTGCGATGGTGGCGTCCAGCAGCGCGTTGATCTCGGCGCGGAACTGCGTGTACATGTGCAATGCCTCGGCCCGCATGTCATCGGTCATTGCGTGCATCCTTCCCTTTCTTGACGGCCAGTGTCCAACTTGAATCGGTTCCCGGTCTTGACCGCGTCGTGGTGTTCGCGTGCCAGAGTGCGCCGTGATCGGTGACGAAGTTGCCTTGACGATAGTCGGCATCGGGCACCCATACGCCGACGTATTTCATCGCCGGCATGGACTGCCGCAGCTCTTTGATTTTGTGATCCTGCTTCTGGATCAGCAGATACAGCAGCGCAAACATCGCACGGACGCTGTCGGCCTGGCCCTGGGTATAGCGGACCAGCTTGTTGCTGCGCTCGCCGCTACCACGGAAATCGGCCATCGCCTCCTTGACGAACTTCTGTGCGCGCACCGTATCGCTTTCGTCGTCGTCCACAGTGGCGATCCCGGCGTCGATCGACTTGATGGTCGAGATGGTGGCCTCGACGTTGGCCGGCACGACAACCAGACTGAGCTCCAACCATTCCCAGGATTTGAACCGGACGCCACCGGACGGCATGAGCTCATGTTCGAGCGCCTTGAACCCGATCGATACGCCGCGGATCAATTGCGCTTTGACGCTTTGCCAAGCCTCGTCGACACGATCTTTCAGCTTGCCGGGTTCGGCGACCTTGGCGATGACGGCGCGAAACGGAATGCCGTCCTTGGTCGCTTGTGCAAACACGACGTTGCCGACCGGTTCGTCATGGCGATGATGCAGCAGCAGCGGCAACGGCAGTTTGAACCTGGCGCCGCGTGGTTCGACGACGTCCTGAAGACGATCGGGAGTGGGAGTTGTGGCGACGCCTTCGATGATGCGCTGGTCGGCGTCGATTCGTTTGACGGTCAGGATCGCATGCGCGCGATGGTTCATCGGTTCCTCTGTGCCGGACGCGGCAGGCCGTCGGTCATTACGCTGCGGTCGCCCACGTGCTGCCGCTCATGATCGCCACAGAGTTGGCGCGCGCGACGTGTCGCCAATGCCGCTCGGCACGCAGCGCGACTGAGTTGGTCTGCCAAAGTCCAACTGTCGTCGTTGGCGCCGGTGGGCTGTCACTGGCTTGCGACGTTGCGTCGTCGAACTGCAGGTTGGCATGACGTGCGGTATCCAAAGTCAGCCCTTCATCGGCAGCAATGATGCCGCTGGCGTCGATCATGACGACGGTGCCGCCGGGCAATGCGTCGGTCACCCGCACCGTGATCCCGGCGAACGTGCCGCCGTTGGTATTCAAGCTTGAAGGCGACAAGCTGGCTTGTGTCATGAGCAGGCTGTTGACGCCGGCCGGCGGCGTCACAAGGATGATGCGCGACGTCGATGAAAGGTTTGTCGCATTCAGCAGCGCGATGATGTCGGTCGACGGCGTCGCTGATCCGGTCAATGGCGTCAAGCCGTTCGTTACCGAATCGAGAAATATCGCATCCGATGCGCCGACAACGGCGTTTCTCAGTTCGCTGTTGACGAAGTTCAGTCCTGCGGGACCGGCTTCACGAAGCGCATCGGCGGTCATGACGACCAACGCGATCGCCTTGTGCTTCGCAAGGGTGGCCGGCGTGAGTTCGAGTCGCGACAAGACCTTGCCTTTCGATTCGACGGTCTCGCTGCCTTCAAGCGCAATTGTCACCGCGCTGACGAACGTCTGCGGCGGGACGACGCGAGCTTGCGAAAGCACGGCCTCGAGCACGCCGATGTTTTTCAACGCCGACAAGAACGCGCTGCTCGCCGAGCGAAAGTCCCCGGTCAGTCCGGTGATGTCACTGGTGCCGCCAGCGACCGCAGATTTTAGAATGCGCTGAGCGCGATCCGCTGCGTGCAGCTTCTCGGCGACAACCGCAGCATCACCCCATCGGCCGCCGGCAATGACGAGCGCTCTCGCGATATGCGCGAGCTCGAACGAGGCCTGGTGATCGGCAAAACGTTCGGCAATGCTCACGGCAGCCGCCATGGGTCTATTCATTTCGGATCTCCAGGGGTCAGCATGTTGAGAAACCGCGAGCACGCGTCGGCCAGCTTGTCACGGTCGTAAGCTTCGTTCGGTTTCAGGAATCGGCAGGCCAGAAATTCTTCCGTCAGTGCGACCTCGTCGACCTCCACCAGCAGGACAATTTTCCCGACGCGGGTCCGGGCGCGGTGACGGCGCAGCCGGCTGATACGCGTTCGGTCGGTCGTCGTCGTCGCGGCTACCTGCATGGTCCGAATATGCACATTGTCCAGATGTCGTGCCGAAACGCGTTTCACGTGCGCATGCCCGGTGCCGTGGTCAGCGGGCATGGGGTTTCATGAGCGCGAGCGCGAAGCCGACTGCGCAGCGCTGGTGGATCTGCACCACGCCGGATCGGGTCCTGAACGCGACCAGCTTGCCGGGCAGGTGGCAGTGCGAGCAGGCCGGCGCTGGCGGGTCGGGCGTGGGTTTGGGCGCCATCACGGCGATGGGGTCGCTCCCGTCTTCGATCCGGCCCGGACGCGACGGCCGGGACGGTCGTGAGGGACGTTCAGTCATGGTTCTCTCCGATAAGATTGAAATCCGGCTGTCCGGCCTGCACGGAACCCCCCTGAGACTGGCGGACAGGCGCAGGCTCTCAAAAGCCTGCACTGCCTGTCCCCAGGCAGGGGGGGGGTCGGACACACACCAGTAATGCACCAGTAGTGCAGGGAGTAGTGCAGGGAGTAGTGCAGGTCATGTCGTCACCAGCCTTGTCCATCCTCGGGAGGGCGGTCCGTAGCTGTCGACGCGGATTTTACCGGATGCCAGCAGGCGCCGCATGGCCGCTTCAAAATCGGTCTTCTTGAGTCCTGCCTCGCGCGCCGATCTTTCTTTGGCAAACTCAGTCGGCGCGTATGTCGGGGCATTTGGCTTGATGCTGACGTTGCGGCCCTGGCCCGCGAATTCCAGGATTTTGGCGCAGAAGGTTTCGTCCGACTGTTGTTCGCGGGCCATCCTGTCGAGTGAGCCCTCGCCGACCTCAGGCACGAACACACCGTTGCGCCAGCGCAGCCGCACGCGCTCGCCGATCGGGCCGTAGTTGTTCTTCATGAACTGCAGTTCGCGCAATTCCGGGTCGGGCTCCTCGCCCTGGTCGGTCGCGGCGGTCTTGAAAAACATCCGTGCCCGGACGGAATTATGCCAACCTGTCGAGCCGCTCAATCCGGTGCCGGTGTTGATGCCGGTCAACGAGGGATGGCTCAGCAGCATGACGCTACAATCACCATCGATCCCCATCCGGCGCAGCAGGCCGACGAACTGCCGGACCTGGATGCGGTCAATCTCGTTGCCGCCGAAGACGTCCGCGCTGGTGTCGATCGCGACCGTCTTCGGCCGGATGTCACGAACCGCCTGATGCAGCTGCTGCAACAACGGCGTCGGCTCGATCATGCCGCCGCGGTTGACAGCGCCCATGAGCGCATCTTCTCCGGCGAACGACAGGAGGTGCAGGCCGCCATGGATCAGGTCGGTAAACGTGACGCCGTAGTGCGCGGTGATGTCGGCGAGGCGGCGGTGCAGCTCGTCGGTGTCATCTTCGGCGCCGAAATAGATCGCCGGTCCCGGTTCCGGCAGCATGCCAATCCAATCGCGACCGAGCACGTGGGCACAGCAGAGCTGGAGCGCCAGCAGGCTTTTGCCGATCGCGCCTTCGCCCGAGAACAGCGTCGGCTGCCGCAGTGGAATCCGGTCTTTGACCGACCACTCGCGCGGCGGTGCCGGCACGCGGTCCCATGGCGTCATGTTGATGAATGGCAGCGGCGCGGGCTCGCGCGTCTGCTCCCGAGGTGCTTCGTCGCGGCCTGTCATCGCGCGATGTCCTTCCATGAGATCATCGGATCGGTGATCGCGGGGAAATCCGCGAGCGCCACGCGCTGCGCCGCGGGTCTGCTGCGGAGGAAATCATTCCAGTCCTTGATGCCGACCGGCGGATAGCGCAGGTGGCGGCGACGGTGGCGGTGCTGCGCATCGGTGCGTTCGAGCGCAGCGCGGCCGGCCTCGTCGTCATCGCCGAACAGGTTAAGCTCGCGGACGTGGTCGGGGATCGCGACCCGGTGCATGCGGCCGGCGCCGAGGCAGGCCCAACACGGCACGCCGGTGATCTGCATCGCCGACAGCGCGTCCTCGACGCCTTCGGCGAGCCCGAGCACATCCGTCGCTTTCGCTAGCCGGACGGCGCCGTCGCCGAGCGCGCCGACGGTCCTGCGCGGCTGCCCGGTCGGGACCTTCGCTCCGGCGTGCGTCAGCAGCGTCGTCTGGACCGCGACCACCTTGCCGTCGGGCCGCTGCACCGCCGCGACCATGGTTGGCATCGGATAGCGGCCGAGATGCATCGTCGATCCGCAGCGGAGCGACGGCGGGACCAGCAGGATGCGGCGATTGCGGAGATAGGAATCAACGACGGTCCCGGCGGCGGGCTTGGCATTGCGCCAGATCTCCAGCGCAGCAGGATCCGGCTCGTGTGGCTGCGGTTCTTGCGCGGCGTAGCTCGGCCGGCTTGCGCGTCCGTCTCCCTTCGATGGTCCGGTCCATCCGCAATGATTGCACCCAAAACCGACCCGATCGTTGCCGATCGTCACGCCCAGACATTTCAGCTTCTGATTTCCCGGTTTCCGGGTGTGCGAGCACTGCGGGCACACGGTGTAATATCGGCCGGGTGCGTCGCTCGGCAGGTTGATGTTATACTCGCGCAGCAGCTCATCGACGGTCATGCGGCGATCCTGATCGGCAGGCCCGTATTTTTCGAAAGCCACCTGGCGTCCTGCAGCGCGCCCGCGCGGTCGCTGTGAATCCAACCGTGGTCACCGTTCAGGACCACCCATTGGCCGGTGACGTTCGTGACCCAGATGACGGCTGATCTGCGCATCGGGAAGCGGATGACGTCGGTGGTCATTCGCTGCGCTCCTCGACGGAGGTCGCGCGCAGTCCGAAGCGGCGCAGCGCAAGCTTCAGCAGCCGACGCAATGCGCGTGTGGCGTCCGGGCAATGCGGCTCCGGCCGGAGCGTGACGACATAGGTCGGGCGCGTGTCGGCTTGCGTCTTGCTGCTTTGGCGATTAAGTTCGGCGGGTTCGTTCTTCCCAGAATTTCCCTGCCGAAGCCCGCCGTTCGCCCCGGCGGGTTTCGTGCTGTTGTGCTCCATGGGTTCACGCCGCCTCCGGCTCATCGAGGCGGCTGCGCAGCATGGCGGCGAGCCTGTCCAAATCGACGCGGGCCACGTTGGGCGCAACCTTCTTCGGTGTCGGATAGATTCCGGCCTTGGCGCCTCGGTAATACGTCGACGGATGAATCGGCTGGTCGCCACCGATCAGCCGGCAGGCTGCCTCGATGGTTCCCAACCGCGGAGTGTTGCTGGTCATGGGGTGCTTCCCGGTGGCGAGCGCGGAATTGCGCTGCGTTGGGAAGCAATAAAAGACTGCCGCTTGTGGCCGGCAATACGACAGCCACAACATCGTGGGTTAAGTATTCACTTCGTGGGTTAAGTATTCCGGTCGATCGGTTCCAGCGTGATTTTATACCCCGCCGTTTCGAGCTGATGCGGATCGAGGACTAGCGCCCAAGTGCTGATGTCCCAGCCGAATAGATCGCGTTTCAGCCGAGCGACGGCGAGCAGCTGCCGCGCCGACTCTGACACGGCTCCAGAATTGGAACGCCGCATCTCGCGCTCAAACTTTTTGTAGTAGGTGCGGATACGCTCAAATTCTAGCCGCTTGCCGCCAATGAAGCATTCGATCAAATGTTTCTCGAGCCGCCGACAGCCCTCCCTAACACTCCATCGATCGCGCGTGACCTGTTGCCGATCGCGCATCAGTTCGACCATCACCCAGGTCGCAATCGTGATCGACGGCTTGAGTGGTGGTTGGCCTCGACCCCTTTTCATCGCTGCCCCCGCTCGATCGAAACCACGTTGGCGGCGCCCTTGCCGGTGATCGCCGCCAGCCGGTCAGCCCATAGCTCGAGCGCCGCGCGCTTTTCCTTGTCGTAGGTGTAGCGAGCGTAGACGGCGAGCGTGACGCCGGCGCGCGTTGTGCTCCGATGATTGGCGACATGTCCGAGCACAATCGGTGCAACGCCCATGCGCGCCATGCCGGTGAGCGTTGTGCGCCTCAGATCATGGCTGGACCATTGGTCAATTCCAAAACGGCCAACGCTGTTTGCTTCGAAGACAATGCGGGCGACCTTCGCCGGCGACAGCGAGCCCCTGCCCTCCTGGAATACATATTTGCGATCGTCATCACCCATCGCCCCGTCGATGATTGCGATCGCCATATCGCACAACGGGATCGTGTGAGCGTGACCGTTCTTGGTGCGCGCACCGGGCAAGCGCCACTCGCGCGCCACCAGGTCGAGCTCCGATCTCGCCATGCCGGCGACCTCACCCACGCGCTGGCCGGTCACCAGACAGAGCTTCAGGATCTGCGCGACTTGCGACGGCACGGCCTCCGGTAGGTTGGCCCACAAGGATTGGATTTCGTCGTCGGCCAGCACGCGGTCGCGCGATGTGGCCTCCGCGGGCTTGGCCATGCCCGCCAGTGGATTCGTCTCGATGTATTCGTGTTGCACGGCCCAGCGCACGATGCCGCGGACGTCCTCGAAGACCCGGATCGCCTCGGCCTTGACGCCCCGGCGCAGCATCGCATCGGTCACCTTGCGGGCGTCGCGGCGCCGCAACTCGGAAAGCTTCACCTCGCCGATGACCGGCACCACGTTCTTGCGCAGGCGCCGCGCGATCTCGTCCCGGCTGCGCAGAGCGGCCTTCTCCGGATCAGCGAGATAGGCATCGACGAGGCCCGCCACGGTCATGCCGGTGGTCGCCTGTCCCGCCAGCACAAGCCGCGGATCATTTCCCTCGTCGACGTGCCCGCGCGCCTCCAGCGCCTTCCCACGCGCCGTGGCGAGCGTTGTGCTGGGATAGCGTCCGATGGTTGCCCGCGCCCGCTTGCCATCGCGTGGCGATCGAAAGTGGAAGCACCAGCTCCGATGCCCCTTGTCAGTGACGCGCAAGGCGAGACCGCGCGCCATCGAATCGAAATAATCGGTCCGCGATCCGATCGGCTTGGCCGTCGCGCAGAACCGGTCCGTCAATGTCACCGTCGGCATGAAACACCCCCGCGAGTTGGTACCCCGTGGGTACCCTAGCGCGCGCTTGGGTGCAACAGGCTGCAACACCATGCAATCAGAAGACGGGACTTATTCAACAGGGACGCGGGTTTCCGTCATGCGGCGAATTGCATGCCGTTGCGGCTCATCGCCTGTAAAGTCTTATTTAACCGGTTTTGGCGCAAGGATTTGTTGGGGACAATCGCGCACCGGCGCGGCCGCGGCACCGACAAGACATACGTGGCATGACCGAAGACTTAGACCGCAGACAGCAACCGCCTCACGGCGGCGAGACGACGGATGCCCTCGGCATGAAAGGCGGCACCGCGTCCGTGCCGATCTGCTTTGTCGTCGACGAAGAACCGAGCATCCGCCACTTCCTCTCACTGATCCTGCACGGCTCCGGTCTCGATACCGAGGAATTCGCCGACGGCATGAGCTGCCGCGAGGCGATGGGAAGCCGATCGCCCGAGGTCGTATTCCTCAGTGTTGGTCTTGAGTCCGCCGATGCGATCGAGTTCGTCGTCGCGCTCGGCAAGCGCGGCTATTTCGGATTCGTGCAGCTCGTGAGCAACCGCGGCTCCGCCGTGCTCGAGCACGTCAAAAGTATCGGCGAGCAGCACGGGCTCCAGATGCTGCCCGTGCTCAAGAAACCATTCGAGACATCGTCGATTGTCGCGATTGTGCAGCAGCTCAAGCTCGGCCATGCCGCGCCGCAAGCGGCGCGCATCGGCCTGAACGAAGCGCTCGACAATGGATGGATCGAATTTTGGCTGCAGCCGAAGATCGACCTGCGCAAGAAGCAGCTTGCCGGGATCGAGGCTTTCGCGCGCTGCCGGCATCCGCAATTCGGCGTGCTATTGCCCGGTGCCTTCATGCCCGGCGCCAGCGAGCCGGAATTGGAGCAGCTTTCCCAACTCGCGATCGCCGGCGTGCTGAAGGCGGGACTGCGGCTAGCCACGCTCGGGATCAATATGCGATTCGCAGTCAATGTCCCTGTGGCAGCGCTGGTGAAGCTGCCGATCGTCGATCTCGTGCGCGCGCATCGCAGTGAGCTTGAGCAATGGCCCGGGCTAATCATCGACGTCACTGAAGACCAGATCGTCAAAGACCTGTCGCTCGCCGCCGGGTTGGCGAAGGCGCTTGCGCCGGTGAAGGTCAAGCTCGCCATCGATGATTTCGGCCGCGGCTACTCTGCGCTGGCCCGCCTCAAGGAGCTACCGTTCGCGGAGCTCAAGCTCGACCGGACCTTCGTCAAGGACTGCGGCACCGACAAGGTGAATGCGCCGCTCTGCAGAACCGTGATTGATCTGGCGCACAATTTCGGCAGCCACGCAGTCGCGATCGGGATCGAGAAGGCCGCCGACGCACTGGCGCTCACCAGCATGGGCTGCGACATCGGCCAAGGCTTTCTGCTCGGCCAGCCGATGCCCGAGGACCGGTTCGTGTCATTGCTGCGCCAGCGCGCCGCCGGGCAAGGCAGAGCCCTGCCGAAAGCGGCCAACGGCTGACGCGCTACTCTCCCGCTGCGAATGACCGAAGGGGTGCTAATAAGCTACTGTCCCGATTCCGAAGTTCGTACCATGTCGCAGCGGCCGCTTATACGAACTTCAGAATCGAAGGACGCTAGCAACTCTTTGAATCTAGTGAGTCCAGGCGTCGCGGCGCTTGAAGGCGAAATTATCGGCATAGGCAATCGGCCGGCGCACTGACGGTTTGGTGTCAAAGACCTGATAGGGGATGCCGTGACGCTCCGCATAGGCAACCGCTTCCTCGACGGTCGCGAACCGCAGCCGCACCTGCGAGCGCATATCGCCGGACGACGTCCAGCCCATCAGCGGCTCGATCTCCCGCGGCTGCTCCGGCTCGTAGTCGAGGACCCACTCCCGGGTCTTGGCGGTGCCGGACTGCATCGCCGTCCTGGCCGGTTTGTAGATTCGTGCCGCCATGATTGCCTGCCGTTCCGCGGTGCCGACTGGTCGGGGCAGCAGGATTCGAACCTGCGACCTTCTGGTCCCAAACCAGACGCGCTACCAGACTGCGCTATGCCCCGGGGTGCCGCGCGGGCCTTTCGATACACGGTTCGGTTTTGCCCAGCAAGTCGGGCGCCGACGCCACAGCCGGCCACATCGCACAACCAAGGGAATCACGATTAAGGGATAAATGAAGCGTTAGTGGGAGGCGGGCCCGGAAGGAACGCCCTCTGGCCGCACCTCGGCTGCCATCAAGCCCTTTGAACCGGGCCCGTAGCGGACCAGGACGAACTGGCCGGGGCGCAGTTCCGTGAGCCCGTAGCGCCGAAGCGTCTCCATGTGCACGAAGATGTCGGGCGTGCCGTCGCCCCGCGTCAGGAAGCCGAACCCGCGCAGGCGGTTGAACCACTTCACCTGCGCCCGCTCGAGCCCGCTTGTCGCCGTCACCGTTACATGCGTCCGCGGCGGCGGCAGCTGCGCCGGATGGACTGCCGTGGAGTCGTCCATGGACAGCACACGGAAGGCCTGCAGCCCGCGCGGGCGCTGCAGCACCTCGCAGACGACGCGCGCGCCTTCGTATGCGACCTGGAAGCCATCACGGCGCAGGCACGTCACGTGCAACAGGACATCCGGCAGGCCATTGTCGGGAACGATGAATCCAAATCCTTTGGACACATCGAACCACTTGATGACCCCGCTAAGCTCGATGACGCTCGTCGCCTCGTCGGCTAGATCGCCCATCGCTTCACGGTCGGGTCCGATGCTGGTGCCGGAGCCCTTTGATCCCATTCCGCCCGACGCCATGACGCCGCACGCTGCCCATTCTTTGTCGCCTCTTACCGGGCGTTTCGACGAATCTATATGCCGCATTGAGGATAGCACCCGAATGTTCGCTGGCTAGGCCAATCAGTGGATAGCGCCGCTGCCTGTGCACATCTTTTTGAATTTGTTGCCCGCAAACAACGCTATCGAGAGGATTTTCGAATCGAATCAATGGGCAATAAGGGGCGCGAGCACGGTCCCGATGTCCTCGCGCACGACGAGATCGGCGATTTCGTCGAAATCGGTCGGTTCCCGGTTGATGATGACCAAACGCGCGCCGTTTCGCTTCGCCATCAAAGGAAATCCGGCTGCCGGCCATACGACCAATGACGAGCCGACGGTGAGGAAGAGGTCGCAGCCGAGCGTCAGTTCCTCCGCGCGGCGCATGGCGCGCTCTGGCATGGCCTGTCCGAATGACACCGTTGCACTCTTGATATGCCCGCCGCAGGCCGGACAATCCGGCGCGCGGTCGCCGGCCGCGGCAAATTGCTGCTTCACCCACGGCAGTTCATACCGCGCTGCACAGTCAAGGCATGCTGCGTAGGTGCTGTTGCCATGCAGTTCGACGACATGGTCGGCGGCTATCCCGGACGCCTGGTGCAGATTGTCGATGTTCTGCGTGACAACGCCTGGAACCTTGCCCGCACGATAGAGACTCGCCAGCGCCAGATGCCCGCGACCCGGCTTGGCGTCGCCAAAGTGATCCTCCATGGCGAACCGGCGTCGCCATGCCTCGTCCCGCATCTCCTGACTGGCGAGGAATTCATCAAATGGGATCGGCCGCATCTTGGTCCAAATGCCACCCGGCGAACGGAAATCCGGGATTCCGCATTCGGTAGAGATGCCAGCCCCCGTAAACGGCACCACGGATCTCGCGGCCTCAATCAGGTCCTTCAGTTCCATGATAGCGACTTGAAGATCGGCAACGTCATTGGCAAGCGTCCTCGTCTGAAATTCGATGTCTGTGCTGCAAATGTTCCTGCGCTGGTGGGTTCTGCTCAGCTCGTCAAATAATATTGAATCACTTCGCCCGCCGCCGTCTACCGCTTGTGTTGTAAAGTTTGATGAGCACGGTCTGTGGCCGTGCACGGATTATGAGGAGTTGTCATGCGCTATCTGCACACCATGCTGCGCGTGCGCGATCTCGATCGCGCGCTTGATTTCTATTGCAACGCCCTCGGTCTCAAGGAGACGCGCCGGCGCGTCGACGAAAAGAACCGCTATACCCTGGTGTTCCTGACCGCGCCGGAGGACGAGAGCCTCGTTAGCGACAGCAAGCGGAACGGCCGCGAAGCGCCGCAGCTGGAACTCACCTATAACTGGGACACCGAGGACTACAGCGAGGCACGTCATTTCGGCCACCTCGCCTTCGAGGTCGATAATGTCTACGAGACCTGCGAGCGGTTGATGAAGGCCGGCATTACCATCAACCGGCCGCCCCGAGATGGTGTCATGGCCTTCGTGCGTTCGCCCGACAAGCAGTCGATCGAACTCTTGCAGAAAGGCTCACCGCTGCCGCCTGTCGAGCCATGGAAATCCATGCCGAATGTTGGACACTGGTAGCAGCGTCACAAGACCGACTTCATCGTTCCGCGAGTGCGAGGCGCGCGCCGAGCGCAGCGAGGGCGGCCGCAAAACCGCGCCGCATCCATTACACCACCCCGGTCCCCGGCGTTGCAACGATAATGAAGGACGTCAGGAGGAATTCAGATGTCATGATCGCACCAGCCCGCATATGTCTAACGAATGCCAGACGCCAGTCTGTGCTCCGCAGGCACGTCGATGCAAACGGTGAGATCAGTATGGATTTTGCTCAATCCAGCTCGAAATCGTTCTTGTAATCGAGCTTCAACGCCGGGTCCTGCGCGTCCTTGCGCAGCACGCAGTTTCCAATCGCGAGCAGCTCGATCTCCGTACCCATGAAGCAGCGGAAGGCGTCGGCTGGCGTGCAGACGATCGGCTCGCCGCGGACGTTGAAGCTCGTATTGACCAGGATCGGGCAGCCCGTCAGCGATTTGAAGCGCGCGATCAGTTCGCGGTATTGCGGGTTGGTGTCGGAATGCACGGTCTGGATGCGCGCCGAATAGTCGACATGCGTCACGGCCGGGATGTCCGAGCGCGGCACGTTGAGCTTGTCGATGCCGAACAGGTCGCGCTCCGCCTCGCTCATGGTCCGCCGGCGGCTCTCCTTCACCGGCGCGACCAGGAGCATGTAGGGCGATTCGACATCGAGATCGAACCAGTCGGCGACATCCTCGTGCAGGACCGACGGAGCGAAAGGCCGGAAGCTTTCCCGGTACTTCACCTTCAGATTGAGCATCTTCTGCATCGCCGGCGAGCGCGGATCGCCGAGAATCGAGCGGGCGCCGAGCGCGCGCGGCCCGAACTCCATGCGGCCCTGGAACCAGCCCACCGCCTGCCCGTCCGCCAGCGCACGCACCGCCTCGTCGAGCAACGCGTCAAAACTCCGCACCTCGAAGCGCGCGCCTGCGGCGGTCAGGTCGCGCTCGATCTCGTCCTGCGAAAAGGACGGACCGAGATAGGAGCCGCTCATGCCATCGCGCCCATTGGTCGGCGGCCGCGCGTGCCCTTCCTGATGATGATAGGTCGCAAGCGCGGCGCCGATCGCGCCGCCGGCGTCTCCCGCCGACGGCTGGATCCAGATGTTCTCGAACGCGCCGTCGCGCAGGAGCTTGCCGTTAGCGACGCAATTGAGCGCCACGCCGCCAGCGAGGCAGAGATTGCGCATCCCGGTCTCGGTGGCGAGCGAACGCGCGAGCCGCAGCATCACCTCTTCGGTCACCGCCTGGATCGAAGCCGCAAGATCCATCTCGCGCTGCGTGAGCCACACCTCGGGCTTGCGCGGCGGCCCGCCGAACAGCGCGTCGAAGCGCGCGTTGGTCATGGTCAGGCCGGTGCAATAGTCGAAATACGAGAGATCGAGCCGGAACGAGCCGTCAGGCTTGAGATCGATCAGGTTGTCGAGGATCGTCTGCGCGTAGCGTGGCTCGCCATAGGGCGCGAGCCCCATCACCTTGTACTCGCCGGAGTTGACCTTAAAGCCGGTGTAATAAGTGAAGGCCGAGTACAAAAGACCGAGGGAATGCGGAAAGTGGATCTCCTTGGTGATCGAGAGGTCCGATCCGCGTCCGATGCCCGCAGAGCTTGTGGCCCACTCGCCCACTCCGTCGAGCGTGAGCACCGCCGCCTCCTCGAACGGCGAGGGATAGAAAGCGGACGCCGCGTGGCTGAAATGGTGCTCGGCGAACAAGAGCTTTGCGGGATCGGCAAGGGCTTCGTCGATCGCGGCGAGTTCGCGCCGTAACATGTCCTTCTGGAACAGCTTTTCGCCGATCCACACCGGCAGCGCCATGCGGAACGACTTGAAGCCGCGCGGCGCGAAGGCGAGATAAGTTTCGAGCAGGCGTTCGAATTTGAGGAACGGCTTATCGTAGAATGCAACCCGGTCCACGTTGCCGTCGGTGATACCTGCTTCCTTGAGGCACCAGCGCAACGCATTGGCAGGAAATCCGGCGTCGGCCTTCTTGCGGGTGAAGCGTTCTTCCTGGGCGGCCGCGACGATCTTGCCGTCACGCAACAGCGCTGCGGCGCTGTCGTGGTAGAAGGCCGAGATGCCGACGACGATCACCGCCCGCTCGCTAACAAAAGAGCGTTCCGTTCGATTCGAATCTCTCGACCGCTCATTCCCGCGCAAGCGGGAATCCAGAATCTTCTTATGTGGCTCCTGGGTCCCCGCTTTCGCGGGGACGAGCGGACAGAGCGAGCGATTCCATCCGAGCGAAACATGCTTTAGAACAGCGTGTAGATGAATGGCGCGACCGCCGAGCCTTTGGTCAGCACGATCAATCCGCCAAGCAGCAGCGACACGAGGAGCACCGGCATCAGCCAGTACTTCTTACGCACGCGCATGAACTCCCAGAACTCAGCGATGAATGCCAATACCCCTCCTGTCCGCCGTGATCACCGGCAGGTCCCATCGTCGCGACTGTATATCAGAATTGCTTGGTCATCGACCCGCGCGGCGGACCGGGCGGGTCGCGCGTGATCCAATAGCTCGGGGCATCCGGATCGCGCTTGAGCCGCAACGGGTCTTTCCCGCGGGCGCGCAGGATCAGCCCGATCGGAACAACCGTTCCATAGTAGATGACGGCCATGACAATCGGATTGACCACGCGGTGCAAGGCGAGCCCAACCTGGAACCAGGCGCGATTAAATGGTGACAGGAGTTTGGGAGCAACAAGTGCCGCTCCGAGAAAACCCGCCGCGATCGCCGAGGCCCACAACCGGGGCGTCCCGCCCGAGAGCAGCGGCCACAGGGCGATGATGGTGAACACAACCGCAAAGACGATGCCGAACGTGCGGTTGCTGCCGACAACCGCCCGGCGGTGCGAGATGACGGGCTCGTTAACGGACATCCCATGGCCCCCTGGGGCTTCAAGTGAGGCCCATGCGCAGGCCCTGTCAACGGCCGACGCCATCAAGCGCTGCTTGCTGGCCCGTTGCTTGCCCCCTTGGGCAAAGCTCTCTATATGTCGCGGCGCTTCGCGCGCCCTTCGTCTAGCGGTCCAGGACGCCGCCCTTTCACGGCGGTAACACGGGTTCGAGTCCCGTAGGGCGCGCCACTCTACGCCACAGCACGCCACAACGGTTGCCGTGCCGCCATTGGCACGCTGGGATTCTCCTTCGCTCGCCCCGACGGAGCTACTGTCCGAGCGGTCGCATCCGAATGCGGCCAGGCTCGATGACGGAGAAATGACCAGCCCCATCGTCACGTGCCGTTATCAGGTCGGCGAGCCGCTGTCCGACATCGCCAGGCTTCGGCATCAGCGTCCGTAACAAGACGACACCGCACCTATGCGGCAGCGCGGATCCTCTGGCCAGTTCGCCGAAATCCTTGTCGAAGGTGAGCAAAATGCGCTCTCGCGGGCCGCCCATGCCAGCACGTCCAAACCGGTTGCGCCCGGGGCCGCCGTCCTAACCCCAAACGACGTCGTGCCCGGCTGCCTCAAGAGCGTTGACCGCTGCGCCAGGGAAATTTTCGTTGGCGAGAAAGCGCATATCAGGCTGCGCTCGGGAATACCTTCTCCGAGCTTAACGTGTCGCGCGCATAGGCAAGGCACGCGATGATGTCGTCGTGCGTGACGCCCGGGTAATTGCCCAGGATGTCGGCTTCGCTCCAACCGCCGGCCATCAAGCCGATCACGAATTCGACGGACAGCCGCGTCCCGCGGATGACAGGCTTACCGGCGAGCACGTCGGGGGCGAGCGCGATGCGAGGATGTTCCGTCATGGTCGATTGGCCACTCCGTTTCTGCAAACTGACCTTACTCGAACTTGGCGCGCGGGGCGATGCCAAAATCATGATTCGCAACAGCCGCCGCGGTGGGGGCGCGAGTGGCTTTGGCGATGTACGCGAGCTGAGGCGTGGCCCGCCGGTCGGCATCTGGCGCCACTGCGAAGCATATTGCCCATCTTCATCGACCACGTTCGCCCTTGGCTCGAGCCTACCGCCGCCAAGGACGCGGTTCTTGCGCAGTGGATTGCCGCGACTTTGACAAGGTCGAGACGCAACTTCCGGCTACCATTGTGCGATTCGTGGAGGTAGCGGCGATGACCCGAGCCCAGCCAAAGTCTTCGCTGACGGATGACTATGCGAGACGGATCGCGCGCGCGATCGCCAAAGGCCGGCCGCCTCCGTTCAGCGACGACCTCGATCAATACTGCGAAAGCTCCCCGCACGAAATCTTTGCGGCTTTCAGGGGCGCGGCCCGCCACATGCCACCAGCTGGCAAGGAAGAGGCGCTTGCCATCGGTTATCTGTTTCTGCTGCAACGGCTACTTGAGCATCTACGTTATCGCACGGATCGGGGCTACGCGGATGCGGCCAAACTGATCGCCGATTTTCAGGCCGACGTCGTCGCGCAAGTCGAGGCGGGACAGGTCGATGGGCGCATGCTCGCCTTCGTGGGAGGAGCCCTGCACCAATCGAAGATCCCGGCATCGCCGGAGTTTGTCGCGGCGTCGGCCGAGCGCCCGATCGATCAAAACGAGGGCGTGCCGCTTCCGACCGACGTCCACGCCGCTCTCCACGGCATTCTTGAAGCTTGCGGCGGCGATCCCTTCATGACTGTCGGCTCGCTGATCGAAAGCAGCCATGCCATGCCGGCAGAAACCCGCGGCGCTTTGGCCGGTGCTCTTGCGTTCGCCGAGATCCCCGAAGCGCGCAGCGCCGCGGTCCTGTTCCTCCTCGATCCAGATTCGGCTGTTCGCCGCGCGGTTGCCGGAACGCTTGGCCAGGTCGCCGCCTCCTTGGCCCCGACAGATGTTCGGCGACTGATTGCGATGCGCAATTGGCGGCCCGAGGACGAACGAGCCGAAGTCGACGCCGTCATCCGCAAGGCGCGGGCGGCTGGGATCGATTGCGCGCAATGGGAGGCGGGCAGCATCGAGTCAGTTGTCGCCACCGCCATCGACGGCACTACTGTGCAAGGTTTCCTGCTGGTGTCACCGGCCGGACGGAAGAAGCGGATCTCGTCGCTCCTGACTAAAGGTGGGATTGCGGACGCTTGGAGTAGCGAGCCGGAATCGCGCCGCCAGATCGAGGCGAGCTTGGCGGGCGCAGCGATGGATGCCCCTACGCTGGCGGTATCCCGGCCGTATCTCGACCGCACCGTGACGCACCATTTGGCGCTCAGCACAGAGAAACGGGAAGCGCCCCCGTTGGGTCTGCTTCAAATTGCCGAGACGATCGGTGGTGCCGACTGGCAACCCGCGCGGATGGCCTTTGGTCAAGCGCTTGCCGGGTTGATCGGCGAGGTCCCGAAGGCGATGTGCGAGCCCGCGGCGCTCGCATCGGTGCTACGGAAGAGCGACGAGTTGGCCGACCTCGAGGCCGTCGCACAATCTTGGTTCGAGGATGACCCACAGGTCGCACAAGTAGTGGAGAGCGCGGGCTCCCGTGATCGCGCGAAGCTTGCCCGCTATCTCTTGCAGAGCCTCATTGCACAGCATCGTGACAGATGGGCCGAAGTCGTTCTGCGCACGGCCCTATGGATGCGCGAGGCGCCTCCCGAGGCCGATCTATGCTGGCGCGAGCTCGCGCTCGTTGCAAAGGCACTCGCCGACGGACGTGATATGACCGAGATCGGGCTGATGCGCGATATCGCATTACGGACGATCGCGGTGCTCGGGAACGCTGGGCGGATGTGAGGGAGCCACGCGGCCCCTCCGACTGGGCGTAGCGCGAGATCGCAGGCCGTCGCAGGATCACCGGTTGGCGCGATCGATGGGCTCCGACATCATAGTGCCACGGCGGACCAGTAGTGCCCATCTTCATCGACTGTGGCGCGCCAGCGTTACGCTCACGCGGCGCGCCGATGGCGGCCTCTGCGCAAACAGGGATTGCTTGAGCCAACGTGCAGCGGCGCCCTCGGCGCGCTGACAACGCCCGTCGCTATCGGCGCTACAGCAGGCGCTCGATGCGGGAAGATCGCGGCGACGGCCGGTTGCATGACAAATGGCATTGGCGATCGATCGCCGGGGGCGACGCCAGTCATCGCGACTTCTCCGACACCTTTGATACCAAGGCTGTTTCAAAAGCGGGTCCGGCTTGTCGATGAAATCCATCTTCGATGGACCCGGCATCGGCATCACCGGCACCACGTATTCGGCAAAGATCCGCATTCAGGAAGCCGCCAAACCGAGGGTCGACATCGCTCTCCTCGCGCAGCGCCGCACCAAATGTGATGCCGGGTCGCCGGACGGACGCTGGCGTGGTGGAAGAGCTGAGCGCGAGGAACGACGAGCTTGATCGGATGTGCGAGCCGCCCGCGGCCACGGCTGCGTACAGAAGCGGCCAGCCCTCGCGGGGCTGGCCTCTTCGTGTTGGATCAGAACCGGTCCTCATAACCTTGCGCGGTCTGAAACCAGAGCCGCTCGGCTTTTGTGAACGGGCGCACGACCCGCGGACGGCCGCGAACGACGGGATTGTGGTTCGCGGATGCGTAAGCCTGCATCGCATGGGTGCTGGTCACGCGGTCGGGAATGGCAAAGGCCGACCGGGCGCTGTCGTCCATGGCGAGAGCAGGCGATGCGGCGAGCACGAGGGCCGTCGTCAGAGCATGAATGGTCTTGGTCAACATGGCAGTCTCTCCTTTTTCGTCGGGCATCGCGACGAGCCCGATGGCCATGGAGGTAGACCTTTCTCGTTTGCGGATAATCGGCTATTATCTGACATCACTATTCGGATATTCGGATAATGGACCGCTTCGATGCCATGAAGGCGTTTGTTCGCATTGTCGAACGGCGCAGCTTCACCGCGGCCGCTGAGGACCTCGGACTTCCTCGCTCCACCCTGACGGACGCGGTGAAGGGTCTGGAAGCCCGTCTTGGCGTTCGGCTCCTGCACCGAACGACGAGGCACGTCAGTCCCACGCTGGATGGCGAGGCGTACTACGAACGATGCGTGCGATTGATCGCGGAGCTTGAAGACGCCGAGTCAGCGTTTGCCGGTTCGAAGCCGACGGGCCTTCTGCATGTCGACGTGCACGGCACCCTTGCACGCCAGTTTATCTTTCCCGGGCTCCCCAAATTCCTTGAGCGCTATCCCGGCATCGAACTTTTTATGAGCGACGGGGATCGCCTGGTCGATCTCATCCGCGAAGGGATCGACTGCGTGCTTCGGGTCGGCGAATTGCGAGACAGCGATATGATCGCGCGGCGCATCGGTCTGCTGCAGGAAGTCACCTGCGCCTCGGCAACATACATCGCGCAATATGGATTGCCGAAGTCTATCGACGACCTGGCAGGTCACAAGATGATTGGCTTCCGCTCTTCCGCTACCGGCGGAATCCTGCCGCTGGAGTTCACGGTCGGAGGGGCGTTGCGGTCAGTGTCGCTCCCGTGCTCGATCTCAATGGCGGGAAGCGATAGCTATGTGGAGGCTGCCCACCTGGGGCTGGGCTTGATCCAAGTGCCGCGCTACCGCGTCGCTGACGAGCTTGCGCGCGGCACGCTTGTCGCCGTCCTGCCGGATTATCCGCCCTCGCCGTCACCGGTATCGGTTCTCTATCCTCATAGTCGCCAGCTCTCGCCGCGGGTCCGCGTCTTTGTCGAATGGTTGTCGGGAGAGTTCGTCGCCAGGAGCCGGCCGGTCATGGAGGGCTCGACCGCCTCAAGCTGAACACATGCGCGTACGCGTGAGCACAATTCGCTACTAGCTGGCGACAACCACGGACGTTGCCATCGCGTCGGGGTGCCGCTGATCGCGATCTACCGTATCGTCCAAGGCGGTGGCAGCGCCGCCGACGCTGTTCGTCCGCCCAATCTCCAACGAGAATGGTCCGACAAGTACCCTTGGCCTTGGCGATGCTCTTGGTTCGGCGCCAGCCTCGCAGCCTAAGCCCTGTTGACGCCGGACTTATTCGCGCGCTATCGCACATGTGAATAATAGTGGCACGGTGAGGATCTGGCTCGCGGCGACCTTTCCGCAGGGCCCCTGCCTTCAACAATGACCCGAGGGGAGACGCTCATGATAGCGATTTCATCGCAGCTGCCGCGCCCTGCATTTTGCGGCGGTCTTGCCGCGACGGCGGGCCTGCTTGCGATCTCACCGTTCGGCAGCCCGGCGCCCGGACCTATCCGAACCGCCTCGGCGTCTGATCCCGACCGGTCAGGGCGGCTTACCGCGAAGCGGGGCGGAAGCCACAAGCAATCAAACGGAAGCTGAGGACCTTTGACGTGAGCGAGCACAACATCGGCGCCAAAGACAAGCCAAAGCCGGCCCTTGGCGCCGACCTCATTATTCCGGTGCTGGCAGCCGGATTCACGATCTATTTTCTAGTGACGACGTCCGACGTGGTCTGGGAAGCGCGCGCCAACGGCACCGTCATCGGGCTGACGCTGCTCACGCTGATCGCGATTCAGGTCGTTCGTATTATCGCCCTTTGGCGCGAAGGCGCCGGTACGATGAGTTTCGGCGAGTTCGGCCGGATGACCGCAGGGCACCAAAAGCGGCTCACCGTCCTGCTCATCCTTGTCGTGTTCGTTGCCACGATCCCGTGGCTCGGGACCACGCTTGGACTGCTGTTTTCGATGTTTGCACTCATGTGGGTGCTCGGCGTCCGGGACATCAAGACCCTGGTCGGGGTCTCGTTCGTAACAGCCGCGGCCGTCTATCTTCTCTTCATTGCCTTCCTCAAGACGCAGCTCCCGGCCGGGCCGATCGAGCACCTCCTGCAACCGCTATTCGGATAGACCATGGGCTGGGATACCGCACTTTTTCTCGACCTGACGATCAAGTCATTCGCGCTCAGCTGGGTCATGATCCCGGGGGTGCTGCTCGGCCTTTTGGTCGGAGCCATTCCCGGATTCAGCGCCCAGAACACGCTCATTATCTTGTTGCCGATAACGCTGATTCTGCCGATCGACGCGGCGCTCGCTTTCATGGTCTCGCTGTACTGCGCCACCCATCTGAGCGCGGGCATTCCAGCCATTCTGGTCAATATGCCGGGCACTGGCGGAGCTGCGGCGACGACGATCGACGGCTATCAGATGACGCTGAAGGGCCAGGGACAGCAGGCACTCGTGATCTGCTTTACCTCCTCGACCATCGGCGGCCTCATCACGTGCATCGCCACCATTGCATTGCTCCCGTTCCTCGCGCAGATCGGCCTCTACTTGCGCAGCGTCGAAATGGTCGCCGTGATGGTGCTTGGTCTGGTCCTGATCGCGGCCATCGCCGCCGACGACATCCTCAAGGGCCTGATTGCTGGCGCCTTCGGATTGATGCTCGGCTCCATCGGTACCGACCATATCTATGGGACGCCACGCGCGGCCTTTGGCTTCCTTGAGCTCTATGACGGTCTGCCACTCGTTCCGGCGCTCATTGGCCTGTTTGCGGTCTCGGAAGCGCTCATCATGCTCGAACGCGAGATGATCGTGCCGAAGTCGGCGGTGGCCGAATCCAAGGAAGCGCGTTGGACCGATACACTCGATGGCGTCCGCATGACTGTCAAATACTGGTGGCAGATCACATGGACGGCATTTCTCGGGCTGTTCATCGGCATCGTGCCGGGTGCCGGCGCCAGCATTGCCGCATTCGTCGCCTACCAGCAATCGAGGGCCTTCTCCAAGACACCGGAACTCTATGGCACAGGATTTCCGCCCGGCGTCATCGCGCCCGAATCCGCCAACAACGGCGTCACAGCGGGAACGCTGGTTCCACTGATGGCGATCGGCGTCCCCGGCGGCAGCACCGCTGCTGTGATGCTGGTCGTGCTGCAGTACCAGGGGATCATCCTCGGGCCGCGCCTGTTCATCGACTCGCCGCACATCGCATACGGCATCTTCTTTTCGATGGCAGTGTCCTACATCCTCATGATGTTCACGATCCTGCCGCTCGCGCGTTACATGGGGCAGGTCGTGCTGATCCCAACCCGGATCCTGGTGCCCCTCATTCTGACGTTGACGGTGGTCGGAGCGTTCGCGAATCGCGAATACGTGTTCGACATGGGCCTCGCGCTGGCATTCGGCGTGCTCGGCTATATCGCGCGCAAGACCAATTATCACGTGACCGCGATCCTGATCGGCATCATTCTCGGCCCGCTGTTCGAACAGTATCTGCTGCGCGCGCTACGAATTGGCCAGGGCGACCTGACCATTCTGTTCTCCTCCGTAACGGCCAATGTCCTTTGGGGGCTTGTCGTGCTGTCGATCCTGCTCCCCTATCTCCGCCCGTTGCTCAGGCGGCGGCCGCGCGCCGTCGCCGCGACGTCAGACTGATGGAGCCTTTCCCGATCGCGATGCTCATCGGTACGATCATGGGTCCGCTGTTCGAGATGTACTTCTACTTCCTGCGTTCGATGCGTTCTCGCCATCGCTTGCGAACGTGCTATGGGTGATGGTAGTGCTGACGCTGCTCCTACCGTTCCTGCGCCAAACGCAAGAAATCCGGTGTGCTGGCTCAGACCGTGCAGGGCGGCACGAGAGCTAAAAATTAGTGCGTCTTCTCCGCGCTATCCGGTACGTGCTTACTCGCTCGAACGCCTGGACGTGACGGTCCGGATGCGATCAGCTCGGACATGGCATGGCCGTCGAGATGGCGGGGGACGTTGATACCCAGCAGCTCCAGGATCGTGGGCGCGATGTCGAAATCGCGGACGCCGCCAATTGTTGGGCCAGCGGCGATCAGGGGCCCATAGGCAAACATGCCGCCCAGCGAGCTGTGCGCAGAACGACCGGCGGGATCGCGGTTTTCGATGCGGCCCACCTGCGCGGACTCGACAGCGTCGAAGGGACGCGCGTTGTTCCACAAAACCATCAGGTCCGGCAGCTCTGAGGACGCCGCTCCGGGAAACTCTTTCTGGGCGCGGATCACGGCTTTGGCGGCCGGTTCATCGGTGCCCGCGAGTCGCAGCAAGTGCACGGCCTCCTCGATCTCGGCGAGGACCTGCTCGCGTTCCGCTCCCTCTGCAACAATGCCGCACGGTTCGCGCCGGCGCTGATTGATTCTCAGATATCCATCATATGCCCAGGGCAAGGCAAAGGCGCGGGTTTTCGACCAATCGAGGTTCAAGCGCTGCGCGCTGTTGGAGAGTCGGTGACCGGTCCAGATCTCACGGCAACGTCGCAATGCCCTGCGGACAGGTTCCGGAAAGTATCGCCAAGATTTGGGATCGCCGGGCCTTGCCAGAACCGACAAGCCGAGGCGATGTAGAAGATCGTGAAGGAGATAAGCCCCTCCGTGGGTCACACGCACGCCCCCGAGGCAAACCAGCAAAACGGTTGTCTCCGGCGGCAATTGCTCGACCAACTTTCCGATGGCCCCGTCAACGGCTTCGTACACCTGTCGGATCGGCGTGCCGAGCGCACTCACCAACGCAGCATCGTAGCAGCGGTGATCGGGCGTCTCGTTGTGCAGCCACTGGTGCGCGGCCGTGTGCAACTCGGGAAAGTGGGCAACAAGCAGTTCCGGATTGGTCATCCGGATCAGATCGTTGACAATGGCCGCGCGCTTGCGAGCGCCAACACATAGGAGCATCGCCATATCGGCCGAATCCTGAACGGTGAGAACAGTCTCCACGTCGATGGGGCAAGGGTGAGGACCGTGGCGGCGAAGCAAGTGCTGGATAAGGTTCGGGCCCAGGGAGCCTGGTGGCCGCGCCGGCGGATGCGGCCCCCATTCCACCGTAGGTGAGCTTCTCGAGCCCGCTCTCGGCGGCCGGAGGTCCATAGTATGGCCCGTCCAGGACGCACGTTCGAATACCGGCGCGGGCCGCCATCTCCCAGAACGGGGTACGGACCGGGTAGTGCGTGCGCTCGACGAGCTGCATGGTTCCCGAACGCAGCGGTCGGAATGCATGAACGCCGTGCGACCCGACTGACAGTCCGCTGGCAAAGCACGGCCAGAAGCTGTTGATGAAGAGTTCGCCCTCCGACTGGACTTCAGCCTCGCGCGACCGCTCAAGGATCCTAGCGATCATGGGCAGGCGGCCGTCTGCGATGTATCGCCTCAGCGTCTGAGGGTCGGCGCCGTCTAACGCGATAACAACGAGCCTCAACGATACGAGAGCAAGCCGATAATTCCGACGATTTGTTCGCGGGTCGCTGCGATCAGATGTCGAGAAGTAGAGCGTGTTATGCCAATGCGAGTAAGCACCACCGCCGATCTGGCGAATTGTCTCGTGTTGGGCGTGCGATGGTCCAAGCTCCCGACCATCTTCGTACAGGACCAATCTGGACGCGGTCGGGGTGTTGGGAGTGTCTCCTGGCCCGAATCCGGCAGGGACCTTGGTGACCCAAGCATAGCCTTCCTGTAGCAGCCCGACGCTGGTGTCGAGCAGAATAGACTTGTCATGACTCACGTCGGCAGAAGTATCTTCGACGTCCGGCATATGACGCGTCCTCCACGGTATTGAATTAATACCATGCGTGCTAATAGGGGCGCATCATCCCAAAAGCGGATTTCTGATCGCGCGTGCAACACGCGCTACGGCTCGACGATCTTGCGCAGTCGATCGATTACGGCCGGGCTCGATGCGTAAGCGTTATGCACGACCCGCTGCACCTCGTCGCCGCTTTGCGCGGTGATCTCGATGCGCAGCTTGTCGGCGTCGGCGAGCAGCTCCTTGTCCTTGAGCACCGCCGCGAACGCCTGGCGCAGGATCGCCACACGGTCGGCCGGCGTTTCCGGCGGGACCAGATACGATTTTCCGAACGCCTGCTGGAACGCGACCATCACCTCGACTGCGCGGCGATCGGTCTCGTTCTTGATGTAGGGCCACGGAACCGGCACGCCGAGCTTGGCGAGTTCCGGATCGGGCTCGATCGACGCCTGAATCAGAATGTTGAGCTTCTTCTCGCGCAGCCAGTCAGGCTGCTGCGACTTCAGCGCCGCCCAGTCGAGCCCGCAGACACCGTCGATCTCACCGCGCGACATCGCCAGGAACAGGTCAGGCGGGCCCTTGTAGCCGCTCACGATGTCAAACTGCGCGCCGGTCGAATGCTTGATCATCGCGGCATATTCGCGGGTCGGGCTTCCGGCCGAGGTCGCGCCGATGACCGTGCGTTGCTTGAGCGCATCCTCGAATGTCCGCGTCTTCGAATGCGCGAAGGTCATGCATAGCCGCGTGCCGCGCTCCGCGCCCGCGAGATACTGGAACTTGGTCGGGTCGTATTGGCTGAGATTGCCGTCGAGCAGACGGCCAAGAATGGCATTGGGCGATACCGAGCCGATGACGGTGCCGTCCTTCGGTGCCATCCGATAGAGATAAGTCGCCGCCGTCGCGCCGCCGGCGCCCGGCATGTTCTTCATGACCAGCGTCGGCGCGCCGGGAATGAAGCGGCCGAGATGGCGCGAGAGCATGCGCCCATAGATGCTGAAGCCGCCGCCGACGTCGGTGCCGACGATGAAGTTGACCGTCTTGCCGGCATAGAAATCGGACGCGCTCGCGTGCTCGCCGCCGGCGATCAGCGCGATGCCCGCGACGACAAGTCCCCTCACCCACCTGCACGAATCCGGCATCGAGTTTCTCGCATAAGTTGTGGCATCAGCTTCGCGTCATGGTCCGGCTGAGCGTGTCCTGCGGCAGGTATGAACCAGCCGCACGCAGGCTCTCGACCAGGTCGAGCGTGTCGAGGTCGCAGGCCGGCTGGCCGGTGTGCATCGACTGCACCGCCGCCGTAGCGGAAGCTTGGCCCATCAGGAACGCCGCCGACTGGGCGCGGATCGAGCCATGCACCTTGGTGTCGCTGGAATGACAACGTCCCGCGACCCACAGGTTCTCCCAGCCCCTCGGAACCAGGATGCTGTAGGGAATGCCGACCGACTTGCCGCGCGGAAGCTTCCCGGAACCATGCATGTCCTTCATGAAACGCTCGAACTCTTCTTTCGAACTGTTGGTCGAATGCACGTCGGCGGGCCGGTTGTAGACCGCGACCTGATCGGGAAACTTCCGCGCCGAGCTGTAGTGCTCGACGGTCAACTCGAACTCGCCGACGATCCGGCGGGTGTCGCGCACGCCCATCACCGGCGACGTGGCGGCAAGCTCGATGCGTTCGCAGCCGGGAACGTATTTGCGGTAGAACTCCATATATTCGACGGCCACCTTGCGGCCGTAGATCATGCCCTCCGACAGGCACTTCACGCTCAATCCGTCAAGACCGTAGATGTGACCGGCATTCAGATTGCCGGTCATGTGGCCGACCTTCTTCATGCCGGCGATGAAGTAATCGGGATGCGTGAAGTGTCCGTCCGCATTCGCCTGCGGGAGGTGTTCTTCCTTGACCTTCTCGCGGACGGCATCGGTGCCGCGGTTCGTGAGATAGGCGGGATGCTCCCAATCGATCCCGCTGAAGGTCGAGCACACCGTCGCCGGCTGCAACGGCCAGTCGCGTCCGGCAATCTTGCACTCGGCGCCGCAGGCGGCGGCAAGTACGGCGTCGCCGGTGCAGTCGATGAAGGCCCTCGCCTTAATGAAGCGAAGCCCTTCGACGTTGCTGATGATCGCGCCGTTGACCTGACGTCCCTCGACGTCGGCGTCGATCACGCGGGTGAAGTAGCGGATTTCGACCCCGGCCTCGACGCAGTATTCGTCAAGCAGGCGCTTGAGTGCTTCGGGATCGAACGGGATCCAGCGGTTGTAGTGCGTGATCCAGTATTCCGGCGTCACCTCGGGCCCGAGAAAGCCGCGCTCGTGCATGGTCTCGATCAGCTCGCGGGTGAAGCCGCCGACAAGCGTGCGCTCGCCATCACCCATCGGGCCGAACGTGTTCACCAGCCCCGACGTCGACATGCCGCCGAGCGATCCGGTCGCCTCGACCAGAAGCACTTTCGCACCGAGACGCGCGGCGCAGACCGCGGCCGCGCTGCCAGCCGGTCCACCGCCCGCGACCAGGACGTCGTAGCCCTCCTCGACCGGAACGCTACGCGTGAAGTTGTAGGACTGCATGCGGCCGGACCCCCGTTTGAAGGGATCAGGTCTAACGATCCTCAATCGCGCTGTAAATCGCGCGGCGCGCACGCCGATGCCGCAGGTCCCTCATACACGTGCCGGCCGCCTTTGAAATCGTCGGCGATGTAGCCCTCCGCTCCTTGCAATGGTTCCAGATAGTTCGGCCCGATGGGCGATTTGCCGTGACCGCCCGGTATGTCGAGCACGTAAGTGGGCTGGCACAGGCCGGAGAGCCGCCCGTGCAGCGCACGCATCAACGCCTGCCCTTCGTCGATGGTCGTGCGCAGATGCGCGGTTCCCGGCGCGAGATCCCCGTGGTGCAGATAATACGGCTTGATGCGGTTCTCGACGAAGGCGCGCATCAGCGCGCCGAGTGTCTTCGCGTCATCATTGACGCCGCGCAGGAGCACGCTCTGGCTCAGCATCGGAATTCCGGCATCGACGATGCGCGCGCAGGCCACCCGCGCGCGTTCCGTCAGCTCGCGCGGATGGTTGGCATGCAGCACCACATAGGTGCTCTTGCCCGCAACCTTCAGCGCCCGCACGAGCTCGGCAGAGATGCGATCCGGCGCCGCCACCGGCACGCGCGTATGCACGCGGACGATCTTGACGTGCTCGATCGTGCCGAGCGCGCGCATGACCTCGCGCAATCGGCGCGGCGACAGGATCAGCGGATCGCCCCCGGTCAGGATAACCTCCCAGATGTCTTGATCGGCGCGGATGTAATCGAGTGCCGCCGCGAGCGCGGCGCGCGACAACGACTGCCGCTTGCCTGGTCCGACCATCTCGCGACGGAAGCAGAAGCGGCAATAAACCGGGCAGACATGCACGAGCTTGAGCAGCACACGGTCGGGATAGCGGTGCACAATGCCTTCGACTGGACTGTGCGCGTCGTCGCCGATGGGATCGGATGCCTCGCCCTCGCGCTGCTCGAGCTCGGCGGCATCAGGAATAAACTGTCGCGCGATCGGATCATGCGGATCGGAGGCGTCGATCAGTGCAGCCACGTCGGGCGTCAACGACACCGCATAGCGCGCCGCGACCCGTTCAAGCTCGCCGAGCCGTTCAGGCGGGATCAGTCCCGCCGCCAACAATGCAGCCGGGTCTCGCAGACTGGTTGCCGTCTGTCGTGCCATTAACAATCCTCGCATTTCATGCGCGAGGATGTAGTCGGTCGAGCCGGTGCCGTCCACCGTCGTAGCCCGGATAAGCGCAGCGAAATCCGGGACCGCCCTACCTGCTACGGGACTAACGCTAATCCTTCGTCACGCCGGCGGCGCGCACCATCTTGCCCCAATTGGCAACTTCGCTTTTGAAATACGCGTCGGTCTCGGGGAGATTCTTGAAGATTGGATCGAACCCGATCTGCGCAAGCTTCGCCTGCACGTCAGGCGCTTTCATCAGCGCGTTGATCTCGGTGTTCAGCTTCAGGACGATCGCGTCAGGCGTCTTGGCCGGGGCAAAGAAGCCGACCCATGAGCCGGACAGCACGTCGAACCCCATCTCGCGATAGGTGGGAACGTCCTTCACTGCCGGCACGCGCTTCTCGCTGGCGACGCCGATGCCGCGCAGGCGTCCCTGCAGGATATGCGGCGTCACCGTCGGCAGCGTCAGCACCAGCGCGTTGACATGATTACCGAGCGCGGCCGTGGTCGCCGGCGCGCCGCCGGTGAACGGCACATGCACCGACTGCACCTTGGCGACCGCGCGGAACAGATATTCCGCACCGATATGCGGAGCGGTGCCGACCCCGGCGCTGGCATAGGTAAAGTTCGCCTTCCTGCCGTTCGCGACGAACTCCTTGAGGTCCTTGGCCGGATTCGACGGATGGATCGCCAGCACGTCCGGGCTGATCGCGACGATCGCCACCGCACGCAGGTCCTCGGTGTTGTAGCCGCGCTTCTTCGACGCGGTCTCGTTGACCGCAAGCGCGGTCGTGGTGGCGAGCAGCGTGTACCCGTCCGGTGCCGCTGTTGCCACCGCGCGCGCCGCCAGATTGCCGCCGGCGCCGCCGCGGTTCTCGATCACAACCGATTGCTTGAGGCGCTCGCCGAGCTTCTGCCCGACCAAGCGGCCGAGCCCGTCGGCGATGCCGCCGGCAGCAAAGGCCACGATCACGTTGACGTTCTGCGATGGATAGGTTTGCGCCGACGCCGGCGCCGCAACCAGGATACTGGCGAAACCAGACATCAGAACCGCGTGGGAAAGCCTGCGAAATGCAATCATTGGAAATGCCCCTTGTTGGCCGAGCTCCCGGAGATGGTATCATGTCAAGGTACCCCCGGGGCGCGCCTTCAAGCCGCAGCAATAACAGGTGCGTTCATGCCCGGCCCGGGTCTCAGTTCTCCGCCAATCCATTGTCGACAAGCCACTTGGTGATGACATCGAGAACCGCCCGGTTGTTCTTATCCATCATCATCATGTGCGAGTTGCCCTTGATGCCCTGCTCCGGCAGGCTCATCACGTCGACCTTGCCGCCGGCCGCGCGTATCGCATCTGCATAGGCCAGCGCCGCCTTGCGGTATGCGACCCAACGCGGATCCTGATCGATGTAGTCGCCGTAGACGATCAGCAGCGGCATGTCCTTGACTGCCTTGGCGTCGCTCGCTCCGCCGCCGATAGCCGGCTCGACCGAGACCATGGCCTTGACCTTATCCGGGCGCTGCTCCGCGGCACGGAAAGCAAAGTGGCCGCCTTGGCTGTGCGCGAGGATCACGCACGGGCAGACCTTGTCGATCAGCGCAACATAGGAGTCGAGGATCGCCTTGTCAGTCGACAGCCAGCGCGGCACGATTTGCTTGAGGAAATTGTCGTACGCCTCGATCGGAAACTGGTTTCCAGGCAAAAGCTTGCGCTTCGCGGGATCGGCATTGAACGAGCCCGCGCCCGGACCAATACGGAAACGCTGCCAAGGATCGACCTCGGTGAGGAAGATCGGATCGTCCTTCCAGATCATGGGAGCAGCGAAACCTGATCGGCCGCGCTCCGTGGCATCGGTGATGTAGACGTCCCAGCCACGCCGGATCATCATGTCCCGCCAGCCCTCGCGGCCGTCGGGTGTGGTCTCGTAAGTGGCGCCGGTGAGCCCGCCGCCGTGCCACATCAGGAGCGGCCACTGGCCCTTGCGGTTCTGCACCAGGAAGTACTGCGCGTACATGTGCTCGACATGATAGGTGCCGTTGAGATCGAGCTTCGACGTGGGCCCGCCTGGGACGCGTACGATCTCCTTGACCGGCTGCCCGGTCACTTCGACCTTGCGTCCACCGACGTGGAACGAGCCCATGTCGCGTAAGGTGAGTGGCTGTTGCGCCGAGGCTGAATTGACGAGCAGACCGGTAGCCAGCGCGGCGATGAACGATGGGCGCATCTTTCTCCCCATGATTTGTGTTTCTTTAGACTGAAGAACTCTACCAGACTTCGTAATACCTCTCGGTGGTCATTCCGGAAGCCGCGGAGCGGCTGTCCGGGATCCATAACCACGGTGGTCAAGATACGGAAATACCTGGAGTATGGATTCCGGGCTCCGACCTTCGGCCGGCCCCGGAATGACGGAGGGTATTTTCAGGGCCTCGTGGTAGAAGCCCTCAGCTCCGCCGCGCGTTCACAACACATCCACCGGCGTCCACATCACCTGATCGATGCGCTGCGCGCCGGTCGCAAGCATCACCAGGCGGTCGAAACCGAGCGCGACGCCGCATGCGGGCGGCATCGACCGCAGCGCGGCGATGAAGTCGTCGTCGATCGGATAGCGTTCGCGGTAGATGCGCTCCTTCTCCGCCATCTCGGCGGCAAGCCGCCGGCGCTGCTCGACCGCATCGATGAGTTCGCCGAAGCCGTTCGCGATCTCCACGCCACACATATAGACCTCGAACCGTTCAGCAAGGCGCGCGTCGCGGATGTTGGGACGCGCCAGCGCCGACATCACGGCGGGATATTCGTCGAGCACGGTCGCAGAGCCAATGCCGAGATGCGGCTCGACCTTCTCCACCAGCACGCGGCTGAAGATATCGCCCCACGTGTCCTCCGTTGGGATGTTCACGCCCGCCTCGTTCGCCATCGCCGCAAAATGCCGACGGTCGGGTCCCTCAGGCGGCAGCGCCGCCATCAGGTCGATCCCCGCATAACGGTCGAATGCGTCAGCGACCGTCATCCGCTCCGGCTCCGCGAACGGGCTGGCGCTGCGGTCGCGGAACGTGAACTGCCGCGCGCCCGCAGTCTGCGCGGCGCAGGCCATCACCGCCATGCAGTCGTCCATGAGCGGCTCGTACTGGCCATGGGCGCGATACCATTCGAGCATGGTGAACTCGGGATGATGCAGCACACCGTGTTCGCGATTGCGGAAGCAGCGGGCGAATTCGAAGATCCGCCGCTCGCCGGCCGCCAAGAGCTTCTTGCAAGCGAATTCCGGGGACGTGCGCAGAAACCGCCGGTCGCGGCCCGCGGGCGAGATGAGCTCGGTCCGCATCGCGTGGATATGCGTCTCGTTGCCGGGCGAGGTCTGGAGGGTCGCGGTCTCGACCTCGACGAACTCCAGCCCCGCGAACAGGTCCCGGACCGCCCGGGAGATTTCATTGCGGGCGATCAGGAAGGGACGGCGCTCGGCATGGGTTTCGGGGGCCCAAAATCGGGGACGATTGGCCATCAGAAAAGGCCCCGAGCCCGTGAAAATCGCTGGCAGTCGGGCGCAGGATCAGTATGTTGCGCCCCGACATTGCAGTCGGCCGCCCACTCGGAGCGGCCGCCAATTCTGCTCAAACAAGGATGCTCGTTCGTGAAGGTCATCGCCAGCTCGCTCCGCAAAGGCAATATCCTCGAACTCGACGACGGTAAACTCTATGTCGTCCTGAACGCTGAAAGCTTCCACCCGGGCAAGGGCACCCCAACCACGCAGATCGACATGCGCCGCATCAGCGACGGCGTCAAAACCGCCCAACGCTACAAGACCACCGACCAGGTCGAGCGCGCTCATGTCGAGGAGCAGGACTTCCAGTTCCTCTACCAGGACGGCGAGGGCTTCCACTTCATGAACAGCGAGACCTATGACCAGATCACGCTGCAGGCCGACATGGTCGGCGACCAGGCGCCCTATCTCCAGCCCGAGATGAAGGTGACGATGGCGGTCTATGACGGCTTGCCGGTATCGATGGAATTGCCCCAGAAAGTGACGCTCGAAGTGACGGAAACCGAGCCCTCCATCAAGAGCCAGACCGCGGCCTCGTCTTATAAGCCGGCCACGCTGTCCAACGGCGTGCGCACCATGGTCCCGCCCTTCGTCAGCACCGGCACCCGCATCGTGGTGATGACCGCCGACGGCTCCTACGTCGAGCGCGCCAAGGACTGACGGCGCGCGTCGTAGAATGCGTTGAGTCGTAAGCGCGTTTGCGCGCGTCACACGCAGCCGAGTGTACGCAGGCGGCATAAACTTGCGTGGGATAACGCGTTATGGCGAAACCCATCTTTGTTGCCCGGCGCGATCCGCCTTACGCGCGCACCATCTTATGCGCGCACCATCGCGCAACGCACCACGTTCGCCGCGCTCAATCGATCGAACTGAGATCGATTCATCAAGCCCGTCAAATGAGCGATTTTCGTTGCCGACCAGCATCTCCACATCGCTACCGCATGGATTAACGACCGCTTCGGTGGCTTTGGTGGTGGACCGGTCGCGATATTGAGCAAACTCTATCATCCTTCAAGCGCGAGGCCCCGGGCACAGACCCGGGGCCTTTCATTATGCGGGCGATATCGTACCGCCTCTCACCACCGCCGATATCCAGGGTCCCACGCGCGGTGGTACCCGTAGTCACCGACGACTTGGGGTCCATAACCGCGCGGGCCATTGGGCTCAACGTAGACGCGACGTGGTGGAGCGTAATAAGGCTCGGGAGCCACGACGACAGCGCGAGGAGCTGGCGCGTAGACCACAGGCGGCGGAACCGGCACGTAAGCCGGCGGACGCGGTGCCGGCTCAAGATATTCATAGCGCTCCTCGACATAGCGCTGTTGATAGTACTGTTGGTCCGGTGGCTCACCGTAGTATTCGGGCACATACGGCATATCGGCTGCGCTGGCAGATTGAATGGCCGTGAAGGCAAGAGCAGTTGCTCCGGCGCAAGCAGCAATCGCTGCTGTCGTGACGTTATTCATTGTCGCCTCGCTGTTATTATGTGATGCGCATAGCAAAGTCGGGCGGCGCGGCCGAATTAGAGCGCGCGCACGGCGGATTGGTGGAATTTTCAGGAACGGCCGTTCAGAAACGATCGCGGCGCTCCAGCGAATACCACAAGCGTATTGGGCCACCGCCATCTCCGATGGCGGATGATGTTCACAGCCGTCACCAGATCAGCAACCGGCGAAGCCGAACCGGCTGAACTGAAAATGCTGCGACGATCCCCACGGCGTGCGGTGCTCTTCGTCGCGCGTCTCCAATAGCTGGAACGCCGGCCCAAGAATCTCGCCGAGGCTGCGCGCATCGTAGCGCACCACGGAAAGCCCGCTGCACCGTTCCGGTCCCTGCAGCGAGAATGTGCCGATGATCGCCTGCTCGCCCCAGCGAAGCGCCTTGGTCAGCCGTGCGACGTATGCGTCCCGGTCGCCGCGGTCGGTCAAGAAGTGGAACGCGGCTCGATCGTGCCACACGTCGTACTGTTCGGTCGGGTTCCATGTGGTCACATCGGCGGCAATCCATGTCACCGTCTGCGCCCCGCTCCCAAGCCTCGCCTTCGCCGTGGCCAGCGCTGCGTCCGAAAGGTCCAGGACGGTGACGGCCTGATGTCCGCCCGCCACCAGCGCATCCACCAACCGCGACGCGCCGCCGCCGACATCAATAATGGCCGAACCCAGGCCCGCTCCCGTCGCCGCGATCAATTGAAGGGAGATCGTCGGGTTGTCTTGGAACCAACTGACCTCGCCTTCACTTTTCGTGGCGTAAACGTGCTCCCAGTGCGCTTGCCGGTCAGAGGTATTCATGGCGCTTCCTCGTCCGTTGACCTATGGCGTTTGGGCACGCGGCACGATGATACTTCTTCGGGAAAAAAGGAGCTGGCCGAAGGCCCGCAACGTCAGGGCCGCGCCGGAGTTCCATGCCGGGATTGAGGCACTGTACCCCCCAGGAACGGCGTTGCTTCCCCTAGCCACGACCCGGATTGTTGCGTATTCACAGGGAGATCCTTCTGGCGCCATGATGGACAAGGTGACATTAGCAGGCTCCGATCTCGATCCGCCCCTCAGCAATCTTATCATGGAAGCGGCTGAGCCGCTGCTGCGCGGCGACGGCTTTTTCCGCCAATTGCTGAACGCGCTTCCGGCTGCGATCTATACGACCGACGCCGCAGGCCGCATCACGTATTTCAATCCGGCGGCCGCTGAGCTTTGGGGTTGCCACCCCGAGTTGGACCAAAGTGAATGGTGCGGCTCATGGAAACTCTATTGGCCGGACGGCCGGCCGATGCCCCACGACCAATGCCCCATGGCCGTCGCTGTCAAGGAACGGCGGCCGATCCGCGGAGTCGAAGCGGTCGCCGAACGACCGGACGGAACGCGCGTACCTTTCATCCCCTTTCCTACGCCCATCTACAATTCGGCGGGAGAGTTCATCGGAGCCGTGAACCTGTTGGTCGACATCACCGAGCGGAAGCTCGAGGAGAACGCCGCTCAGCGTCTCGCCGCGATCGTCGAGTCCTCCGATGACGCGATTGTCGGCAAGAATCTCAACGGCATCATTACGAACTGGAACAAAGGCGCGGAGCGGATCTTCGGATATCCCGCCGAGGAGATTATCGGGAAACCGGTCAAGACATTGATTCCCGCCGAATTGCATGCCGAGGAAGACTCGATCATCGAACGGATCAAACGCGGCCAACGGGTCGAACACTATGAAACCGTGCGGCAACGCAAATACGGAGGCCGAATTGAGGTTTCGCTGACGGTTTCTCCTATCAAGGATTCGCGCGGGAGAATCATCGGCGCATCGAAGATCGCGCGCGACATCAGCGAACGCAAGCGCACCGAAATGCAACTCGCTATCCTTGGCCGCGAAGCCGAGCACCGTACCAAGAACATACTGGCCACGGTGCAAGCGACGGTTCATCTCACAAACGCATCAACTGTTGAAGGCTTTAAGGGCACCATCGCGGGCAGAATTCAGTCTCTGGCAAACGCTCATTCCCTTTTCGTCGCGTCGCGATGGACGGGAGCGGAGTTGAGACTTCTGGTGACGCAAGAATTCGCTCCCTATTCACAAGAGAACGACGGCCGAACCCAGGTTGACGGGCCGAAAGTCGTTTTAGAGCCCAACGCGGCGCAGGCGATGGCAATCGCCCTGCATGAGCTTGCAACGAATGCAGCCAAATACGGCGCGCTCTCGCAACCGGAAGGGCGCGTTCACGTCGCGTGGTTCCATAAAGAGGGAAACCTCATATTCCAATGGACCGAAACCGGAGGCCCGCAAGTCGAACCGCCAAGTCGTCGTGGCTTCGGTACGCGGGTTATCGAAAACATCCTGAGCGGCCAGCTTGGTGGCAGCGTGCATTTCGATTGGCCCCCATCAGGGCTCAATTGTGAAATCGTGATCAGCAACGCAATGCTGCGCTGAGTTTCCGATCATGACTGTTGCGCGGGGTAGGCAGCAACACCAGCCCACCCGGCTCGAGTGAAGCTGCCGGAGTGGTGACGCTAGTGTCCCGATCCGAAGTTCGTACCATTTCGCGGCGGCCGCTTATACGAACTTCGGAATCGAAGGACACTAGCGACTCTTTGAATCTAATGTGGCTTTGGTTCAGAAGTCCGCTTGTCGGACTCGCCGCGAGAATGATGCGGACTTCTGAACCGCCACACTAGGTATCCGGCTCGTCTTTTTTTGAGAATTGAGATTGCTGTTGTTGTTGCTGCTGTTGCTGTTGCTGTTGTGCCTCAGCAGGCGGTCGGGCCGGCACGCGCGGGGTGAGATGCCAATCCTGCCAAGTGTAGTGTTGGCACCTGGTACACTCAAATATCTGGGCACCGACTCCTCGGAGCGGCGCGAGTTGCGTCACGAAGCTCGTTACGCCGCCGCACCGTTCACACGGCACGGCCGGTTCCTGCACTGACACGGGCTTCCCCACACGTGTAGCTTACTATTACGCAACTTGGGCCTCCGCAGATTGTTCCTGGGCGTTGCGCCGTCGGCAAGGTATCCCACGTCGAACCGGACTATTTTCCTAGCCTATATTCCTTTCGCCCCGTTCGGCGAGGGCGTCTCCGGAGACGAGCCAGCGTCGGCACTGGTCCGCTCATGGGTGCATCGCAAGCACCTCGGAGGACATTTGCCTCGCGAGACCGATTAAGCTTGTGCCCGGATTAAGGATGCCGCACTTGGCGTGTCCGCATTTTGAACGAAAAGCTCGTTCAAGCGGCTGGTCATTCATGCGCGAGGCTCATGCCATGAGCGAAGAACGTTCCCTCTCCCGCCGCACATTCTTGCCGATTCTTACAGGCGCGTTCACATCGACGATCGCTTGGCGATTGCCTGCGCAAGCACAAGGCGCGCGGCCGTTCCCGCAATGGGTTGAAGGCTTTCGGTCGCGGGCGCTGCAGCGCGGCGTCTCGGACGCGACCTACACGCGCGTCATGGGCAATCTCAAGCCGGACACATCCGTCTTCACGGCCGTCCGCAACCAGCCCGAGTTCAAGGAAAAGATCTGGCAGTACCTCAACCGGCGCGTTTCCGACTGGCGCATCCAGACCGGCAAGGAGAAGCTCAAGGAGCACGGCGCGTTGCTGGCACGCATCGAAAAGGACACTGGCGTGTCGCGCACGGTGCTGTTGGCGCTGTGGGGCATCGAATCCGCCTATGGCGATCCCGACGTGCAGAAGAACCACATGCGCCCGGTGTTTCCGGCGCTCGCCGCCTTGGCGTGGGGCGAACCGCGCCGCCGCACCTATTGGGAGCAGGAGCTGATCAACGCATTGCGCATCGTCGAACGCGGCTGGTCGACGCCCGCCGAGATGCGCGGCTCCTGGGCCGGCGCCATGGGTCACACCCAGTGGATGCCGGAGGTCTGGATCAATGTCGGCATGGACTATGACGGCGACGGCCGCGTCAATCCGTTCGGACGTCCCGACGATGCGCTCGCGTCGACTGCGCGCTACCTCGTCAACCGCGGCAAGTATCGGCGCGGCGAGCATTGGGGCTACGAGGTCAATGCGCGCGGCCAACGCGGCGGAAACGCATCTCGCACCTATGAGGCGTGGCAGAAAGCCGGCGTCACGCGCGCCGATGGTCGTGCCTTCCCTTCCCCGTCCGTGACTGCCAAGCTTTGGGTGCCCCAGAAAGGCGGCCCCGGCTTTCTGCTCGGGTCAAATTTCTACGCCGTGCGCAGCTACAACCCATCGATGAACTACACGTTGTCGATCGTGCACCTCGCCGACGTGATCAATGGCGCCGATCTCGTCACGCCCAAATTTCCTGGCGGCGAACGTCCGCCGACGCTGGCTGAAATCCAGGAAATCCAGCGCCGCCTGACCGCGATCGGCTTCGACACCAAAGGTGCCGACGGGCGGGTCGGCGCCGCCACCATGCAGGCCGTCAGCAATTTCCAGCGGAAAGTCGGCATGGAACCGGACGGCTATGCCGGCGTGAGGCTACTTGCACGGTTGCGCGACGCCCGCTGATCCGATTTTATGTCGACTAGTGTGGCGGTTCAGAAGTCCGCACGGTATTGCCGCGAGTCCGAATGCGGACTTCTGAACCAAAGCCACACTAGAACTGATGAGTTGCTGGTGTCCTTCGATTCCGAAGTTCGTATTGGAGGTCGCCGCGAAGCCGTACGAACTTCGGAATCGGGACACCAGCCCAACTACCCCCAAAATAACAAGGATTGTCCAGTGAGCACTGCAACCGCCAAGGCGGCGCCCGCCGCCGAGATTTCGACTTCCGCCCATCCTTCCCTGAAGGAAATCGACCGCCCCGCCAACCTGACCACCGCCAATGCGCCCGGCTGGGGCTCGGACGTCATTGCCGAGACGCTGCGCGATCTCGAAATTCCCTATATCGCGCTTAACCCCGGCGCCAGCTATCGCGGCATTCACGACTCCATCGTGAACTATCTCGGCAACGAGACGCCGCAGATGATCCTGTGCCTGCACGAAGAGGTGGCGGTGGCGATCGCGCACGGCTATGCCAAGGTCACCGGCAAGGCGATGGCGGCGGCGGTGCACTCGAATGTCGGGCTGTTCCACGCCACCATGGCGGTGTTCAACGCGTGGTGCGATCGCATGCCGATCGTCATTCTCGGTGCAACGGGTCCGGTCGACGCGCACAAGCGCCGCCCGTGGATCGACTGGATCCATACTGCGCGCGATCAGGGTGCGATCATTCGCGACTACACCAAGTGGGACGACCAGCCCGCCTCGCCGGCCGCGTCACGCGAAGCGCTGCTGCGTGCAACCTGGATCGCCAACACCTCGCCACAGGGTCCCGTCTACGTCAATTTCGACGCCGAGTTGCAGGAAGCAAAGCTCACCGAAGAGCTCGCACCGATCGATCCCGCCCGCTTCATGCCGCAGACGGACACGGCGCCGTCGGCCGAGACGATCAAGAAGGCCGCGACCCTGCTCAAGGGCGCGAAGAACGTGGTCATCCTCTGCGGCCGGACCTCGCGTAGCGTCGAGGCATGGGACGAGCGCGTGGCCCTCGCCGAGGCGCTCAACGCCAAGGTCATCACCGAGCTCAAGATCGGCGCCTCATTCCCGACCGACCATCCGCTGCATGCCTGCGCTCCCGGCGGCAGTGCGATCCCGCCGGACGCGCAGACCGCAGTGAAGGCCGCCGACGTGATCCTCAATCTCGACTGGGTCGACCTCGCGGGCGTGTTCAAGGTGACGTTCGGCGACGAGATGCCAAAGGCGAAGGTGATCTCGGTCACCAACGACTTCCGCATCCATCGCGGCTGGAGCATGGACTATCAGGGCCTGCCGGCGGTCGACGTGCTGCTGCCGGTGACGCCCGATGAGGCGGTGCCCGAGCTCAACAAGGCGCTCGGCGTCACCGTGAAGCCCTACATTGCGCCGCCGCTGCCGAAGCGCGACAAGCCGGATCTCTCGACCGGCAAGCTCGTCGTCAACGATCTCGTGCGCGCACTCAAGTTCGCCTGCGGCGACCGCGACGTGACGCTCTCGCACATCTCGCTGTCATGGGACGGCGCGACCTGGCCGTTCCGCCATCCGCTCGATTATGTCGGCTCGGAAGGTGGTGGTGGCGTCGGCGGCGGCCCCGGCAATGCGGTCGGTGCGGCGCTTGCGCTCAAAGGTTCGAACCGGCTCCCAGTTGCCGTATGCGGCGACGGCGACTTCATGATGAGCAACGTCGCACTCTGGACCGCGGCGCACTACAAGATTCCGCTGCTCATCGTTGTTGCCAACAACCGCTCGTTCTTCAATGACGAGCTGCACCAGGAACGAGTCGCGCGCATCCGCTCGCGGCCGCCGGAGAACCGCTGGATCGGCCAGCGCATCTCGCCGCCGGATATCGACATCGCGGCGCTCGCCCGCTCGCAGGGCGCACACGGCTTCGGTCCGGTGACCAAGCAGGACGACCTGGTCGAGACCTTCCGCAAGGCGATTGCCGCGGTCGAGGCCGGCGAAGTGGCGGTGGTCGACGTGCGGGTCGAGCCCGGTTACTCCGCGGTGACGACGGCTGCGATGCTGCGCGGCACGGAAGCGGCTGCCAAGAAATAAACAGACCGCAAACCGACGAAGATCACGTCATGGCCGGGGTCATCCTCGGCCATGATGCTTTTTGGGCGCATCTGGTGGTACAGTGGCGGATCGGGCAGAACAATTGACGAACACACACAGACAATGACCCACTTTCGCGCGATCAAGGCAGTCGCTATCTGACCAGTCATGTTATTCGCCGAACTAGCGATCGTTTTTTTCCTTACGCTCCTCAACGGCTTGTTGGCGATGTCGGAACTGGCGATCGTCTCGTCGCGGCCGGCCCGGCTGCGGCCGATGATCGAGCGCAACGTTGTCGGATCGCGGCGTGCGCTGGCGCTCGCCACAGATCCGGGACGGTTCCTGTCGACCGTCCAGATCGGCATCACGCTCGTCGGCGTGCTGTCGGGCGCATTCTCCGGCGCCACCTTGGGTCTGCGCCTGAGCGCCTTGCTGATGGAGCTCGGCATGCCCGACCGGTTCGCGGACGTGATCGGGATCGGCGTCGTCGTCGCGGCCATCACTTACATGTCGCTGATCATCGGCGAGCTCGTTCCAAAGCGGATCGCCTTGCGCAATCCGGAAGGCATCGCCGTTCGCGTCGCACCGGCGATGATGTTTCTGGCAAAGATCATGTCGCCGCTGGTTTGGCTTCTCGATACATCGGGGCGGGCGGTGCTGCGCCTGCTGGGGCAACACAAGCCGACAGCCGACAAGGTCACCGAAGAAGAAATCCGGACCTTGGTCGCCGAAGCTGAACACGCCGGCGTGCTCGAGCCCGGCGAGAAGGAGATGATTGCCGGCGTTATGCGTCTCGGCGATGCGCCGGTGCGCGCCGTGATGACGCCGCGCCGCGAGGTGGACATGATCCGACTTGCGGACGACCCGCAGGCCATCCACGCCGCGATCAGGAACTCACCGCACTCGCGGCTGCCGGCGTTCGAGTCAGATCCCGACGACGTGATTGGCGTGATTCAAGCCAAGGACCTGCTGCATGCGTTTATGAACGGCGGTGAGCCCGACATCCGCAGCCACGTCCGTCCTGCCCCGATCGTGCCGGATACCGTTGACGCTCGCGACGTCGTCGCCATTCTTAAAGGCTCGACGGTGCATATCGGGCTCGTGGTCGACGAGTACGGTCATTTCGAAGGCGTCGTTACCTCCGCCGACATCCTCGAAGCGATCGTCGGAGAGTTTCACACCGAGGAGGGATCGCCCGAGCCGATGGTGGTCCGGCGCGACGACGGATCGTTGCTCGTGTCCGGCTGGATGCCGGCCGAGCAATTT
>WHTP01000052.1 GCA_009377695.1 Hyphomicrobiales bacterium | reverse complement strand
GGCCTGCACACGCTCCGGAAAATCTTCGTCGCCGCAAGTCCCGCTCAAGTCGTCGCCTTCCTCGACCAACTGCTTTCCCAAAAACTACCCATCAAATCCCTGCGTTCTTTGGCTTTCCGATAGGGAGTCGAGTACTATGACTTCCGGGTACCGAATTTCTTCTCCTTCTATTATCGCCGGAACAATTACGACCATGCCCGTTTCACCGGCATCGAGGTGTCGGGACGGTACGATATGGGCAAGGTATTCACCGACTTCTCTGCGACGTACTACACCAAGGTCGAATACTGTCGGAATCCCTACCCGGACGTGCCGGGGCAATATTACTATCCGTCTTACGGCAAGGGCTGTCAGGACGGTCCTTACGCCAACGATTATCTCACCAATCAAGTCCCGCCGCAGTTCTCAGCCAGCGCAACGTTGGGCGTACGACTGCTGGACGACAAGCTCACGCTTTCCGGCCGCGCAACCTACATGGGCGATCGTGCCGGCAGCTACGTCGACGGTGTTCTCCCGAGCACATTGTGGGTCGCGTACACGGTTTACGATGCATTTGCGTCCTACAAGGTCGACGAGAGCCTGAGGCTTGACGTCAGCGTCGAGAATCTGACCGACCGTTATTATTTCAAGTTGAGTCAGGCGACGCTTCCGGCGCCTGGTCGCACGATTCGGATGAGCCTGACAGGCAAGTTCGATGGATCGGAGAAAAACACAGGCCTTTGGCCGTACGGGCCGCTAGCGGCAACTGCGTCGGACTCCGACTGGACCGGATTTTATATCGGCAGTCACCTGGGCTTTGGATTCGGTCGCGACGCAAGGCAAATGACATCCCTTACCGGCGCGTCCGATCTCCTGGCGGCGCAGGAGGTCGCCGGTCACACGTTCAAGGACCTCAGTCGAGGCTTGCAGGCCGGCTTCAACTATCAGTTCAGTAATTGGTTCGTGCTCGGCATTGAAAGCGATATCTCCTGGCTTGGTTATGACGACAACAGCGAGGGTCCCTCCACAGAGGGCAGGCCCGGCTCCTTGCAGGCGAAGTTGCATACCAGACTCGATTGGCTGACCACGTTGCGCGGCCGCGTCGGCTACACGTTCAGCAATCGTTGGATGCTCTATGGCACCGCGGGCGCCGCTTTCCTCAAACAAACCGAGCAGCGTACCCAGTTCGCAAGGCCTTCGACGGGCGGGATTACGCCAATCCCGGCGTTCGCGGAATCAATCTCTTCGATCCGGGTTGGCCTTACGCTCGGCGCCGGCGCCGAATATGCGATCGCGGACCGTTGGTCACTGAAAGCCGACTATCTCTATGCCGGCTTCGGAGCGGAGAACTTTCTCTTTCCCAACGCGCGCGCTGGAGTGATGCCCGATACGACCACGAACCCAGGAACGGGCACCTTCCCCAAGGTCACGGGCCGCAAGCTCTCAAGCAACATCGACATCCACATGCTGACGATCGGCGTGAACTACCGTTTCTGAGAAAGCGGAGTTCTTGCGCGGTCTATCGTTCTTCGCAAGTCAGGGGCATCAATGGCGACGTGTGAGTTTAACAGAGCTGTCAGCGGTGATCGCGCCGCGCTTTTGAAGCAGGCCACGCAGGCGGCGCATGAGCGTCTCGATACGCGCATCATGGCGAGCGATCCGTTTGCGGATCGATCGCGCTACGGCCTGTTCGTGCAGGTGCAGTCCCTGTTCCACCGCGAGATTGACGCGCTCTACGGCAAGGCGGAACTGCAGGCGCTGCTGCCCGACCTGCGCCTGCGTCGCCGGCTCGGCCTGATCGAGCAAGATCTTGCCGATCTTGGGATCGAGCCGCCTGCATCTCATGCCGCTGCCGTGCTTGGCGCCGACATCGACATCCCGACCGCGCTTGGCTGGCTCTATGTTGCGGAGGGCTCGAATCTCGGCGCGGCGTTTCTGTTAAAGGAAGCTGCGAAGCTCGGCTTGAACGAAACCTTCGGCGCACGGCATCTGGCGGCCGCGCCTGAAGGCCGCGGATTGCACTGGCGGCGATTCACCGCCGCGCTCGATGCGGCGGCTCTCTCGGCCGACGAGGACGCGCGCGCGATCGCCGGCGCCAACGACGCCTTCGCTCATGTGCGCAGGTTGGTGGAGCGCTTCCTTCCGATTCTGTCGCGCTCGATCACGTCCCAAACGATCTGAAGGTCACACGCGGTGGCGGCGCCGCTCCATCCTTCCGACGAAGAAGGCTACAAGCAGACGTTGGCCCGCTGGGCCTCGGCGCTCTTGTGCATCGTGCTTGCCCACGGCGCCTTCATCTATGCCGCGCTGAACTGGCCAGAGCCTGCGGTCGCGCCGGGCGAGCCGCCGCCCGCGGTGATGATCGAACTTGCGCCGCTGCCGGTCGCACCGGATGCCGAGCCGCAGGAGGTCGCGGTCGGTCCGCAGATGGTCATGTCGGAGGCGGTGACGCCGTCCGACAGTGCGGAGAAGCCGGACGAAGCCGAGCCGGAGACACCGCCCGAACCGCTCATCGAAGAGATCAAGCCCGAGGTCGCGACCGAAATCGAGACGCCGCCGCTGCCGGAGGTGCCGAGCGCCGAGGCGGTGCTAGCGCAGGCCACGCCGCCCCCACCACCCCCCGAGAAAAAACCGAGAGAGGACAAGCGCAAAGCCGAAAAGGTCAAGAAAAAGGTCAAGCGCAAGAAGCCGCGGGAGCGCGCCGCACCGAATGCGCCGACCACCGCGGCGCCGCAAGCGGCCAACGCGCCGCGCGCCCGCATCAACGCGGCGCCCAGCGCAGGCGCCTTCTCGTCGGCATCACCTGCGACCTGGCGCAGCGCCGTGATGGCGCATCTCAACCGTCGCAAGCGCTTCCCACCGGGCGGAAGCCGAGGCACCTCGACGGTGGCCTTCACCATCGACCGCTCCGGCCGCGTGCTGTCTGCGCGTCTGGTCCGCAGCTCTGGCGACGCCACCCTCGATCACGAAGCCGTCGCACTTGCGCACCGCGCCAGCCCGGTGCCGGCACCGCCACCCAATGTCGGTAATGGCCGCTCCGTCCTGCTTGCGGTTCCGATCAGATTCGGGAATTGATGATCCCTGTGCGGCAAAAACACAAATTCCTTGGAACAACGGCACGGCACGACAGCGCCTCCCGATTGTCGATTCGGAATGCGCTCTCGTTCTTCAAACCGCACCGTCCTTCTTTGGAAAACCGGTCCTACCTGTCCGCGACATGCGCTAGACTAGGATCGAGTAAGCCAAACCGGGGAAGGCTCGCCATGGACGTCGCCACTGCCGCCGCGACCGATGCCAACACGCGGACGCAACGCCGCATCGGGCTGATCATCCCCTCGGTCAATACGTTCAGCGAACCGCAGTTCAACCGGCTCGCGCCCAAGGGACTCGGAATTCATGTTGCGCGAGCGCGCGTGGCCGGTCCATGGAAGCGGCCGCTGCCGGAGATGGCAGGGGAGATCGCGACCTCGGCACAGCTTCTTGCCGACTGCGCGCCGAACCTGATCGTCTTCCACTGCACCGACACGTCGATGTCGCAGGGGCCGCAAGGCGAAGGGCAGATCCTCGACATCGTGCGCGCCGCAACCGGCATCGACGCGGTCGCCACCAGCCGGCTGGTGTTGGAGGCGCTTCAGGTGCTCGGACTGAAGCGCGTGATGCTGCTCACGCCCTACCAGAGCAACAAGCCGATCATCGATTACCTGAATGCCTCCGGCGTCGAGGTCGTATGCGACGTCGCGCTGAAGCTTGAACCGCTGGATTTCGGCAAGGTCACGCCAACACAATGGGCCGAGCTTGCGCTTGAGAACGACACGCCGGATATCGACGGCGTATTTCTGTCCTGCACCAACACCACGCAGATCGAAGCCATCGCCGACATCGAGGAGAAGCTCGGCAAACCGGTGGTCAATTCGAACCAGGCCGTTCTCTGGGGCTGCCTGCGCAGGCTTGGCGCCGCTCTCGCCCCGCTACCGGCGATGCCGGAACTGGGGCGGCTGCTGAAGCACATATGAGTTGACCGGGCCGACGTATTCGCAGCATCCGCGCGACGATTTACAAATAGACGATTTGCAAATAGACGATTTGCAAATATCGGGCGTGCATTTACCCTGGCATGGCTGAACAACAAAGCCACCAGGGAGGACACCGTGACAACTGCTCTCGGCCGCATCGCCGGCGTAGCTCTTGCCCTCTTCGCGTTCACCCCGTCGGCCGCCGCGCAGACCTATCCGACTCGCACCATCACCCTGATCGTGCCGTTTGCGCCAGGCGGACCGGCCGACGTGCTGGGTCGCGTGATCGGTCAGAAGCTCAGCGATGCGTTCGGCCAGCAGGTGATCGTCGATAATCGGTCGGGTGCCAACACAATCGTTGGCGCACAGGCGGCCGCGCGCGCCAAGCCCGACGGCTACACGCTGCTGCTCGCCATCGACGGCACCCTGGTGATGAACCCGTATCTCTACACCAAGCTGCCCTATGACCCGTTCAAAGACTTTGAGCCGGTCACGCTGGTCGCCGCGGTGCCCTCCGGCATCACCGCCAACATCAAGACCCCAGTGACTACGCTGCAGGACATCATCGACATCGAGAAGGCCAAGCCCGGCACGCTTCAGATCGGCGTAAGCACGCCCACGACGCAGGTCGCGATCGGACTGCTGAACATGCGCGCCGGCATCAATCTTACGATGGTGCCCTACCGCGGCGGCACCACGCAGATCACGAGCCTGCTCGCCGGCGACATTCCGATTGGGCATGAGAGCGTGAACGTGGCGCTACCGCTCTATCGCGCAAAGAAGATCAAGATCATCGCGCTGACCAGCCCGAAGCGAATCGGACTCGCACCCGAAATACCGACCGTCGCGGAGACGTTTCCCGATTTCGACCTCGGAATCTGGCAGAGCGTGGTCGCACCAGCCGGCACGCCAAAAGACATCGTGTCCCGGCTGCACGCAGCTATCAACAAGATCCTCGCGATGCCGGACGTGCGCGACCGGCTCACCAAGATCGGCATCCAGCCCTCCGGCAGCCAGAGTCCGGAGGAGTTCGCGGCGTTCGTGCGCTCCCAGGCCGAAACGCGCAGCAAGGTCATCAAGGCTGTGGGAATCAAGATCGAGTGACCGCCGGTGCATGTCAGCAGGTGCTCAAAAACGTTGCTGCGGCGGAGTTCCATGTGCGTTGATTTTTATCGTCATCAGTTAGCGCTCCTTTACCAACACCAGCAATACGCGCCCATGGGCGCTTACTCGAATTGGAATCTTGCGGCCAATGTAGGCAAGCTCTGATCTATTTCCTGCATGTTTGCAGGAAGAGTTACCGCGGTCTCGATAGTCCCTCGCTTCGGACTCCTCATTGCCGTTCTCGGGCTCAACAACATCGCATCAGTGGATATGCTGCGGATCGGTGGAATCGGGGGCGGCAACCGCCTCGTACGCCACCGGTAACCTGTCGGTCGTTGAATAGATGGCACCGTTCGCGAAACCAACCTCCCTTCGGATACTGCTGCGCGCGATTGGCCTGTTCGTTGCGGTCGCCACGGCCGTTTCATTGCCAGTCGGCTATTTCGCAGTCGGCTATGCCAATATGGTCAGCCTTCTCAACTCCAAGGCCGACCTCGATGCTCGCTTGGTCGCGAAGTACATCCATACGCATGACACGCTGTGGAAGTACCAGCCGGCACGGCTTTCCGATCTGCTTGAGCAGACTGATGTCGAGTCCGACAGCCTGCGCAAGCGCATCGTTAGTGCCCGCGGCGCGCTCGTGCTCGACGAAGGGCCGCAGCTTTCGTCTCCTTTGCTGGTCCGCAGCAGCCCGATTGTCGTGACCGGCGCGCAGGTCGGGCGCGTCGAGCTCGAAACAAGCTTGCAAGGACTCTTGCGCGAGACCGCCCTGCTCTCGCTATTGAGCTGCCTGTTCGGCGCCGGCATGTTCCTCGCCATCAGGACTTTTCCCCTCAAAGTGCTCGATCAGACGCTCGGCACGCTGGCCAACACCAACAGCCAATTCGACGCGGCACTCAATAACATGTCGCAGGGCCTGCTGCTGTTCGATTCGTCGCAACGAATCGCCGTCGTCAACCGCAAGTACATCGCGATGTATGGACTATCCCCGGACGTGGTTAAGCCGGGTTGCAAGTTCGAAGAATTGCTCCGCCATCGCAAGGAGACAGGCAGTTTCTCTCGCAACATCGAACAATATATCGCGCAGATCGGATCCGCCAACGTTCAAGGGAAGACCACAAACTTTATCACGGAACTACCCGACGGACGCTCGATTCAACTCGTGAACCAACCGATGCCAGACGGCGGTTGGGTGGCTACCCATGAAGACGTCACAGAGCGGCACAACCTTTTGCGCGCACACGGCAAGACAGAGACGCTGCTGCGCGAACAAAAGCTGCAATTGGACACCGCGCTCAACAACATGGTGCACGGTCTTGGCATGTTCGATGCACAAGGCCACGTTGTCCTGTTCAACGAACGATACAGAGAGATGATGGGCTTGCCCGCCGAATCTCTGCTGGGCCTGTCGTTGCTCGATCTTATGAATTATCGCAAAGCGACCGGCGACTTCACCGGTGATCCCGAGCAGTTCCTTGCATCCATCCTGGCCGGCGTACGCGCGGGCGAGACCACGACAAAGATCGTGGAAAATGTCCGCGGCCGCTCGTTGCGCGTTGTGGATCACCCTATGGCTAACGGCGGATGGGTGGCGATGTTTGAAGACATCACTGAGCAGCGGCAAGCGGAGCAGGAACGCGATCGCAATCGAGAGTTCCTGGACCAAATCATCGAAAACGTTCCAGTGACGATTGTCGTGAAGGATGCGGCCACACGCAGATTTGTTCTCGCAAACCGGGCCGCTGAAAACCTTTGGAGCTTCGACCGCCGCGACGCCATCGGAAAGACCCCGTACGAGCTGTTCCCGAAGGCACAGGCCGACATCATGACCGAGCACGACAACAACGCCGCGCAGGCAGATGGTCCGACATTTTTTGGCGAGCACCGTAACCTCGGCGGCACCGACACCGGACGCATTTTTACGTCGAGACGAATTACCATCCGCGGGGATGGCGGTCAGCCGAGGTATCTCATCAGCGTCATCGAGGATGTGACGGAACGTCACGAGCTGGAGGAAGAGCGCGATCGCAATCGGGAATTTCTGGATCAGATCATCGAAAACGTGCCGGCGATCATCTATGTGAAGAATGCACGCGATCGGCGATATGTCTTGGTGAATCGGGCAGCCGAGAGTTTTTGGGGCGTCTCTCGCGCCAACATCTTGGGCAAGACATCATATGAAGTCTTTTCGAAGGCGCAAGCCGATCGAATCAACGCACGCGACGATGAATTGCTGGAAGCCAATGAGCCGGTCTTTGACGAACGGCAGATCGACGCCGCGACCGGAGGCTTGCGCTGCATCTTCTCACGCAGGCTCACAATTCAGGACGGACATGGAAACGCTCAGTATCTGCTCGGCGTCGTCGAGGACGTAACCGATCGGAAGAACACCGAGCAACGAATCGCACACTTGGCCCACTATGATGCGCTCACGGATTTGCCAAACCGTGCGTTATTGCGTGAAAAGCTCGAACACGAGCTTTCATTTGTCCGCAGAGGCGAACAGCTGGCGGTTCTGTACCTCGATCTCGATCATTTCAAACGTGTCAACGACACGCTTGGTCACTCGGCAGGCGATGAGCTTCTTATAGCCGTGACGGCCCGGATGCGCACTTGCCTGCGCGATGCCGATATTTTCGCGCGGTTGGGCGGCGACGAGTTCGCGATTGTCCAGACCGGAGTACAGCAGCCGACGGGCGCCGCAGTGCTAGCACAACAGCTTCGGGACGTGGTGACGGAGACGTTCTACGAGCTGAGCGGTCATCAGGTCGTTGTCGATATCAGCATTGGCATCGCACTGGCTCCCGATGACGGCACCGAGGTGGATCAGCTGTTGAAGTGCGCGGACATGGCTCTCTATGGGGCCAAGTCCGAAGGGCGCGGCACCTTCCGCTATTTCAAACCCGAGATGGATGCGCGCATGAAGATGCGGCGGTCGCTCGAAGTCGATCTGCGAAAAGCCCTCATCAAAAAAGAGTTCGAATTGCATTACCAGCCGCTCGTGAGGCTGGCAGACAACGAAGTGAGTGGGTGCGAAGCCCTCTTGCGCTGGTACCACCCCGAACGTGGTATTATCCCGCCGGCCGAATTCATCCCCGTGGCGGAAGAGACCGGCCTCATCAACGCGATCGGCGAGTGGGTGCTGCGGCAGGCCTGCGCCGAGGCAGCAACTTGGCCGGGCGATATCAAAGTTGCAGTCAACGTCTCACCGGTGCAATTCCGGAATCAGGGTCTTCCGCAGACGGTCATCAGCGCCTTGGCAGCGGCCGGTCTTGCGCCGAGCCGTCTGGAACTGGAAATCACGGAATCGGTGCTCATGCAGAGCAACGAAACGACACTCCGGCGGCTGCATCAGCTGCGTGATCTCGGCGTACGCATCTCCATGGACGATTTCGGCACCGGATATTCCTCGCTCAGCTACCTGCGGAGCTTCCCATTCGACAAGATCAAGATCGATCGCTCCTTTATCAATGATCTTTCGAACGGCGACGATGCGGTTGCCATTGTGCAGGCCATCATCACGCTCGCCAACAGCCTCGACATGACCACAACCGCAGAAGGTGTCGAGACCAAGCGGCAGATGAAGGCCCTTCGTGCGATGGGCTGCATCGAAATGCAGGGCTACCTGTTCAGTCCTCCCCGATCCAGTCGCGAGATCGCCCGCGAACTCGTTTCACACAGAAAGAGAATCGCGAGCGCCGCATAATGGAGGCGTTCAGTTGGGCGCTGGAAGCACGGCTTCGCTTCGATCGCTGTCCATCCGGGCGTCCGTAACGTTTATTTCAGAGAAATGGGACTCGCGTTATTCGAGGAAGAAGTCCGGCTTATTTGAGTCGAAGGCGCGCTAAGGGGAATTTCAGGATCAGGCGAACATGCCGTCCAGGAGATGCCTCTCCAGCTTGTTTAGAACAATTTTGGGGAGAGTTTCCTGGCTTCCCTAAGCCTTCGGCAAGCCGGCTGCGTTTCAATCACCTGCATCGATCTGTTGCAGCCTTCGCCGCAGCGAGCGCCGATGAAACGCCGGCTCTTCACAAATATTGCCAAAGCTACTGTCGCGACGGTGGTTGCGTTTCAAACTGGACCGACACTTGCGGCTTGTGCCGAAGACCTCACCCGTATTCAGATGGCGATGGCAACCGCCACGGCGGACATCCGCGCGACGGTCGCCGGCCTTGTGACGAACGCGCAGGCGAGTGCCAAGGCCGGAGACGGCGTCGGCTGCTCGATTACAACCGGCGAGGCGATGAGGCTGCTCGGCCTTGTCGCATTGCCGCCGATGGTGTTGTCAACGCCTGTTCCCGGCACTGACCGCAAGCCGCATCCGCCCGCGCCCTCTGCCACATCAGCGGCCGCCGCGGCGGCTTCTGCTAGATCACGACCAACGGCCGACGCTTCGCCGAAAAAAAAAGAAGAGAGCGACAAGCAAGCCGGCGCCCCGCCGTCAACGCTCGGCCAGGCCGCGTCGCCGACCCAATCGCCTGCGCAAGACCGCAGCACATCCAAGGATTGGTACGTCACCACATCGAATCTGGTCGGTCAGCATGTGACCACGCAAGATCGGCCCGGTACCAGCGTCGGCACGATCAAGGCCATCGCCATCGACAGCACAACGCGCCAGGCCGCGCTGGCTCTGGTGGAAACGGGTGGCTTCCTCGACTTCGGCAGCGATCTGGTCGCGGTGCCGTTCTCGCTCGTGAAGTTTCATGGACGCTGGGACCGGCCCGAAATCCAGACCACGACCGAACTGCTTCGGTCCGGCCCGCGCGTCACCGCGAATAGTGCGACGACCCTTCTTGCGGATCCCGACTGGCGACATCAGCTCGAGAAACATTTCGGCGTGCAGATCGCGGCAGCGCCCCCGCCTCCTGCGGCCGCTGCCAAGCGCGCGCCGGCAGCGGCGCCTGCGCAAGGCGGCGATGCCGCGGCTGGGCACGCCTATATCCAAGGCATCTGCTCCGCCTGTCATACCTTCGATGCGAATGGCGGCACGCGCGTCGGGCCGAACCTCTACGGCGTGTTCGACCGCAGGATCGCCGGCGTTGCCGGCTACAACTACTCGCAGTCATTGAAGCAGCACGGGGGCGTCTGGGACCAGGCCAACCTCGATGCGTTCCTGCAAAATCCCCAACACTTCGCGCCTCGCACGATGATGACCTTCGCGGGCATCTCCGCCAACACCCAGCGCGCCAATGTCATCGCCTATCTGAGGACGCTCACACCCGTCACGAGAGGCCAGAAATGAGCAACGATGCCCGCAACAGCGTTTCGCGCCGCAAGTTCCTGATGGCCGGCGCCGCCGCTTCGGCCGTCGTCGCGGGCGCACCCACGCCGGCCGGCGCGCAAGCACCGGAGGCCGGATGGCAAGGCTACGCATTTCTCACCTCGCCGGAGGTCACGACGCTCAACGCGATCGTGGACCGGCTCATTCCTGCTGATCAAACCGGTCCGGGTGGCGTGGACGCAGGCGTCGTCACGTATATCGATCGGCAGCTTGCCGGCCGGTTTGGCGCGGCTGCTGAATGGTACATGCAGGGCCCGTGGGGCACTGGTACGCCGAGCCAAGGATGGCAGTTCGCGTTGCCGCCGGCGACGTTCTATCGCAAGGGCCTGTTGGCGCTGGACCGCTGGTGCCGCGGTGCCAAGGACAAAGATTTCGCGGACCTTTCCGCGGAAGACCAGGACGACGTCCTTGAAGCCCTCGCCGCCAGCAAGGTCGATCTCGAGGGCATCCCCCCGGCGGCGTTCTTCGAGATGATCCGCGAGAACACAGCCGAAGGCTATCTCAGCGATCCGTTGTATGGCGGCAATCGCAATATGGCAGCGTGGAAGATGATCGGCTTCCCCGGCGCAACGCCGGTCCTCACGCCCGCGGTCTCCCTCAAGGGTGAGGCCTATGTCACTCCTCCCCTGGCCATCGGCGGCTGAACGCTGACAAGGAGATTCCGCTATGGCGCGACAAATGCCGCCTGTCGATGTCGTGATTGTCGGTATGGGATGGACGGGCGGCATCGCCGCACGCGAGCTCGCCGGTACCGGACTGAGGATCGTCGGCCTGGAACGCGGTCGCTTTCGCGACACGATCCCTGACTTCACCGCGCCGAACGCCCTCGACGAGCTGCGTTACAGCGTTCGCGGAGACATGTTCCAGGATCTTTCCAAGGAGACGGTCACCTTCCGCAACGCGCCGAACGAGACCGCCCTCCCGATGCGTCGGCTCGGTGCCTTTCTGCCCGGCACCGGGCTGGGCGGCGCGGGCATGCATTGGAATGGCCAGACCTACAGGTTCCAGCCTGCGGATTTCCAGCTCCGCAGCCACATCGAGAAGCGTTATGGCAAGGACCGTATCGACGACGATTTGTCGATCCAAGACTGGGGCGTGACCTACGACGAGTTGGAGCCGAGCTACGACAAGTTCGAATATGTGTGCGGCATTTCAGGCAAGGCCGGCAACGTCCAGGGCAAGATTCAGGCGGGCGGCAATCCTTTTGAGGGCCCGCGTCAGCGGGACTATCCGACTCCACCGCTCAACATCGGGTATGCCGGGTCGCTGTTCAGTGAAACGGCACGATCGCTTGGCTACCATCCGTTTCCGACCCCCGCCGCGAACCTGAGCCAGGCCTACGTCAATCCCGATGGCGTCGAGCTCGGCGTCTGCACCTACTGCGGCTTCTGCGAACGGTTCGGCTGCTACAACTGGTCGAAGTCGAGCCCGCTCAACACCGTGCTGCCGATCGCGATGCGCAACCCGAATTTCGAGCTGCGTTGCGAGGCGCACGTCACCCGCGTCAACATGTCGAAAGACGGGAAGACGGCGACCGGCGTCACCTATGTCGATGCCAACGGCATCGAGACATTCCAGCCCGCCGCCCTCGTGCTGCTGTGCGCGTTCCAGTTCCACAATGTGCGTTTGATGCTCGTCTCCGGCATCGGCAAACCTTACGACCCCGCCAAGGGCGAAGGCGTCGTCGGCCGCAACTTCGCCTATCAGACAGTTGCAAGCGTCGTGACCTTTTTCGAGGACAAGCGGTTCAACACCTTTGCAGGCGCGGGCGCCATGGGCCCCACGATGGACGACTTCAACAGCGACAATTTCGACCACGACAAAGTGGACTTCATCGGCGGCGGCTACCTCGCCGTTCACACCACCGGCGCCAGGCCGATCACGCAAGTACACTTGCCACCGGGCACGCCGCGTTGGGGCGCGAAGTGGAAGCAAGCCTTGCACCAGTGGTACGATCGCTCCTTCGCGATCGGCTGCCAGGGATCCAGCATGGCCCGCAAACAGAACTATATCGATATCGATCCCACCTATCGCGATATCTATGGCGTACCGCTCGCACGGATGACGTTCGACTTCGCGCCAAACGACATTCGCATGCGCGAATTCCTGATCGACAAGATGATCGGAATCGCGAAGGCCCTGAAGCCAACCCATATGATGGCGTCACGGCCACCGGTTCCGTTCAGCATCGTGCCGTATCAGACGACGCACGTCACCGGCGGCGCGATCATGGGCACCGATCCGCAGACATCGGCCGTGAACCGCTACCTCCAATCCTGGGACGTGCCGAACGTCTTTTCTATCGGCGCCTCGGCGTTCCCGCAGAATGCGGGCTACAATCCGACCGACACGGTGGGCGCACTGGCCTATTGGTCGCTGGATGCGATCAAATCGAGGTACCTTCCCAATCCAGGCAAGCTGATGTGACAGCTTTTCGCGCGACTGGTCTTGCCGTCGTCATACGCGGACTTAGCCCGTCGAAGACGGGCGTAACGCACTAACTACTGCAATAAGATCTTCATATTTTCAAAGTCGAAGGTGACTGCATAGCGCTTGAAGAAATCGTGGCCGACCATGCCGGCGAGGTGAAAGCCAAAAAGGTTCTCCCAGGGGAACGGCCCATCGTACAGCCCCGGGACATTCTCTTGCTGCACGGGCCCGAACGAAAGCCGACGCACGACGTAGGGCACGGTCTTCAGCGTCCCCCCGCCGCCCGCTCCTGTGGAAGCTTTGTCCTCCTCGAGCTTGATCCCAGCTTGCTTGATCACCGACTCTGCCAACTTGACTCCCGCGCCGGCCAGCCCGGTGTCGACGAAGAGAAGCGCAGGTGGAAGCGTCTCCACGCGCCCCCAAGCCACCATGAAATGGTCGCTGGCAATCCAGAACGGAACCGCGACGCCCTTGCCCGAGGCTGCCTCCAGTTGCTCCAGGCCTGTCGCGGTCTTCCGTCGTAACACAAGTTCGCCGCGCGGATAATCGAGGGTCGCAAGGAAATGGTAGAAAAGAGTAGTCCCGATGACACCGTCGATACGCTTCGCACCAAGGCTTTGCGAGAGCTGGCGCAGGGGGAGCATCGCGACGGGCAGGTTCTTTACCGTCCAGTCGCCGACCGTGAGGGATTCGATCCGACCTTGTTGAACCTCAGCGTGCTGGCCGCCGGAAAAAGTGCCTTGCACCGCTCCGAATTGCGGGACGCCAAGCTCCCGGGCGAAGTCCGTGTCGAGCGCAACCTCCGAGCCCCCGGTGTCGATGAAGAAAGTGACCTCATCGCCTCCGTTTACCCGCACGCTGACCAACGGGAGCGGATCTGTCCTCAGGAACTTCAGACGCGTGATTTGCCCATCGCCGTGCACCTCATAGGGCGTCTGGCCCTTGAAGCTCTGCAACTTCGCGACATTCAGTGTCGGATACTGCGAGACAATCAACGAGTTGGCACTCACGTCGACGCCGTTCAACGCAGCCACCGCCTTTTCGAAATCGTCGCGGCGATAGTACACCTCGGCGAGCATGACCTTGGGGTCGGCGTCGCCGGGGCGCAGGTCGATGGCCTTTTTCAGCCAATGCTCGGCATCGTCAAGCCGGTTGGAAAGGAGTGCGATCCGACCCAACTGCAAAGTTGCCGAATAGTCGTCGGGGTGGTCAGCGGCGATTCGGGCGTATCGTTCGCCAGCCTTGGCAAACTCCCCGATCTGGAAGAGCCGATCGGCGGAATCGATTGACAATGGCTTCTGCTCCGCCGCCGCCTGTCCCGAGAAAGCGCAAAGCGCGAGCATCACCACGAGTGCGAGGCAAATTCGGACTGATTTCATTGTTTCGGACTCGGCGATCGGGGGGGGCGGTACGATGAGCGAAGCATATCAGCTAAGCAGCCGCGGTAGAATGACCTTCGCTGCTGATATGTCGCTTCTTCGACGGCTAACGGAATCGAGACAACTGTCTCTTTCATTACACGACCGCTCCTTATACACGGCCGCTCTTGGGCAGCCGCATCATAGCGGTTCAGCGAACGAATAGTGCCCTCCTTCATCGACCGTGGCACCAGGATCACACCGACGCCATGGTCTCCTTCACCTTCGCGACCAGTTGCTTGAGCGTGAAGGGCTTCGCCAGGAAATTGTAGTCGTCGGGATCCGGCAGGCTCTTCTGGAACGCGTCCTCGGCGTAGCCCGACACGAAGATGATCTTGGTCTCGGGATTTTTCTTGCGCAGTTCCTTGAGCAACGTCGGCCCGTCCATCTCCGGCATCACCACATCGGACACCACCAGGTCGACCTTGCCGCCCTGCCGTTCCAGCATCTCCATCGCCTCGACGCCGTTGCCGGCCTCAATGACCGTATAACCGCGAGATGTCAGCCCGCGGGCATTGAGCGCGCGCAGCCCTTCCTCGTCCTCGACCAGCAGGATGACGCCCTGTCCGGTGAGGTCGGCGGCGGCACGCTTGGCCTCTTCGGCGGCGGAGAGCGCCCCGGCGAACGCGGGCGCCGTGGTCTCAGGCAGTTGCGGCGGCTGCACGTCGTCGGCGCCCGGGATGTAGCGCGGGATGAAGATGCGGAAGGTCGTCCCTTTACCGACCTGCGACTCCGCATAGACGAAGCCGCCGGTCTGCTTGATGATGCCGTAGACCGTCGACAGGCCGAGCCCGGTGCCCTTGCCCACATCCTTGGTGGTGAAAAACGGATCGAAGATCTTGTCGATGATATCGGGCGGAATTCCGGTGCCGGTATCCTCGACCTCGACCAGCACGTATTCGCCGATCGGCATGCCCTTGTACTGGAGCTTCGTGCTCTGATCCGCGCCGACATTGGCGGTGCGCAACGTCAGCTTGCCGCCTTCGGACATCGCGTCGCGCGCGTTGACGACGAGATTGACCAGCACCTGCTCGAACTGGGCGAGGTCGGCCTTCACCGGCCAGAGGTCGCGCTGCGGCACCACGTTGAGCGTGATCCGCTCGCCGATCAGGCGGCGCATCAGCATGGTCAGGTCGTAGACCACCTCGCCGAGGTCGAGCACCTGCGGCCGCAGCGTCTGCTTGCGCGAGAACGCGAGCAGGTGGCGCACCATGGCGGCGGCGCGGTTGGCGTTCTGCCTGATCTGAATGATGTCCTGGAATGACGGGTCGGTCGGCTTGTGGGCGTTCACCAGGAAGTCCGACGCCATCATGATGGCACCGAGCACGTTGTTGAAATCGTGCGCGATGCCGCCGGCGAGCTGGCCGACGAGCTCCATCTTCTGAGCCTGGGTGAACTTGTTCTCGAGATCCTTCTGCGCGGTGGTCTCGATCGCGTAGACGATCGCGGCCTCCTGGTCCTTCTCCCCCACCGCCGTGGCGTAGAAGCGCGCCGAGCGATCGCCGGTGCCTTCAACCGCCGCATCGACGGGATCGATCTCGCCCTGTTTGTCGGCGGCGCGCCCGATCGCCGCTTCGAGCGCTGCGCGGTCGCGCTCGGCGACGACGGCGAGGATCGAACGGCCGCTGCCCCCTCCTTTACCCTCCCCCGGCAAAAGGGCGTTCACGCCCGTCTGCGACGGGCTATGCGGGGGAGGGTTGGGAGAGGACAGCACCGGATTGAACAACCGTGCAAACAATGCGTTCGAGCGCACGATCGTGCCCTGCTTGTCGACGGTCGCGATGGCCATCGGCGTGTTCTGGAAGAAGCGCATGAAACGCACCTCCGCGGCGCGCAACGGATCGCTGCTGTTGTCACCGGCACGATTGATCACCAGCGTGCGAGACGCGCCCGGGGTCCCGTCGGCGCCAAATGCGACTTTGTGATAGAGCCGCGCCGGGACGGTGCGGCCGCTCCTGGTCTTGAGATCGATATCGAACAGCTCGGTCTTCACCTCGCCGGGCGCCGCCGACAGCGTGGTGACGAGCGCTGCGCCCTCTCCTGCGATGATGTCGCGCAACCGCAAGCCGCCGGAACCGACCTCCGCGAGGTCCTGCTCCAGCCATTCGGCCAGCGTCGCATTGAGATAAGAGATGCCGCCTGAGGCATCGACCGAGAAGAAGCCGGCCGGCGCGTGGTCGAGATAGTCGATAGCGTGCTGCAGTTCCTGGAAGACGTTTTCCTGCCGCTCGAGCTCGCGGGTGACGTCCGCAATCGACCACACCGTCAGCGCCGCCTCGCGCTTGCCTTCGCCGAGCGGCCGCACGCGCATGCGCAGCCACCGCCCGACCTCGCCGCGGACGCTGTCGACCCGAACCTCTTCCTGCAGACGTCGACCCTCGCGCGCCGCCTTGAGCAGGCGGAAGACCGCCTCCGAGACGCCCGGATCGCCGACAAACACCCGCTCGACCGGCCGCACGTCGTCGGTTTTGGTGGCTTCGACCAGTCGAAGATAGGCGGCATTGGCGTAGACGACCCGGCCGGCGGGATCGGTCACCAGGATCCCTTCGCCCGCACCGTCCACCAGGCTCTTGATCAAGGGGCTGGCGGCATCCTTGCTTGGAACACGCAGCATGCCCGCCGCAAGCGCGAACAGAAGGAACACCCCGGCCATCGCCAGCACGGACAAAAAAGCGAGGATATAGGGCTCGGCACGGGTGCGGCCGATCAACAAGAGCCCCACCCCGGCGCCGACCAACACGATCGCGATCAACAGCACGAGGCCGATGCTGCCGCCGTTCTGCCCGGTGCGGGTGCGGTCGACCGATGCCCGGGCGATATCGCCACGTGCTTGCTGCTGCGCCATGACTGCGGTCTATCCGATTCCGCGGCGGCTCCGAAGGACGATCTTTGACTTCCGGCGGTCCGTTCAGAGCGGGCCGCGGCGGACAAATCCTTGCGTGACAGGGCTTGCCTCAGCGCGTCGGGCAGGCTTGCCTCAGCGGCCTTTGGCCCCGCGGTTCAGCCGCATGACATAGCCGATCACCTCGGCGACCGCCTGGTAGTGTTCGGCGGGGATTTCGCCGTCGACCTCGACGGTGGCGTGCAGCGTGCGGGCGAGCGGCGGATTTTCGACAATTGGCACCGAGTTCGCCTCGGCGACCTCGCGGATCTTGAGCGCGATCGCATCCATGCCCTTGGCGACGCAGACCGGCGCGTTCATCCCGCGCTCGTATTTGAGGGCGACCGCATAGTGGGTCGGGTTGGTGATGACGACGGAAGCTTCCGGCACCGCCGCCATCATGCGCTTGCGGATGCGGCCTTCGCGGATCTGACGGATCTTTGCCTTCACATGGGGATCGCCTTCGGTGTCCTTGAACTCCTGCTTCAGATCGCGGAACGACATCTTCTGGCGCTCGAACCATTGCCGGTACTGGAACAGGAAATCCGCCGCCGCGACGAAGGCGAGGATCGCGACAACGGCGCCAAGGAGCTGCAGCGCCAGGCTCTGCGTCATCGGCAGGATCGCGGCCGGATCGAGCGTCACCAGCATGTCGAGCCGCGTGCGCTCGGGCCACAGCAACGCGGCCATGACAGCGCCGAGCAGCACGAGCTTCGCGAGGCCTTTGGCGAAATTCATCAACGCCTGCTTCGAGAACAGGCGCTTGAGGCCCGCGAGCGGCGAGATCTTCGATAATTTCGGCTTGAGCGATTCTCCCGACCACACCAGACGGTGCTGGATCATGTTTCCGACCAGCGCCGCCAGCATCAGCAACAGCAGCGGGATGGCCACGGCCGCGATGACCTCGATGCCGATCTTCTGGACGGTCGGAAGGAAGCTCCGCCCCTCCACCCTGATGTCGTAGGAATTGGCCAACAGCCCGCGCATCGAGGCGGAGAGATTGTGACTCATCGAGCCGGCGAACGCCATCACGACCAGCGTGCCGGCCGCGATCACAAACCAGGTATTCACCTCCTGGCTCTTGGCGACGTCGCCGCGCTTGAGTGCGTCGTCGAGACGCTTCTGCGTCGGGTCTTCGGACTTATCCTGTTCGTCTTGTCCTTCGGCCATGCGACCTCACGATCATGCGACTTACGATGGCGCAAGCTGGCGCAGCACGGTTTCCATCGAGCCAAGGAAGACCGTCATCAACGCGCCAAGCACGAGGAACAGGATCAGGAGGCCCATTAGGATCGACAGCGGCAAGCCGATGAAGAACACCTGCATTTGCGGCATCAGCCGCGAGAGGACGCCGAGCCCGAGATTGAACAGGAGCCCGAAGATCAGGAACGGCGCGGACAGCTGGATGCCGATCTTGAACGCGAGCGCGATGGTCTGCGTCGTCAGCGCCGCGACATCGCCGATGAGGGGAAGCTCGCCCGGCCGGAACAGCACGTAGCTCTCGTTGAGCGCGGCGATGACAAGATGATGCAGGTCGGTCGCGAAGATCAGCGTGACGCCGAGGATGGTGAGGAAATTCCCGACGAGAACGCCCTGCTGGCCGCTCTGGGTCGGATCGACTGCGGTCACGAAGCCGAGGCCGAGCTGTTGCGCGATCACGAAGCCCGCGACCTGCAACGCCGAAATCATCAGCCGCGCGGTGATCCCGAGCACCACGCCGATGAAGATCTCCTGCCCCAGCATCGTGAGCACGGGGGCGAAGCCCTTGAGGTCGACGTCATAGGCGGCGCGATGCAGCGGCAACAGCACCGCGGTCAGCACCAGCGCGAGCGTCAGCCGCACGCGGCGCGGCACGTTCATTTCGCCAAGCCCAGGCAGCAGCATCACCATGGTGCCGATGCGCGCGAACACCAGCATGAAGGCAGCGGCATAGGCGGGAAGGAAGGAGATGTCGATTTTCATGCGGCGGTTGGCCTGTCCCCGCGCTCTTCCTGAGGAGCGGCCGTAGCAGGCGCAGCCTGCGGTACACTTGGCTGCGTGGCCGCGTCTCGAAGGATGGGGCCGTGAGTGATCGCGCACGAACTCACGATCCCATCGCGATGATGCGCGCCGCGATACGGGCCATCTGTCCTTGCAACAGGTCTGCCATGAACGGCAGCGCGACCAGCATCGCGACGAAGATCGCAAGAATCTTCGGTACGAACACCAGCGTCATTTCCTGGATCTGCGTCAGCGCCTGGAACAGCGAGATCACGACGCCGACGATCAGCCCGATCAGCATCAGCGGGCTTGCGACCAGCACAAGCGTAAGCAGGGCGTCGCGCGCCACATCGAGAACTTCCGCACCGGACATGCTTGTTCGCCTTCCCGTTAACTAAAACGCATCGCGATGCAGGTCAGGTGCGATCGCAAGCTGATGTGTCCCGTTGAGTAGACGCTGGCGCCGCGAGTCTTACCTCCCCCTGAAAGGGGGAGGTCGATCGCAGTGGCCGTGCGACTGCGATCGGGTGGGGCTCATCAAGACCGGAAATGGACCCCCACCCAACCCTCCCCCTTTCAGGGGGAGGGAGCGCACCGAGTTCGCTGCAAGCCTGTGCATCCACGTCACCGACACATGCATCAGATCGGCATGCGCATGATTTCTTCGTAAGCGGAGATGATCTTGTCGCGCACCGCGACCATTGCCTCGACCGCGACCTCGGTCTCGGCGACCGCGGTGACGACATCGACGACATTGGCCTTTCCAGCCGCCATCGCCTGCGCCTGCGTGTCGGCGTTGCGGCCGGCCTCGACGACGCTGCCGACGGCGCTGTGGAGCAATTCGCCAAAACTCTGGCCGCCGTTTGATCCGCCGACCGCTTGTCCGACATTGGCGGATGGGTTGGCGAGGCGCGCGAGGTTGGCGTAGGCACCGGCGGCAATGGAAGGCGTCGTCATGATTTTTGGCCTCGTCAGGCTTTCAGGATTTCGAGCGTGCGCTGGATCATTCGGCGGGTCGCGCCGATGACGTTGATGTTGGCCTCGTAGGAACGCTGCGCCTCGCGCATGTCGGTCATCTCGACCATCGCGTTGACGTTAGGATAGCGGACATTACCGTTGGCATCGGCGGATGGATGTCCCGGTTCGTATTTCAGCCGGAAGTCGGACGGATCGTTACGCACGCGTCCCATCGCGACCACGCGGGCGTCGAGCGCGCGGTCGACCTCGGAGCGGAAGGTCGGGACTTTGCGGCGATAGGGATCGCTACCGGGCGCCTGTGCGGTCGAATCCGCATTGGCGATGTTCTCGGAGATGATGCGCATGCGGCCGGCCTGGGCGCGAAGCCCGGACGCGGCGATCGAGATCGATTTCAGGAAGTCCATGGTCCCTCACCTGCTGCCGCCACGTCCGCCCTCAGCGGCGGCCGATGGCGGTCTTCAGCATTCCGAGCCCGCGCGCGTAGAGCGAGGTCGCCGCCTGGTAGTCCATCTGGTTGGTGGCGACCTTCATCATCTCGTCCTCGAGGCTGACGGCGTTGCCGGACGGGCGCGCCTCGAAGCCGCCGTTGCGATCAAGCTGGAACCGGGTGCCGCCGCTCGCGCCCGCAAGATGCGCCGGGCTGGTGCGCGCCAGGCTGAGTTCCTGCCCGGCCATCCGGCCGCGATCGAAGCTCGGCGGCGCGAGGTCCCGCGGCTGGAATCGTGGCGTATCGGCGTTGGCCACGTTCTCGGCAAGCACGCGCTGACGCTCCTGATGCCAGTGCATCCGGGTGCGTAACATCGTGAATAGAGGAATCTCGGAAATCGCCATGGCCGGCCACCGGGGTTACCGGCTCCTCCTCAATGGGAAGCGGTAGGCAGACTTTGCCTGCCTTATGGTTAATGCACCGTTAAAATAGGTATGCTCTTGCCTTCAAACCGCCGTTTACCATGGCATAGATTTTCCTGAGGTGGACGGAGGGGGCGAACTCATCTAGCCCGTTAACGTTCTGTTAGGGTTGACGGCGGCAGATATTGCCGTCCGCGTTAACTATTCGGATTCACTCGGGACACCGTCCCCGTGGGAGGTATGATGGATTTCCTATTTGGCGCGGACACGTCGCTCCCGGTGCGCTTCTTCTTCGCATTTGTCATCGTGCTCGCGCTGATCGGCGGGACCGCCTTTCTCGTGCGCCGCTTCGGCGGCGAGCGCCTTGGGACATCGTCCTCGCGCGGCCGCCAGCCTCGCCTCGCGGTGATCGATGCCGCCGCGGTCGACGGCCGGCGCCGGCTGATCCTGATCCGTCGCGACAATGTCGAGCATCTTCTGATGATTGGCGGCCCGAGCGACGTCGTGGTCGAAGCCAATATCGTGCGTGCCGCAGCCGCCGGACGTGACGCAGGCGCACAACGGCCGCAGGCCGCACCGACCGATGCGCTTCCGCGCCCGGTCCCGCTCGGCGAAACCAACATGTGGCCGCTGCAACCCGAGCCCACGCCCACCCCTGCGCGACCGCCGCGTCAGCCGGCGGTCGACGAATCGATGCAATGGAACGAGCCGGAACCGCCGCCGCTGCCACTCCCGCCGCGCCGCCCCGAAGTGCGCCCCGAGCCGCGCGCCGACATGCGCCCCGAGCCTCGTTCAGAGATGCGTGCCGAGCCGCGTGCGGACATGCGCGCCGAACCGCGCGCGGACATGCGTGCCGAGCCGCGCGAGGACATGCGTGCCGAGCCACGTTTATCTGAGATCCGCGGGGAGCCTCGCACGGACGTTCGACCGGAGCCGCGCACGGCCGATCCGCTCGTAGGACTGGCCGCCGAACTCGCGCGCGTCCAGCCCGAACCGCCTCCGCCACCGAAGCTGCGGCCGCCCCCGCGCGAACGCGACATCCCCCGCGAACGCGACATCCCCCGCGAACGCGACGCCTCACGCGAACGCAACGTCTCACGCGATCGCGACATCCCGCGCGCGCGCACGCCGCAACCGGAGCGGCCTCGCGCGGTCGCGCCGCCGCCGCCTCCCCCGATGGGCGAACCCGCCGAGCAGCACGATCAGAACCTCGCCGAGATGGCGCATCGACTGGAAGCGGCCCTGCGCCGGCCGAAGCCGGTCGAACCGCGCGCCCCTGAGGCCGCACCAAGGCCGGCGATGACCGCCCCGGCAGCGCCCGAACCCATGCCCGAACCTATGCCGGAATCCATGCCGGAACCCGCCACCGATGCCGCCCCTCATTCCGACGATGGTGCCTCCGCGCATCAGCAGGCGCCGTCGCGAAGTGCGGCAGCGAAGCCACAGCGATCCGTTTACGACAGCCTCGAACAGGAGATGGCGAGCCTGCTCGGCCGCCCGAACAGCAAGAATTGAACACATCAACAATCGGCCGCTGCGTCCGTCTCGCGACGGTAGCGGCCGGTGTAGGGACTGCCCTTGCGGCGGCTGTGTCTCCGGCCGTTGCGCAAGACATCAGCATCAATTTCGGTCAGGGTGGCGGGCTCACGGAACGCGTGATCCAGCTCATCGCGTTCATCACGGTACTGTCGCTCGCGCCGTCGATCCTCATCATGATGACGTCGTTCACGCGCATCGTCGTGGTGCTCTCGTTGCTGCGCACCGCGCTCGGCACCGCAACTGCGCCGCCTAATGCCGTGATCGTCGCGCTCGCCCTGTTCCTCACCGCGTTCGTGATGGGACCGGCGCTGCAGACCGCCTACGACTCAGGCATCCGCCCGCTCATCAACAACGAGATCAGCGTCGAGCAGGCGTTTGAGCGCGCCTCGCAGCCGTTGAAGGTCTTCATGCAGCGCAATGTCCGCGAGAAGGACCTCGCCCTGTTCGCCGACCTCTCGCGCGAGCCGCGGCCGGCCACGGCGGAGGAGCTGTCGCTGCGCATCCTCGTGCCGGCCTTCATGATCTCCGAGCTCAAGCGCGCGTTCGAGATCGGTTTCCTTCTCTTCCTACCGTTCCTGATCATCGACCTCGTGGTTGCATCGGTGCTCATGTCGATGGGCATGATGATGCTGCCACCGGTGGTCGTCTCGCTGCCGTTCAAGCTGATCTTCTTCGTGCTGGTGGACGGCTGGTCGCTGGTCGCGGGCAGCCTCGTGCAAAGCTACGGCTTGTAGCGAGCCTGCTGCCGTATCGCCGCGAAAGCGGGTTGTCCTATTTGACGATCATGCGCCGTGGCTGCGCCGACGGCGCAGGCGCGGCCGGCGATATCACAAGCGTGAGCCAGACGTTCCACCCTTCTGGCCGGTGCTCGGCGCCAAACTCCTTGTAGCCCTTGAGATTCAGATAGCCCTGGTGATCGCCCACCGGGAAGATGTAGCCGAGCTGCGGCCCCACCCGAACACGCGCGACTTGAAGTCGCCGACTCTGTTGCCCGCGCCGCTATCGCCGGTCAGCTGCTGGTAGGCATAGCCGACCAGACCGACTTGGAGCTGCTTGGTGACGAATTGCGAGGCGCCCCAATCGAGATGGAAGTCGATGCCACTTTTATAGTTGGTATCGGGGTTTTCGAAATTGTAGGTGAGCCCAGCGACCGCCGAGAATTCGTGCCCCATCTGCGGATTGAAATAGGTATAGCCGCCGCCGCCATCGATCGCGCCATGGCCGATGCCGATATTGGCAAGACGCCTTGGGTCATAGGCTCCGACCGGTATGTCGCCGGTGACTCTAAACATGGACCGTTCGTAGCGGCGCGATAATTGGTTATGTTTGTGCCGATCCGAGCGACTTCCCGAGCGTAACGGAAGGCAACTCGCCGAATCGCTGCGAGTACATCGCAGCGAACCGGCCGAAGTGAACGAAGCCATATTGGGCCGCGACGCTGGTGATGGTCGCTCCTTTCGCAGGATGAACGAGGGCGCGACGCGCGGCGTTGAGACGTAGCTCCATCGACAGCTGCGCCGGGGGACGGCCGAACGCCTCGACGCAGCTCAAGTACAGAGTGCGCTCTCGCGCGCCGACCAGCTCACACATCTCCGTCACTCTCGGCGGGCTGTCCTTGCGGTCGTGAAGCAGTTGCAGGACCGCGCGTGCGACCCGGGCACGGTTGTGCAGCGCTTCAATAATCTCTGCAGACGGAATCATGTCGAGGATGACGTCTGATATCTTGGATTCGACCCAAGCGAGCGCATCGGGCGTCACCTCGAAGTCCGGCTGCCCCAGCAAGTCGTCAAGGAAGGAAGACAATGTGTTGGCGCGAGACGAGAGTTCTGCGGGCGGCACAGCCCAATGCCGCGGCGGAAGATCAGGGTCGATTCCATCGACGCCTCGTCGCCCTTGCATCCACCGGTCGATGAGGCCCGTAGGAATGACCACAACCATAAGATCGGTCCGCCCGGTGGCGGTAAAGCCCACATCATCGCTCGATGTCGCGACGAGCAATTCGCCGGGTTGCGCCGGCCGCCGCCGTACGTGCAGCGATCCCTGCGCGATCAACGGCAGGCCGAAGACCCAGCTATTCGTCGGCGCCGCGCCTCTTTGCAATACGCCAGGCGACCAGCGTACACGACCTAATTGCAGTTGTTTGAGAACAACCTGAGCCAATTGCCCGCTAAACCGGCCGCGGCCGATCTGCTCGTATTCCTGATTCCACGCCAACGGACTGGCCGCCATCGCATCAATGTCGTCGAACGTCCCGTCGACGACCGTTCGCCCCGGTCGCTGGCTGCCGCCGTCCATGCCTGCCATAGCGGTCCTTGCCCGTCACCCGTAGCACTCGTCGCCTGGCAAATGTGGTAGAGTGACATCGAACGCACGGTTGCAAAGGCAACTATTAGTTGGCGCCGGTGCTAGTGGTCCGATTCCGAAGTTCGTGCCATTTCTCAGCGGCCTCTCATACGAACTTCGGAATTGAAGGACACTAGCAACTCTTTGAATTGAGTGTGGCTTTGGTTCAGAAGTCCGCATGTCGGACTCGCCGCGAGAATGATGCGGACTTCTGAACCGCCACACTAGCGTACTAGCATTTGCAGAAATCGGATAGCGGCACGACGCACGCGTTGCCATACTGACAGTGCTGCTCGGAGAGGAGTTGTGGGCGCCGTGTTGGCTAGCCGCTAGAGAACCTCTCCTTGATTTCGCCTTTTGATATCGCGCCGAGAAGGCGCTGCATACAGTCGTTACCTGCAAAGCGGCGCGAGCAGCTCGCGCCACAGCGTATGAATGTTGCGCCCATATGCGGCGATGCGATAGCGACGCTTTATGAAAAATGTCGGCCACAACTTTCATCAGGCCGACATGGATGCCGATGAATCAATCAAGGTGCACGATTTGGGAGGACAGCAATGAACTCGCAAGCGACTTGTCGCCTGCCCGACCTTGTGGGGACGCAGGCGTGGACGTGTGCTTTCACGATCGCATCGATCTTGTTTGGTGTCGCGACGGCACACTCTCAGGAAGATAGCGCGCGCAAGATCCTGAAAGGAATGGCTAGCTATCTGGCGGGTCAGAAGACGATCTCCGCGACATTCGATGCCGATATCGAAGTGATCACGCCCACTCTGCAGAAGATTCAGTTCACGAACTCCGGCGGGCTGACGATGAACCGTCCCAGTCAGTTCCGCGCCACCCGTGCCGGCGGCTACTCGGACGTAGAACTGGTCTTCGACGGCACAACGGCAACGATCCTGGGCCGGCACAACAACACCTACGCCCAGATCAAGGCTCCTGGTTCGATCGATCAACTCATCGACCGGTTGCGCGATGAGCACGGCGTCACGATGCCCGGCGCGGATTTGCTGCTGGCGCGTGTCTATGACGAGCTGATTGGAGACGCCACCGAGATCAGGCACATCGGCCACGGCGTCATCGACGGCAAGGACTGCGACCACCTCGCATTTCGCGGCCCGGAGGTCGACTGGCAGCTCTGGGTCGAAATCGGTCCCAATCCGATCCCGCGCAAATACGTGATCACCAGCAAGGCCGTCACCGGCGCGCCGCAGTACACGCTGCGCATCAAGACCTGGACAACCGGTGCCCCAGCAAGCCCCGACGCCTTCGCCTTCAACGTGCCCGCCGGCGCCAAGATGGTCGAGATCAAGCAACTGGCAGACATCGACGAAGTCCCAGCAGGTGTGGTTGCAGGAGATGCAAAATGACACGGACATCACGATTGACGTTACGCATCGCAATCGCAGCAATCCTTGGCGCGAGCGCTCTTATGGTCAGTGAACAGGCGTTCGTTGGTCGATCCGATTTGGTCGTGACAACTGCAGACGCCAGGATCGGCCGGCCGCTGACTCCCCTGAGTTACGCGGGCGTTGCTCGCCGGACTACGCGACGGGCCGTGATCGGCGGGGCTGCCGTCGGATATGGCGCGGCGGCTGCCGCGCCCAGAGCCGGATGCGTCCAGGTCGTCGACGCCTACGGCCGGATCATCACGCGGTGCTACTGAGGTTGAGGCGATTGGCAGCAAGGCGGCCAATAGCGATGCGCTTCCTCGCCGAGCACCCGAGCACGGTGAGAGCGCAGCCGGAAAGTGTCGGAGTTATCGCGTTGCGCTCTCAAGTGGCGAAGCGCGGCGTGTAAAGTCGAAGCGGTGCAATGACTGACACAAACTCGATCGCAACCGACCAGCGTTCGGCGCGGCAGTCGAATGGTGTGCCCGCATCGCCACGGCCCGGCATGTGTTCATCCCGGGCGGCACCTTCCGCATGGGTTCCGACACGCACTATCCGGAGGAAGCACCGGTTCATCACGTAACCGTCAGCGGTTTCTGGATCGATCGCACGCCGGTGACGAACCGTGAGTTTCGCAAGTTCGTCAATGCGACTGGCTATGTCACCGTTGCGGAAACCAAACCCGACGCGAACGACTATCCTGGCGCGCTGCCGCACATGCTCAAGGCAGGCTCTCTGGAGTTTACGCCGCCGAACCATCCGGTCGACTTCACCGACTGGGGCCAGTGGTGGACATTCAAATTCGGCGCCAATTGGAAGCGGCCTTACGGCCCGCGCTCGGCGATCAGCGGGCTCGATGACCATCCGGTCGTGCACATCGCCTATCAGGATGCGCTGGCCTTTGCGCAATGGGCCGGCAAGGAGCTGCCCACGGAAACAGAGTGGGAATTTGCGGCGCGCGGAAGGCTCGATGGCGCCGAGTTCGCCTGGGGCGACGACTTCGCGCCCGGCGGACGACAGATGGCGAATACGTGGCAGGGCAATTTCCCTCACCAAAACCTGAAGGCTGACGGCTACGAGCGCACCTCGCCGGTGAGCGCGTTCCCGCCGAATGGTTATGGCGTCCACGACATGATCGGCAATGTCTGGGAGTGGACCAGCGACTGGTACGCACCCAAGCACGAGGCCGACGCGCCGAAGGCGTGCTGCGTCCCGGAAAACCCGCGCGGCGGCCGCGAAGAAGGCAGCTACGACCCGTGCCAGCCGAACATTAAGATTCCCCGCAAGGTCATCAAAGGCGGCTCGCACCTGTGCGCGCCCAACTATTGCCGCCGCTACCGGCCGGCCGCGCGCCATGCGGAGGCAGTCGATACATCAACGAGCCATCTCGGATTTCGATGCGTCTTTCGCGAAAGGAAGCCCCCATGAGCGACAATCAAGCTGACCAGACGTCACAAGACAATGCTCCAGAGCGTCGCGACGGACTCAAGCGCCGCGATCTCCTGCTCGGCGGCACGTCACTGCTGGCAGCCAGCGCCGCGGCCGGACTCTTGCCTCCGGCTTCCGCGCAAGCCCAGGAGGTTCTGCCGTTCCCGCCCAAGCCGTCGGGCAGCATTGCCAACAGAACGATGCAGGAGTCGGTTTACAGTCCGCTGCCGGCGAAGCGCCGCCTGCCCGCCGACGCGCCCAACATTCTCATCGTCCTGATCGACGATAGCGGCCCGGCGCTGCCGACGACCTTCGGTGGTGAAATCCACACACCGACGCTCGACCGCATTCACAAGGACGGCGTTTCTTTTAACCGGTTTCACACGACCGCGATGTGCTCTCCCACACGCGCAGCCCTGCTCACCGGACGCAACCACCACCGCGTCGGCAACGGGCAGATCGCGGAGCTTGCGAACGATTGGGATGGGTATTCAGGCATCATGCCGAAGTCGAGCGCGACCGTCGCCGAGGTCTTGAAGGACTACGGCTACGCCACGTCCGCGTTCGGCAAGTGGCACAACACGCCGGCCGAGCAGACCACCGCCGCCGGTCCGTTCGACTATTGGCCGACCGGCTACGGCTTCGAGTACTTCTATGGCTTCCTCGCCGGTGAAGCCTCGCAATACGAGCCGAACCTCGTTCGCAACACCACAATCGTCCATCCCAATCCGCCCCGGCCGGGACGTCCCTATCACCTGAGTGAAGATCTGGCGGACGATGCCATCCATTGGCTGCAAGATCACAAGGCCTTCCAGCCTGACAAGCCGTTCTTCATGTATTGGGCGAGCGGTGCCGTCCATGGTCCACACCACATCATGAAGGAGTGGGCCGACAAGTACAAAGGCAAGTTCGACGACGGCTGGGACAAGTACCGCGAGCGCGCCTTCAAGCGCGCCAAGGAGGTCGGTTGGATTCCGCAAAATGCGCAGCTTACGCCGCGGCCGGAGTCACTGGCGGCATGGGATAGCATCCCTGAAAGCGAGAAGCCGTTCCAGCGCCGGCTGATGGAGGTGTTCGCCGGATTTACCGAACACGTGGACGCCCAGGTCGGCCGGCTCGTCGACGAAGTCGGGCGCCTCGGCTACGGCGACAATACGCTCATCTTCTATGTCTGGGGCGACAACGGCTCCTCGGCGGAAGGCCAGAACGGCACCATTAGCGAGCTGCTTGCGCAGAATCAGATTCCATCCACCGTCCAGCAGCACATCGATGCGATGAATGCGCTGGGCGGGCTCGACATCCTGGGCTCGCCCAAGGCCGACAACATGTACCACGCCGGTTGGGCATGGGCGGGTAGTTCGCCCTACAAGCACACCAAGCTGATCGCCTCGCATTTCGGAGGCACCCGCAATCCGATGTCGGTGCGCTGGCCGGCGAAGATCAAGCCGGACGCGACACCGCGCGCGCAATTCCACCACGTCAACGACATCGTTCCGACGATCTACGAGATCCTTGGTATCACGCCGCCGACCTTCGTGAACGGAATCCCGCAGGACTCGTTCGACGGCATCAGCCTTGCCTATGCCTTCGGAGATGCCAAAGCAAAAGGACGGAAGCTGACGCAGTATTTCGAGATCATGGGCAGCCGCGCCATCTATCACGACGGCTGGATGGCGTCGGCATTCGGCCCGCGCACGCCTTGGGTGCCCGGCGCCCCGCCCGGCATCAAAGAATGGACGCCCGACCAGGACAAATGGGAGCTCTACAATCTCGAGCAGGACTGGTCGCAAGCCAACGATCTCGCCGAGAAAATGCCGGCAAAGCTTGAAGACCTGAAGCAGATGTTCCTGATCGAGGCGACCAAGAACAAGGTTCTTCCGATCGGCGGTGGCCTCTGGGTTGTCGCCTTGCACCCGGAACTTCGGATTGCCCCGCCCTACAAGGAATGGACGTTCGCCGGCACTATGAGGCGGATGCCGGAGTTCTGTGCGCCCGCGCTTGGCAACAAGAACAACCTGGTCACGATCGACGCGGAGATTCCTGCCGACGGCAACGGTGTCCTCTACGCCCTCGGCGCCTTCTCCGGCGGCCTTACGACTTATGTCAAGGATGGAGTGCTTTGCTACGAGTACAATCTATTTGAAATCCACCGGACACGGATTACTTCGAAGCAAAAGCTTCCAACCGGCAAGGTCAGGATCGAAGTCGAGACCAGTTACGCTGTGCCGAAGCCTGCCGGACCGTTGAATGTGACGATGCGAGTCAACGGCACTGTTGTGGCCAAGGGCCAGGTGCCGATCTCGGCCCCGCTCTTCTTCACCGCCAATGACTGCCTCGACATCGGCACCGACCTCGGCTCGCCGGTGTCGCTCGACTACTTCGACAAGGCGCCGTTCGCGTTCAACGGCACGATCAACGAGGTGAAGGTGACGTACACATAAGTAACAGGGTGTTCTGCACGACCACGGTCGGATTGCCCGCAATGTGCCGGCCGATATGCCGCGACACCAGCCGCGCCTGGGTGTCATAACCACCGCCCGGCGTCGAGCCGACGATCATGGTGATCTGCTTGCCGCCGTAGAACTCGGCGACTGATTGAGTCTTCCCCGATTGAGCGTTTTCCGGTTGAGCCTTGGCCGGCGTGGCGGCGAGCCCCAAAACGCCCGCCGCCAAGAGTACTTCCCATCGCATTGTCAACAATCCCCTGTTCACCGGCCCGGCGATCTTACCCCCACACCTGCCGCGCCGTCTCCACAACCAGCTCAAGCTTGCGCTTCTGCTCGTCGGCGCTGATGAGATTGCCCACCACGTCGGAGGCGAAGCCGCATTGCGGGCTGATGGCGAGCTGGTCGAGGGGGATGAACTTCGTTGCCTCGTCGATCCGCCGCTTGAGGCCGTCGACGGTCTCCATCTCGGATGTCTTGGTGCTCACGAGACCGAGCACGACGACCTTCCCCTTGGGCACGAAGCGCAACGGCTCAAAACTGCCGGCGCGCGGGGTGTCGTATTCGAGCATGAACCGATCATGGGCGAGCTCGTTGAACAGCCGCTCGTCGATGGCATCGTAGGTGCCCTCGCGATGCCACATGCTGCGCTGGTTGCCGCGACAGAGATGGATGCCGGTCGCCACCTCACCCAGGTTCTCGACCACCTTGGATTCGGCCTTGAGCGAGCGGGAGAAATTCTCCATCGGATCCTCGCCGCGCGCCTTCATCTGCTCCATCGTCGGCTTGTCGACATAGGCCGTGAAGCCGGGCGCATCGATGTGGATGTAGCGGCATCCGGCCTTGACCAGGCTTTCCACGATCTCGCGCTCGATCCGCACGACGTCGTCCACGAAATCATCGATGCCTTTGTAGACACCGGTCGAGTTCTGATGGTCGAAGCGCTGCGAGATGCGGTCCGGCCCGATCAGCGACACCTTGGCCGGCGCCTTCGCGACCTTGGCGACGAACTCATATTCCTCGAGCGGGACGTTGCGCGCGAGCCGCAGCCGCTCTTTCGCAGGCCGGCGATGGGAGACCGGTGTCCCCACATCGTGTATTTCGCGGACGTCCCAGCGCCGGCCGGGACTCGCCCCCTCGACACGGCGTTCGGTGCTCTTGATGGTGGAGCGCGCGGCATCAAAGCCCTCGACCGCCTCGCCAAAGCTGTCCTGGAAATTCAACCGCCGCATCTCGCCGTCGGTGATCACGTCCAGACCGACGCCTTCTTGCAGGTGCACCGCGTCGCGGATCGCCTTATCCTCGCGTGCGCGCATTTCCTCCGCGCTCAGCTTGCCCTCGTCGAAGCAGGCGCGCTCTTCCCTTAATGCCTGCGGCCGCAGCAGGCTGCCGACAACGTCGGTACGGACTTTTTTGAGATTAGCCATTCTGGTTCCCGGTTTGTGATTGCCCCGGGCACATTGCTACACGCGGCAAAGCCCGCGCAAGCGCGCAGCCCTGCGTCATGGCGCATGACACACCGACGCATGGCATGCCAGCGATTCTACCAGATGATGGATAATCGAGTGGGGCGGCGCCCACTCTGGCAAAGTGTCAGCCCGCGGTCGACGGCTGGATCGCCCGCTGAACCGACGGCGTCGCGCCGGTCTCGGGATAGCGCGCGCGCAGGTCGCGCAGGAATGCCTCGAGCGTATCGACCGCGGCAATCGAGCGGGCGATGTCCCGAAACTCGGTGCCGGAGGCCTCGACCGGCGCCGTGACCACGTCAAAGGCGCGGGCATCCGGGCCCTCGCCCATCTTGGCGACATAGCGTTCGCGGAACCGCGAGAGCCCGAGCGCGTCGTCGCCGAGGGCGTATCCGATCGCGGCGCGCATGATGTCGGTACGCTCAAGATCGGTGAGCGGCGCGAATTCCTTCCAGCGATCGCCGTGCAGGAGCTCGAGCTGCTCCGCCGCACCCGTCCACTTTTTCGACGCCCACAGGATATCGGAGCGCAGCCGGATCGCTGCGCGACCGGGGATATTGGCAATCACCTCGTAGGCGACGTCATGGCGTCCCAACTCGGAAAGCGCCCGCGCTTCAAGCAGCAAGCGCTGATTGCGCATATTGTTATTGAGATCGGACACGCGCGTTGCGCGCAACACCGCCAGCGCGCTCGCAGCCTTGCGCTCCATCATGTAGATCACTGCGAGGCGCGAGGCGACCTGCGCACGCGCTGCGCCCTGCAGCCGGTGGTCGACCTGGTGCTGCAACAGCTCGCCGGCCTGGTAGAGCAGATCGACCGCGACCAACCGGTCAGCGAGACGCCGGATCATCTCGTCGCCGCGCCGGCCGATCGGGGTCAGCTCACGGAAATCATAGAACAAGGCGAGCGCATCGATTGCCGGCAGCGCGTCGCCCTTCCCCGCCAGGAAGACGCTGTCGAAGGTCGACATCGCCTCGTCCTGGATGCGCCGCGTCGTGTCCGAGTTCGGATGCGCCTTGAGCGTCGTGCGCATGACATTGAAGGCGTCGCGATAGCGCGCCTCTTCCGTGTAGAGACGTCCGAGCAGCGACAGCGCCTCGACCTCGATCTGGTCGCCGCGCCAGATCGTCGTCAACGTTTCGAGCGCGTCGATGGCGGCGGTGCGGTCGCGGCTGCCCGTCCGATGCTGGAGCTGGACCTCACGCAACCTCCCCTCCGCCGCGGCTCCGCGATCCCATGAATCATGGGCCGCGCGATAAGCGCGCAGCGCATCCCCGATCCGGCCGAGACCCTCGGCCAGCCGGCCGCTCAAGACGGAGATCGCAGGCTCCATCTCGCGCGGGACACCGACCAGTTCGAACTCGTTGAGGCGGCTGACCGCCCCGGTTATGTCGCCAGTTTCGAGCGAGGCGCGCAGCATGTCCCTGAGCATCACGCGCTGGAATTCGATCGGTAGCGTCGTCATGGCGGTCTCGGCCTCACGGAAGCCGTCGCGCGCCTCGGTCCACTTCCCAAGCCGGGCATTGGCCAGCGCCCGCCACAGCGGGGCGTCGTGCCGATCGCCGACGAAGGGATTCGACAGATCCTTCATCGCCGCGTCGGGACGCCCGATCATGACATTGGCGACCGCGCGCAACACCACCGGCGCGGAATCTTCGGCCGAGGGCGGATCGTCCGCCAGCGCGACATCGAGTACCGCCTTCGCCTCCGTGTACATATCGCGGGCGAGATAGAAGCGCGCGAGATCGCATCGCGCCGGAAGCCGCTTCGAGGCCGGCGCGTCGGCCGCGGCCATCATCAACTGTGTGCTGCGCTCGGCAAAATCGGCCTGGCGGTCAAATCCCCAGGACTGGAGGTCAAGGACCTGCCGACGAAACTGCGACTGGGTGTTCGAAGCCCCCACGGCCGCCGACAGGGACAATCCTGCGGGCCGCGACACCACGACCTTGTCGACCGAGAGCTCGGTGGTGAGATCGTCCGCCAGCGACTGCAGGGCGATGCCGTGGGCCGAGGCGAGCGCCCGAAACTCGACAAAATCCTGCGACTTGAGAAAGCCACGCGCCGGCGCGGCCGCCGTGATGACGGTGAGCGTGTCGCCGACGTCAGGATCTGCGAGACGGTGCAAGCTGCGCGCCTGCTCAATCGCGATGGTGACGCTCGAATGCGCGGAGGCGGCGATGGTCCGGCCGATCAGGAGCGGACGCGTCGGCTCGATCATCTCGTTGGCCAGGGTCACGACCCAGCCGTTTCCGTCAGCAGCGACGCTGATTAACTGGGGCCGTTTAAGCTTCACACGAACCAGCGTGGCGTTCCGCACGCGCGTTGCCGACGCGCTTCGGATCCCCTTGCTCTGCTCCGCAGTCAGCGCCGCGATGGAGATGGGGGTCTCGGTGTCGAAAACCATCCACACGGTGTCCGCGCGGCGAAAGATGGCGGCCGGGGTCTGGGCGGCGAACGGAAATGCGATGCTGAGCCCCTCCCCGTTGCGCTTGACCGTAGCCCGGACGGCGCCACCGGCGTTGTCGGGCAACGTCGCGTCCTGTGGCAGTTGTGCTGCTGGAACGGCCGGCGGCGACTGGACCTGCGGCGACGCCGGCGACGCCTGCTGCGCGACTTGCGGCGGCGCAGCGACCGGAACGGACGGTGGCGGCGCGGCCTGCACCGGCGCCGGCTTCGGCAACGCCCCATTCGGCGCGTTCGGGCGCTCGGCCAATTCCGCTGCCATCGACGACAATTCGTCCGACCTCACTGCGCCATTCTGGCGGCTCGACCTGCGCTCCATACCCTCGACGTTAACGACAAAGCTGTTGTCTTCGCGGAAGGTGCGGACATCGACGCGCTTTGCGAAGTTGAAGCGCACCACCACGACATTCTGGTCGCCTTCGCTCTCGATCGATTCGATGACCGGCGGCAGCGTTGCCTTGGCGTCCGCCAGATCGAAGCGCAGCGTCGCGTCGAAGGTGAGCGTGAGCCGTTCCCGGGTATTGTCGGCCGAGACTCCGATAAGCTCGGGCAGGTCGAAGACATAACGGGTGAATGTCGGCTGGGTGACGGCCCTCACCCGGATCGGCGCCGCCTTGTTCTGCTCCGCCAGCGCCCGCTGCTGGCGCATACGCCGCTCGCCTTCGCGCGCGCGCTTGGCCAGATCCTCGATGACCTCGCGCGGCAGCCCGGGTGCCGCCCCGGTCCAGGTGTCCGGCAACAGATCGACGAACAGCCGCTCGGCGGCGGCTATCGAACTCATCGTCACCTTGCGGGAGAGCGCGATCCGGATGCCCTTGCCGTCGGGATCGCGACGCGCGGCGCTCACATAGCCGGCGGCACGGGAGCTGAGGCGCTCGATCGCAACGTCGACCGGCCGCGGGAAATTGATGGTGAGGACGTTGTTTGCGAGACGGACTTCAGCATCGACCTGATCGGCAAACTTGAAGGCAAGGCGCGCATATCCATTCTCGACGGTCGCAAACACCTCACCCTTTAACGCCTGGGCGAGCCCGGGCCGCGAGAGGCCCATCCACGACGACAGCGCAATCAGGCACGCAATAAGATGAACCACGGCAGGCCTGCCAGCCCGCCACGCTGTCCTCAACACGTTACGCACGCAACACAACCTTCTGGTCGGAACTGCCCGGCCGCACGCCCGGTGGACGGCAGACTAGGCCGCGCCGTTTAATGCGCGCTTAACCGTGGCGAAGATGGTGGCGGATGAATTTGCTGAGGGACGGATCGAGCATCGGCCTCAGCTCTACAATCCGTCATCCTGAGGTGCTCGGCCGAAGGCCGAGCCTCGAAGGATGACGGATCGAGATTGGACCGCGTGGCCTTGGCAGGAAAGATCTCAATTCGCAGTCGGGATGCCGACGATCTTGGGGAGTTCGGCCGACGGCTTGTCTTTCGCCCGGGTCGCCAGCTCGACCGTCAGCCGCTCGGCCGCTTCCGGCGACATCTGCGCCAGGATATCGGACATGCGCCGCGGATTGATCTGCGTCGATACCTCGACCAGGATCCGCAGGTCGAGGCGGTCGAAGACGCGAGCCGCGTCCTTCGGCCTCATGTTCTCGTACATCGTGACAAGGTTCTTGATGCGCGCCGCCTCGCCCTCGTCCCGGGCGCGCACCACGTCATTGATCTGCGCCTCAAGCTGCTTGAGCTGCGCGAGCCGGCTTTCGAGCCGCTTCTCGGCCGCAAGCGCGACGCTCTCGCGCATCTCGAGCTCTTTCGCACGCGCCTCCAGTTCGGCGCGCCGCTCACCCAAGCGCTCCAGCACCGCCCGTTCGGCCGGCGAAAGGATGCGCCCATCTGCGAGCTGAATTGGCGTCCCGTTGGGAGACGGCGGTGGGTCCTTGGCGGCGGATTTGGCTTTCGCCTGCGGCTCCTGCTTCCCGCCGGACGGCGCACTGACCGATCCAGTGATGTCCGGAAAATTGAACATCTGCTGCGCCCAGGAGCGCTCGGGCAACGCTGGAGGCATTTCCATGACGGTGGGCGTGGTCTGAGGGTCCGGGGTCACCGTCCCGGTGATGTCACCGTGATCCGCGCCGACCAGCGTGTAGCCGCCGTTGAAGATCAGCCCCGTCGATTTCAGGACGAACAGCGCGCTGATCGCGACCAGCACGACCGGGATGAGCCGGAAATCGCGAAGCAGCCTTGTCATGCCGCCTTCGCGCCCGCGCGGTCGCGCAAGCGATCCGAAAATGACCGCGCGGCCGCCGCAACCGCCTTGGGATCGGGCGCGGTCACAGCCGACGGCACATCCTGCAGCGAGCGCGCCGCCACCACGACGCGGGACAGCCGCGTGAGCACGACGTCGCCGGCCGCGACCTGACGATCAAGCTCGACGCAGTAACGCTCGGCCGCCCTCACCCGCTCGCCGAGCGTTCCGTCATTCTCCTGTGCGGCGCGCTTGAGCTCGCCGACCGCGCGCTCCGCGATTTCGGTCGCGGTGATCAGTTCGGCGATCGTGCCCTTCAGGGATTGCTCGTCGGCGCGCAGCCGCTCCAGCCGGCGGTTGAGCGTGTAGCAATAGCCGATCGTGAGCATCAGCAAGGCCGCGACAAGGATCTCGATGATCAATCCGAAGCTCACGGTGCCTCTCTCCTGTTTGCCGGCGTGTCCGTACCTTCGAACATCGCCAATGTTGTCCTTGATCGGCGCAGCGTCTTGCCGACGCGCACGGCGACACGATCGCCGACGCGGCCCATGCGCCCTTCGGTCAGGATCACGTCGCCGCAGCGGACCGCAACGTTGGCGTCCGGCTTGATCTCGAGCGTCAGCGTGTCGCCGACGTCGAGCCGCATCAATTCCCGCAACGGAAGCTTCGCCTCGTAAAGCACGGCCTCGACCGCGATCTCGGCCTGGCCGATCTCGGTCGCGAGATGGCCTTCCCAGATCGGGTCGCGGCCGAATTTCTCGCCCATGAACATCTGCAGCAGCACGTCGCGGATGGGCTCGATGGTCGCGTAGGGCAAGAGCAGCTCGACGGTGCCGCCGCGATCTTCCATGTCGATGCGCAGGCGCACCAGGATCGCGGCGTTGGCCGGCCGCGAGATCGCGGCAAACCGCGGGTTGGTCTCCAGCCGGTCGATGTTGAACTTGACTGGAGACAACGGCTTGAAAGCAAGTTCGGCGTCGGCGAGCACGACCTCGATCATACGCTTCACGAGATTGGATTCGATCGTCGTATAGGGCCGGCCTTCGACCCGGATCGCGGTCTGGCCGCGGCGGCCGCCGAGCAGCACGTCGATGATCGAATAGATCAGGCTCGAATTGACCGTGATCAGCCCGAAATTGTCCCACTCCTCGGCCTTGAACACGCCAAGGATTGCGGGCAGCGGGATCGAGTTGAGATAATCGCCGAAGCGCACCGAGGTGATGCGGTCGAGCGAGACTTCGACGTTGTCCGAGGTGAAATTGCGCAGCGACGTCGTCATCAACCGGACCAGCCGGTCGAAGACGATTTCGAGCATCGGCAGACGCTCGTAGGAGACCATCGCGGAGTCGATGATCGCGCGAATGCCGGAATTGTCATTGAGCGAGATATCGGCGAGGCTGAATCCGAGGAGGCTGTCGATTTCCTCTTGATTGAGAACGCGTTCGGCACCGCCCTTGGCGCCCTGCATGAAGTTCGAGCCGTCGCCGGCCATCGCGGCCCATTGCGAGGCCGCTTCGTCGGCGCTTTGCGCTTCGCCGTCAGCGAAGGTCTCACCGCTCGCGACCGCGCCGTCAGCCTCAAGCGCCAAGCCCCACTCGGCGGCGAGCGCGTCCTGGTCGATCTGGTCTTTTCCGAGCGTCACTGGACGATGATTTCCTTGAACAGCACCGCGTTGATACGGCCCGGCGCGATCGCCGCATTCACGCGGCGGGTCAGCTCTTCCTTGAGCCGGTAGAGGCCGGCGGAGCCGTCGAGATCGGTCGGGCGCAACTCACGCAGATAGGTCTGGAACGCGTCCATGACCCGCGGCATCGTGCTCTGGATCTGCGGCGTGAGCGTCGCGTCGGGCAGTTCGAGCACGACCTTGACCTTGAGATATTGTGTGCGCTCGGCGCCGGTGCTCGACAGATTGACCAGCACCTCCGGCACATCGAGAAAGACCACTGGCTTCGCCTGCACGGCGGTCGCCGTGGTCTCCTTCG
>WHTP01000212.1 GCA_009377695.1 Hyphomicrobiales bacterium | reverse complement strand
GGCTTCCTGGTGCAGGAGATGGTCGACGGGCTCGAGATGATCGTCGGCGTGCGCGAGGATCCGCAATTCGGTCCGTTCATGGTGGTGGGCCTCGGCGGCGTGCTGGTCGAGGTGCTCCGCGACGTCGCCATCCGCCTGCTGCCGGTGGACGAAGCGACCGCGCGCGAAATGATCCGATCGCTGCGGAGCGCGCCGCTGCTCGGCCCGTTCCGCGGACGGGCGCCGCGCGACACCGACGCCGTCGTGCGCGCGATGGTCGGTCTTTCGCGAATATTCATGCAGCACCGCAATTGGCTGTCGGATGTCGAGATCAATCCGATGATCGTGCTCGCCGGCGGCGAGGGCGTGCGCGCGGTCGACGTTCGCTGCGTCCCGCGGAGCGATGAGAAATCCGTGTAGCATCCCACGATTGCGATGCGCTAAGCACCGGAGCGATGGATGGACGATGCGGCCGACGCTATTTCCGGAGGCGGCATGAATTTCGACCTTCCGGACGAAATCCGGATGCTCAAAGAGACCGTGCGCAAGTTCGTGGACAAGGAGATGATCCCGATCGAGCGCGAGACCCGCAACGGGCACAAACTCAAGCCCGAGATGCGCAAGCATCTGGAGACCAAGGCGAAGGCGCTCGGGCTTGCTGGCTACGACGTGCCGCGCGAATATGGCGGACTGGAGCTCGGCCTGATAGCCAAGGTCACGGCCTGGTCCGAGCTTGCCCGCAGCATCGCGCTGCGGCGACATATTCGGACCGAACGTCAGCCCGATCCTGTACCATCTCAATGAAGAGCAGACGAAGAAGTACCTGCTGCCGACTATCCGCGGCGAGCTCAACTGATGCCTGGCGCAGCCGAGCCGGAGGGCGGCGGGGATCCGGGCAGCATGCGGACCACCCGTCCGCCAGGGCGATCATTACGTCATCAACGGCGTCAAGTGGTTTATCACTGCAGCCGACGACGCGCATTACACGCAGTTGATCGCGGCGACCGACCGCCCCAAGGGATCGCGCGACGGCATTTCCGCCTTCATCGTCGACATGAAGTCGAAGAGTGTGAAACTCATCCGTTCGCAGGAACTGGTGGTCGACGATCGCCCCTGAGGAATCGCCCTCGAGGACGTCAAGGTTCCGGTCGAGAATCGCATCGGCGAGGGAAGGCAACGGCTTCAAGCACGCGCAGCACTGGCTCAACGTCGGTCGCATGCGTCACGGCGCCCGCGGGATCGGCGTGATCGAACGATGCCTGGAGCTCGGCTCAAGCTACGCCCAGCAGCGCGTCAGCTCCGCCTCATGATCTACGACGCCGCCTAGAAATACGATCAGGGGTCGCGACATCCGCGCCGAAGCCTACATGGCGAAGATATTCTGCGACACTCAGTCGTTTGTCGCAGCCGACCGCTGCATGGAGATCCGCGGCGGCATGGGCTTGGCGACCGACCTGCCGATCGAGAATTTCTGGAGAGACCAGCGCAGCATGATGATCACCGAGGGACCGATCAAGATCCTCAGGATGGCGCTTGCCCGGCATGTACTGCGCATATACGGATGATGATCCCAACGCCCGGAGGTAGCGCCTGAACGGCCACGCTCCGTAACTCATGACCCATCGCAATTGGAGGAATAGCCCATGGCTGAGTACAAATACGAATTCGTGAAGGTCAGGATCAGCGACGGCATCGCCTGGACCGCGCTCAATCGCCCGGACAAGCGCAATGCCATGAGCCCCGCGCTGCATTACGAAATGGACGACGCGCTGGCGCGGCTCGAGGTCGACGACGACGCGCAAGTGGTCGTGGTCACCGGCGAAGGCGGAAACTTCAGCGCGGGCCAGGATTTGAAGAAGTTCTTCCGCGAGCTTGAAGCGAATCCCGGCGAACGCAAACGCGCGGCAGCGGCAGCCAACCGCTGGCGCTGGGAGCGTCTCTATCAGTATGACAAGCCGACCATCGCGATGGTCCATGGCTACTGCGTCGGCGGCGCCTTCATGCAGCTCCTGGCCTGCGACTTCGCCATCGCCGCGGAGAACGCGACCTTCTCGCTCTCGGAGGTGAACTGGGGCATCCTGCCCGGTGCGCTGGTTTCAAAGGCGGTGATCGACGCGGTGCTGCCACGTCACGCGCTCTATTACGCCTGCCTCGGCGACCCCTTCGACGGCAATGAAGCGGCACGCATCGGCATGATCAACTTTGCCGTGCCGCTCGAAAAGCTCGAGGATTCGGTCACCAACCTGGCCGAGCGGCTGATGAAGAAGAGCCCTGCCGTGCTGCGCGCCACCAAGCAGGCGATTCGTCACGTGCGCACGATGGACGTCCCGCAGGCCTACGAGTATCTCGCTGTCAAAGGTCAGGCGATCAAGGTCGCCGACAAGGAAGATTCCTACAACACGGGCCTGCGCCAGTTCCTCGACGAGAAGGGCTACAAGCCGACATTCGAGCCGTTCAAGCTCGGCACGATGCTGACCGACCAGAGGGAAAAGCTGGCAAAGAAATAGCGCTGCGGCGGCCGGGGCGAACAGCCCTGGACCGGTGCAAAGCGCTCGAAGGCGTTGCGGGCGGCGGGGCCATCTCCGCCGCCCGCTGCTTTTTTTGGAATGCTTCTTGGAGTTGCAGAACGACCTTGGATCATGTTGCATGTCGCTACGACGCCCAATGAGAGGTTGAACGCAAGCAGGGAGGCTGGTTCCATGGTTCGCAAGATGCTGATCGCCCTTGGCATCGTCGCGTTTGTCGCCGCCATTCCAGGGAGCACCCACGCCCAGATGTACAAGGGCAAGACGATCACGATGATCATCAACTATCCCGCCGGCGGTCCGACCGACATCGAGGGCCGGATCATCGCGCAGCACCTCCCCGCGCATATCCCGGGCAAGCCGACCATCATCGTCAAGAACATAGGCGGCGCCGGCGGAATGATCGGCAGCAATTTCCTCGGAGAAGTCGCCAGGCCGGATGGCGAGACCATGGGCTTTTTCACATGGAATCCGATCGCCGAGTTGCTCGGCTTTCCCGGAATGCGGGTCCGGTTCTCCGATTTCGCGCTGCTCGGCGGCGTGCAGAACCCGGTGGTGGTCTACATGCGCAAGGACACGCCGCCCGGGATCACGGTCGCGACCGACATCATGAGGGCTAGCGAGTTCAAGGCGCTGTCGCTCGACGCCCACAACACCAACACGATCCAGCAGGCGCTCGCGCTCCAACTGTTGGGCGTGAAGTTCAGGGCGGTGACCGGCTATCGCGGGCTCAAGGAGGTCGAGACGGCGATCCTGCAGAACGAGGGACAGCTCGCGAACTCGTCCCTGCCCGGCTGGCGCGCCTCGATCGAACCGACGATGGCGAAGCACGGCATCGTCATTCCGCTGTGGCAGGTCGCCCCGCCCGGCAAAGGCGGGACATATCCGCGCAGCCCCGTGGTGCCCGAACTGCCGACGTTCGAGGAGTTCTTCGCATCGGTGAAGGGCGGCCAGAAGCCGTCCGGCGTCGCCTATGAAGCCCTGCGCGCGGCTGTTGATGCGCAGACCGCGGTGTTCCGTACCTTCTTCATGCCGCCGAAGGCGCCCCAGGAAGCCGTGTCCACGATGCGCGCGGCCATCGTCGCGTTGTGGAAGGATCCGCAGTTCATCCGCGACTATTCGAAGGTGGTCCGCTCCGACCCCGTGCTCGTTTCCGGCAACGACGGCGAGGAAGTCATGGCCGGACTGGCCAAGGTCAAGCCCGAGGTCAAGACCTACCTCAAGGAGTTCGGCGACCGTCTGGTCAAGAAGTAGAGCTCGGCCAGGCATCTTCTTCCCGGCGGGTTGGCGCCGCACCGGAAGCGGGCGGCGGTGCGCCCGCCGGTCAAGCTCCATCGCATCGCAGGTTCGCGCGCACCGACACAAGTAACGGAATCATGTTCGATGCTTGAGAGCGCCGTCGCCGGACTGATTTCCGCGGTGCAATGGCCCGCCATCGGATATCTGTTCTTCGGCATCGCGCTCGGCATCTATTTCGGAGCCGTGCCCGGCCTGTCCGGGCTTTCCGGCATGGCGATCATCCTGCCGTTCACGTTCGGCATGGATCCGGTCTCGGCATTTTCGTTCCTGCTCGGGATGTATGCCGTCACCACAACGAGCGACAGCATACCGGCGGTGCTGATCGGGGTGCCAGGAACAGCGGCGGCGCAGGCAACGGTGCTCGACGGCTTCCCGATGGCGAAACGCGGCGAAGCGTCGCGGGCTTTCGGCGCCGCATTCACCTGCTCCGCCATCGGCGGGGTGCTCGGTGCGCTCGTCATGGGCCTTTCGATTCCCATCGTGCAGCCGATCGTGCTGGCTTTCGCCAAGCCGGAGTTCTTCATGCTCGGGCTGCTCGGCCTGACCATGGTCGGCGCGCTGAGCGGCCGGTCGATCCTGAAAGGACTGACCGCCGCCGGCCTCGGGCTGCTGCTTTCGCAGATCGGCTATGCCGAGCAGCTCGCGATCCCGCGCTATTGGATGGGCTTCACCTATCTTCTCGACGGCTTGCCGCTGGTGCCGGTTGTGCTCGGGCTGTTCGCCCTGCCCGAGGTCGTCTCGCTCGCCTCCTCCAACCGCTCGATCTCGGACATCC
>WHTP01000071.1 GCA_009377695.1 Hyphomicrobiales bacterium | reverse complement strand
CCCTTCTCAGCGGGCGACTTTGCGAATGTTAGAATCAAAGGACCACTAGCAAATATAAGCTGCTAGTGGAGTTTTGGATTTGACATTCGCTTTGGGAGTCTGCGGTCAACGGGGTAGCGAATGTCAAATCCACTCCACTAGTATCCTTCTCCGAAGTTCGTAAAGAGGCCGCTGCGAAATGGAAGAGCTTCGGAATCGGGGCATTCGTCCGCGACCCCAAACCCAGCGATGGGCCGGACCATTCGTTCCGGACGCTTAGGCCTTAGGCCGCAGACGCTGCTTTCCGGACACGCATATTGGTCGGATGTTTCCCCTTCGATGCCGCAGGCGACGGACGAGCGGCAACATCTTGCGATAATCGAAGGGCTCGCAATCGAGCCGTCTTTTCGATCGTCGCGCGACTGGCCGCCTCGTACTCAGCCATGGCTGCAGAATTATCAAGGCGCTGCAGTTCTTTCTTCTTGAACCTTGCCTCCGCATTCTGCCGCAATTCAGTTGAAGTTGGCATGTCGTCTTCTCTCCGTTGTCCTTGATCGACGCTAGTCGCGTCCAGACCGCGCACAGGCGTCTGAAATGAAGGTCTAATTTTCGAGCTTTCGTTGATGACCGCGCCATTAAGCGGCGTACCCAATGGATGAGGTTCCGGTCTCGAAGCTTATGGCTGAGGTCAAAGGCGCGCGAAGCGCGAGGCCGACAAAGCGACCGAGTCATCTGGGTCGGGCCATCCGGTCAAGCCATCTGGCCGAAAGCTAGTTAGCTGATACATGGGGTGCGGCCACCGGAACCGCAAGCTCCAAAGTCACGCACAAGCCGATTAATCACGAGATTAAGAGCGAAAAGGCTGGCTATCACGGCGCGCGCACGCCATATTGGTGGCAATATCGGCATCCACCGCGCCGAAGCTGAGATCACTGGTGCTCCCGCCGTACGATAGCGGGAGAGCTCCGTGCCCATTTCGTTGATTTGCTGCATAAGCGCGGCCTCGACACCACCAATTCAATGGAATGCGCGACATCCGTGATCGTGCGCCGTTCACGACTATTCTGAAACCTCGAAGGATAGAAACCTTGCAAGTGCTCGTCCGTGACAACAACGTCGATCAGGCGATGCGTGTCCTGAAAAAGAAAATGCAGCGTGAAGGCGTATTCCGGGAGATGAAGCGTCGGCGGTTTTATGAGAAGCCGTCGGAAAAATCGGCACGGGAAAAGGCGGAAGCGATCCGCCGCGCGCGCAAGCTCGCGCGCAAGCAGGCGATACGGGAAGGGCTGATCGCCGCTCCCGTCAAAAAGCGACCGACGGGGCCTGGACGACCGATGGGGAGTTCTGCATTCGCAGGACCCCGATCACAATAGCCGCGACCGACAGTCCCGCGAACCCACACGATTGCCAGCGTGGCTTGGTTCAGAAGTCCGCATGTCCGACTCGCCGCGAGAATGATGCGGACTTCTGAACCGCCACACTAGCGTCGAGCAGCAACCCTGCCGCCGCCGGTCAATTCGGAAATCTTCCTGACGTGCGCAACCGCCGCGCGTGCCGCGGTTGTTTGCGTCAGCAGTTCATGCGTTTCTGCTTCATCTTCGCTGACTGGCGTTAGGGCCAGATCTGAATATCTGAGCGCGTCGCGATCCCAGCCTATCGCAAGCCTCATGCGCACAAGCCGCCCGATCACGCCAACCAGGCGAGCGTGCTTGCTGATAGTTTCCCATGCAAATTTCCCCCAAAAGATCAGCGCATTTTCACGCGCGAGCCCGTGGCGGCGCTCCGAGGGATGCTTGAGGCGCAGCACCCCCGCCTGCAGGGGATGAACATTTTCAATTTGCACGGAGGTCGCAAACATGACGAGCACCTTCAACAAGCTATTGAGCGGAACTCGCGTTGCTGCCGCACGTCGCAACAAGGTCCTCATATGCTCAGGACTGTAATACAGAGACCAAGCGTCTCGATAGATTTCCTCCCATTGTCGCTTGGTCATTTTGGGATGAGCCGTGCACACATGCTCGACATCGTAGATATTGAGATCAGGCTCCATGTCGATGCCGGCCCTCCAGAGCGATTGATGATCCTCGGAGCCGGGAAGCGGCGTCAGGCAAAAGAACTCAAGCACATCGATCGGTAGTTCTTTTTGAATGATCGCGACATCGCGCCGAATTGATGCCGGTGTATCGGCCGGAAACCCCAATATGTATCCGGCGAGAGTCATGATGCCGCAAGACTTCCAGGCGAGCAGCATCGCGCGGTACTCGGTGATCTTGTTCTGGCGCTTTTTCGCCCCCGCCAGATTGTCCGGATTGATATTTTCCAACCCAATGAAAACCCGCGTCACGCCCGCTCGGTGCGCCTTCTCGATAAAATTCGGTATCTTGTGGCACAGCGTATCGACCTGAATCATCAGCCCGAGCGGAATCCCTTCCGCACGCAAGCTGATCAAGCGATCGAAAATGGATTCCCACTGCTCGTTTCGCGAGAAATTGTCGTCGGTGATGAAGAACTTGCAAATACCCTGAGCCCAGTTGAGGCGAACCAGATGCTCAATGTCATCGGGCGAGCGGTAGCGTGACTTGCGCCCCTGAACGTTGATGATCGTGCAGAACGAACACTGGTAGGGGCAACCACGACCGGCGTCGAAGCTCGCACTGAGACCAAGCGTTCGCGCCACATACTGCTTGGGCAGGAACGGCGCAGGCGTGCCAGCCATGGCCGGGATCGTCTTCAGGACGTTGTAGACGGACTGGAGCCCTCGGCTCGCGGCGTCCTGCAACACTGTATCGAAATGGTTCTCGGCCTCACCCGCAAAGATGCTGACGCCCATCGCACGGCATTCATCAAGTCCCACCGCATGCCCGTCCAACATCGACAGGCAACCGGAAACGTGGAAACCGCCGATCGCAACCTCGATGCCCGCCTCGCGGAATGGACGAGCGATGTCGAGTGCACGCGGATACTGATTGGACTGAACACCGACGAGCGCCACCATGCCAAACCCGTCATGCGCGCGGAAGCGACGGAGTAACTTGGGTATATCCACGCGCGTGTTGGTTTCGTCGATCGCTTCGATGTCGATAGCTGTGTCCGAACCCAGGACTTGCCGACCGGCACAATCGGCGGCAATCCCATAAAGGGCGGCAAGTGAATTCGAAGGAATAATCGCGCGATACCAACGGATGACGTAGCCATCGTCATCATAATGCGATGGCTTGATCAGGATGAGCTGGAAGCGACGCCGTGCGGCGGTTGTGATGTGCAGAGTCTGCTCTCCGCTTTCGACATCGCGGTTCGTCGGCTGATTGAGCTAAATCGGCGCGAGTTATCAGGAGCCGCGCGTCCCCATGACGACACGGTAGACAGCGCCAATTTCCGCCGCTTGCGAGGCGTGCGCTGAGCGAGCCCCAGCCGTAGCACGGAAGTGACAGCGCACCTACCGGAATCGGACCACTAGCCAGGCCTTGAGGTCAGACGCGATCCTGGGGCAAGGTAACGGCGACGCTGTCGTTACGGTCCTTTTCGCACGGAAAGAACATGAAAGCCCATCGCCCGACGATCATGGGCACCCGCCACATGATCTCCGCCACCCAGTATCTCGCCGCTGAAGCCGGCTTCAAGATTCTGGAGGCGGGCGGCAATGCCATCGACGCGGGAGTTGCGGCCGGAATCTCGCTCGGCGTGGTGCAGCCGGAATTCGTGAACGTCGCCGGCGTCGCCCCAATCATCGTCTACTCCGCTGCGGAAAATCGGGTCGTCACGATTCCCGGCCTCGGCACGTGGCCGAGTGCGCTCGATCGCAGCTACTTCATGAAGAACCACGGCGGCAAAATCCCGCAAGGGATCATGCGCACCGTCGTGCCGGCAGCGCCCGACGCTTGGATCACCGCACTCGAACGCTTCGGCACCATGAGCTTCGGCGAGGTGGCGAAATCGGCGATCGGCTATGCCCGCGACGGCTTCCCCACCTACGACCTTATGAATGAGGTCATCACCGATCACGAAGCCGAGTACCGAGCGTTCCCGTCAAACGTGGATCTCTATCTGCCGAACGGACGCCCACCGCAGGTCGGCGAAGTCTTCGTGCAAGCGGCGCTCGGCGCCACACTGCAACATATGGCTGACCAGGAAGCGGCGGCGCGCTCGCGCGGACGCGACGCAGGCCTCGCAGCGGCGCGCGACGCCTTCTATCGCGGCGATATTGCGCGCGCGATCGTCAAGTACCAGAAGGAAAACGGTGGCATCCTCTCCGCCGAAGACCTCGCGAACTATCGTTCGGGCTTCGACGAACCGGTCGAGTCCGCATTCGGCGACATCAAGCTCTATGCCTGCGGCCCGTGGTGCCAGGGGCCGTCCCTGTTGCAGGCGATGAATTTACTCGACGCCGCCGAGCTTAGGAAATTCGGGCACAATTCGGTCGAATACTTGCACCGCATCACCGAGGCCGTGAAGCTCGCCTTCGCCGACCGCGAGGCTTATTTCGGCGATCCGCGCATGATCGACGTGCCGATCGAGGCAATGCTTTCGCGCGATTACGCCAGGAAGCGCCGCGAGATGATCCGTCCGGACAAGGCTTGGCCGGAGATGCCGCCCGCGGGCGACCCGCGCAAGCTCGCGGCCGAGCGCGCCCCTCTCTCTAACGCTGCCCCGCTCGCGGGGTTGGTGCCAGAACGCGCGTTCTCGGCGCCCGAGCTCGACACCTCGCATGTCTGCTGCATCGACAAAGACGGCAACGTGTTCGCCGCGACGCCGAGCGACGGCTCCTACAACGCGCCGGTGATCCCTGAACTGGGCATCATCCCCTCGCCGCGCGGCAGCCAGAACTGGGGCGATCCTCATCATCCGTCCGGTGTCGCGCCCGGCAAACGCCCGCGCCTTACGCCAAGCCCCGCGATCGCGATCCAACCAGGCAGGATGAAGATGCCGTTCGGCACGCCCGGCGGCGACGTACAGACGCAAGCGATGCTGCAGGTGTTCCTCAACATCCACCTGTTCGGCATGGAGCCACAAGAGGCGATCGAAGCACCGCGCGTTGCGTCCTATAGCTACCCATCGTCGTTCGAACCGCACGCCTATCATCCGGGCCTGCTTAATCTGGAGAGCCGGATCGACAAGGCCACAGGCGACGCGCTCGGGAAGCTCGGACACAAGATTGCATGGTGGCCGGACTGGACATGGCTCGCAGGCGCCGTCTGCACGGTCGTCGCGAACCAGGAGAGCGGCGTGCTCAAAGGCGGGGCCGATCCACGTCGGCCGTCCTATGCGCTCGGCCTGTGACGTGGCCCGCAAATTGCTTGGAAAGTTGACATGAAACGACGACAACTTGTCCTGACGTTCCTTGCAATCGCCGGGCTCTTGATCCCTGCCTACGGGCAAGCCGAAGCACAGACCTATCCGAATCGGCCGATCCGGATCATCTCACCGTTCCCACCGGGCGGCGGCAACGATGTGCTCGCCCGGATCATTCAGGGCAAACTCGCCGATCGCCTGAAGGCAACGATCGTGGTCGAGAACCGCCCGGGTGCGGGCGCGGTGATCGGGATCCAGGCGCTCGCCAAGTCCCCACCGGACGGCTACTCGCTGGTGCTCTCGGGCTCCACCCTCGCCGTCGCGCCCACGCTCTACAAGCGCCAGCCCTTCGATCCGAATAAGGACTTTGAGCCAGTCGCGCTGGTCACCCACTATCCGTTCCTGCTGGTGGCGACGTCATCGCTGCCGGTCAAATCGGTGGCGGAGCTGATCGCGCAGGCGAAGCAGAGGCCCGGCGAAATCATGTATGCGTCTCCCGGCGCCGCGACCTCGCAGCATCTCTTCGCCGAATTGCTCAAGGTCCAGACCGGCATCGATCTTCGCCACATCCCTTACAACGGCACCGCTCCGGCGGTGATCGACATCGTCGCCGGACGTGTGTCGGTGATGTTTGCGGCGGCTGCGCCGTCGATCCCGCTGCTCAAAAACGGGACCCTGCGCGCGCTGGGCGTCAGTTCGGCAGCACGGCTGGCGGAACTACCCGACGTGCCGCCGATCGCGGATACCGTCCCCGGCTTCGACGAGTCCAACTGGTCGATCATTCTCGCGCCCGCGGGCACGCCGCCCGACATCGTCAACAAGCTCCACGACGCGATCAGGGATGTGATGGCAATGCCAGAGGTCGCGAAGCAGCTCGCCAATATCGGCATGATCCCGATTGCCAGTCCGTCGCCCGAAGAGCTGCGCAAGTTCATCAGCACCGCGGTCGCGCGCTGGCGCAAGATCGCGCAGCAGGCCGGCATCGCCGGCATGCACTGATAGCGACCGCCTTAGTGACGATCGAAGCGCTCGAACGAGAACGGGGCCAGATCGATATTGGACGGCTCGCCACGGATCGCGCGTGCAAGGATATCGCCGCTCACAGCCGACATCGTCAGTCCGAGATGCCCGTGGCCGAAATTGAACCACAGGCCACGATGGCGACTTGGCCCCATAACCGGCAACGAATCTGGAAAGCACGGCCGATGCCCCATCCAGAACGACCAGTCGGCCGGGATCTGCACGCGTGGGAACACCCGCGACATGTCGCGCACAAGGTAGTGCGCGCGCCTGCGGTTCGGATCACGCATCAGTCCGCCAAACTCAACGGTACCGGCGGCACGAAGCCCGCCCTCCATCGGAGTGAGGAAGACCTTCCGATCGGCTGCGACCACCGGACGCTTCACGGTGATCCCAGGTGACGGGATCGTCACGTGATATCCGCGCTGGCTCTCCAGTGGCAGAGCATATCCGAGGTCAGTGAGCAGTTGCGTGGACCATGCGCCCGCACAAATCACGGCATGGTCGCAGGCATAGACAGCGTTCTCTCCGCACACCGCCTTGACGCGGTGGCCCTCGACCTCGATCGTCGTCACGCGGTCGCGAACGATCTCCCCGCCGCGCCGGGCGAAATCCGATGCGATCGCCGTGACCTGCCGATGTGGATTGACCGACATGCCTTGGTCCGGCGTGAACATGCCGATCGCATAATCGGGCCCCACGTCCGGTTCGAGCGCAAGGATGCCCTCTCGCCCGAGCCGCTCGATCCGAAGGCCATGATCCTTACGCAGTTGCCAGGACATGGCGTCCTTCCGCAACCACTTCTCGTCGGGATAGAGATAGAGCTGGCCGGTGCGATGAACGACGCCGGGTACGCCGACGTCGCCCAGGATTTCGACATGTTTTTCGATCGAATTGGCGAGCAAACCCGATAAGGCCTGCGAAATACGACGCACGTCATCAGGATGCGACGCACGCACGAACTGACGCAGCCATGGCGCAGCCTTCGGCAGATAGCGCAGTGGGATGCGCAGCGGTGCAGACGGGTCGAGCAGCATGGTCAACGCGTCGCGCATCACTCCCGGCATTGCCAAGGGCGCAACGCTTCCACAACTCAAGGCGCCGGCATTCCCAAACGAACAGCCGAGCCCCGGCTCGTCGCGATCAATCAGCGTAACGTTTTCGCCACGGCGCAGCAAATGCCATGCCGCGCAGACACCAACGATGCCTGCGCCGATCAAGACGATGGCGTCGCGTCCGTTTCCGCTCATTTCCATTGGATGCATCGCATTGACTCAAATCCAAACTCGCCACAGAGCCCGTGCGAGTGCGGTGGAGCGGCACCATAGCGGTTCCGTTCCTGCCTGCGGACATCTGAACCGCCACGCTGGTTAGCGATGCGATTGCGTAAGCCCCGGCAGCGCCAGCACGAGCTGGCGGAAGGCGTCGCCGCGCACCTCAAAATTGCGGTACTGATCGAACGAGGCGCAGGCGGGCGAGAGTAGCACCACGGGTTCTGCAGCATCCGCGGCCTCGGCATCGCGGGCGGCGAGCGCCACGGCGCGGTCGAGCGTGCCTGCCACCACATGCGGCACCTGGCCCTCGAGCTCGGCGGCAAAGCCTGCCGCCGCCTCTCCAATCAGATAGGCCTTGCGGATTCGTGGGAAGAAGCCGGTAAGCGTCGACAGGCCGCCGCTCTTCGGCTTGCCCCCTGCGATCCAATAGATGTCGCTAAAACAGGCCAGCGCCTGCGCGGATGAGTCCGCGTTGGTCGCCTTGGAGTCGTTGACGAACAGCACGCGCCCGGTGCGGCCGACCTCCTCCATGCGATGGGCGAGCCCTGGGAACGAGCGCAGGCCATTCTGGATCTGCTCGATCGTGAGATCGTGCGCGAGCGCGGCACCGCTCGCACAGGCGGCATTCTGGGCATTGTGCACGCCGCGCAGCGAACCAATGCCGCCGAGCAACGCGACCTCGGTTCCGGTACCGCCCTCAGCCCGGATGATACGCCCCGCCTCGACGTAGATGCCATCGGCGAGCGGTCGGCGCACCGACACGCGCACCACGCGCTTGCCCGCACGCTCGATGCGGTCGGCCGCCGCCTGGCACCAGTTGTCGTCGACACCGACAATCGCCGTGCCACCGTCCTGCACGCCGGCGACCAGGCGCTCTTTGACCTCGACGTAGTGCGCGAGCGTGCCGTGGCGGTCGAGATGGTCTTCGCTGATGTTGATCAGGATCCCGACCGACGGATCTAGCGACGGTGCGAGGTCGACCTGATAGGACGAGACCTCAATGACGTGCACGCGGCCGGGCGCGGCCGGTTCGAGCGACAGGATCGCAGTTCCGATATTGCCGCCGACCTGGACATCGTAGCCGGCCGAGGCCAGCAGATGCGCGGTCAGCGCGGTGGTGGTCGACTTGCCATTGGTGCCGGTGATGGCGACGAATGGCGCGTTCGGCGCATGGCGATAGCGCTCGCGGCAGAATAGCTCGATGTCGCCGATGACCTCGACCGCGGCAGCGCGCGCAAGACCCACCGTCCAGTGCGGCGCGGGATGCGTGAGCGGCACGCCTGGGGCGAGCACCAGAGCCGAGACCTTTGACCAGTCGATCTGCCGGAGATCGGCGGTCGGAATGCCGGCACTCGTCGCCTTCGCGGTCGTCTCCTCATTGTCATCCCAGCCGATGACATCAGCCCCGCCGGCAAGCAGTGCACTAGCACTGACCAGCCCGGAGCCGCCGAGGCCGAACACCGCGACTTTCTTACCTGCAAAGCTGGTGACGGGGATCATTACCGCAGCTTCAGCGTGGAGAGACCCAGCAGCGCCAGCACGACCGCAATGATCCAGAACCGGATCACGATCTGCGGCTCGGTCCATCCCTTCTGCTCGAAGTGGTGATGTAGCGGCGCCATACGAAACACGCGCTTGCCGGTCAGCTTGAACGAGATCACTTGCACGATCACGGAGACCGCCTCGAGAACGAACAGACCGCCGATCACCGCCAGCACGATCTCGTGCTTGGTGGCCACCGCGATCGATCCGATCATGCCGCCGAGCGCGAGCGAGCCAGTATCACCCATGAAGATCGACGCCGGCGGCGCATTGAACCAGAGGAATCCCAGGCCCGCCCCGATGATCGCGCCGCACAGCACCGCAAGCTCGCCGGTGCCGGCGACGTAGTGGATTTGCAGATAGTCCGACAGCGACACGTTGCCGGCGAGATAGGCAATCAAGCCGAAGCTGAGCGCGGCGATGATCACGGGCACGATCGCCAGTCCATCGAGCCCATCCGTAAGGTTCACCGCATTGCCGGCGCCGACGATGACGAACGCCCCAACCACCAGGAAGAACCACCCGAGCGGAAGCAGCCAGTCCTTGAAAAACGGAAAGGTGAGCGACGACGCAAACGGCTCGCGGCCGAGCGACACGATCAAGTAGCACGCAACGACCGCAACCAGGACCTCGAAGACCATTCGGGACTTTCCGGAGAACCCGGCATGGGTCTGCCGCGTGACCTTGAGGTAGTCATCGTAAAAGCCGATCGCGCCAAAGGCGAGCGTCACTCCCAGCACGATCCACACGTACGTGTTTCCGAGATTGGCCCAGAGCAGCGCCGCCACCACGATCCCGAGCAGCATCATCAGCCCGCCCATGGTGGGCGTGCCCTTTTTGGTGACGAGGTGCGACTGCGGTCCATCGGCGCGGATCGGCTGTCCTTTGCCTTGTAGCGTCCGGAGCTTGCCGATGATCATCGGTCCGACCATGAACACGAAGACCAACGCAGTGATCATCGCACCGCCGGTCCGCACCGTGATGTAGCGGAATACGTTGAGGACATTGACTTGGTCGGCAAAGAAAGAAAGCCAGTAAAGCATCGATCAGCCTTGGCTCGGCGCCGCAAGCGCATTCGTGGAATAGTTCCTTTCCAGCGCCTTGACGATGGGACCCATCCGCGATCCGAGCGATCCCTTGATCATGATGGCGTCGCCGGCGCGGACGGCGGCCAGCACCTGGGGTTCGAGCGCGGCCGAGGTCTCGGCATAGCCGCCTCGGCGCTCGGATGGAAGGGCCTCCCATAACGAATGCATCAGCGGCCCGCAACAGAAGACGAGGTCGATATCCTGCGCCATCACGGGCTCGACCAGACTCCGGTGCAGCTCGGCGCCGCTCGGGCCGAGCTCGAGCATATCACCGAGCACGGCGATCCGGCGGCCGCTATCGGTGATATCCGCCTGTCCGAGCAGCGCAATGGCCGCCTGCATCGAGGCGGGATTGGCGTTATAGCTCTCGTCGATCAGCAGCGCAGACCCATCGGGCAAATATAGATCGCTGCGCGCGCCGCGTCCGGTCGGCGGCGCGAGGCCCGCAAGCGCGAGTGCCGCGAGCGCAAGGTCGGCGCCTGCAAGTTGGGCCGCCGCCAGCACCGCCAGCGAATTCATCACGACATGATGGCCGGGCGCACCAAGCTTGTAAGTCACGTCGGTACCGAGGATCCGCGCCTGAGCGGTCGAGCAATCCGCACGCAGCGACGACTTGACCAGGCGCGCATCAGCCTTGGCGTGCTCACCAAAGGACACGACCCGTGCGCCGGCCGCCTTGGCGGACTGCGCGAGTTGCCGGTATTGCGGAATGTCGCGATTGATCACGGCGGCCCCGCCGGGCACAAGGCCTTGGAAGATTTCCGCTTTGGCGTCCGCAATCGCCGCGATCGAGCCGAGATGCTCGAGATGCACCGGCGCGATGGTCGTGACGATCGCGACATGCGGCTGAACCAACCGCGACAGCGGCTCGATCTCACCCGCGTGGTTCATGCCCATCTCGAAAACGGCAAAGCGCGCGCTCGCAGGACAGCGCCCGAGCGAGAGCGGAACGCCCCAATGATTGTTGTAGGAGGCGACCGAGGTATGCGTCTCGCCCGACGACTCGAGCGCCAAGCGCAAGGCTTCCTTGGTGCCGGTCTTGCCGACCGAACCAGTCACGCCGATCACCTGGGCCTGCGAGCGTGCGCGCGCGGCGCGTGCAAGCTCGCACAACCCTTCGAGCACATCCGGCACCACCAGGAGCGGCGCGTCCTTCGGATAGGCGTTACCCTTTTCCGCGACGACTGCGAGACCTGCGCCATTGGCAAGCGCCGCCGGAACGAATTCATGGCCGTCGCGGGCGCCGCCTTTGATAGCAAAGAACGCTTCGCCGCGGCCGATGCGGCGGCTGTCGATGGAAATTCCAGACGTCGACACCGGCAACGCGCCGCTACGCTCGGCACCCATAGCCTGCGCCATTGCGTCGACGGTCCAGAGTGGAGCACTGCTCATACAGGAATTCCCCGCAACGCGGCTGCAACCGCCTCGTGGTCGCTGAACGGCAGTATCTGGTTGCCGACAATCTGGCCGGTTTCGTGGCCCTTGCCGGCGATCAACAGCACATCTCCCCGGCGCAGCTCCGCAATACTGCGGGCGATCGCCTCACTACGATCGCCGATTTCGATCGCGCCCGGCGCGGATTTCAGGATGGCCGCACGAATGTCGGCCGCCTGCTCGCTGCGCGGATTGTCGTCGGTCACGATGACGCGGTCGGCCTTCTCGGCGGCGATGGCACCCATCATCGGACGCTTGCCGGCGTCGCGGTCGCCGCCGCATCCGAATACGACGACGAGCTGCCGCGACGCGTAGGGCCGCAGCGCTTCGAGCGCCTTGGCAAGCGCGTCCGGTTTGTGGGCGTAATCGACGAAGATCGGTGCGCCATCGCGCACGCCGGCGAGATCGAGCCTGCCCTTGGCGCCCTTCAGCCCTTCAAGCGCGGCAAACACCGCGCGCGGCTCGCTCTCGGTCGCGATCGCGAGCCCCGCGGCAGTCAGCGCATTCTCGATTTGGAAGCCGCCCACCAGCGGCAACCGCACCGTATAGTCGGTGCCGGCGTGGGTGAGCTTCAGCACCTGCGCGAAGCCGTCGATCACGCTGTCGGTGAGGCGGATGCCCTCCCCTTGCCGGCCGACCGTCAGGAGCCGCAGCCGCCGTTGCTTCACCGCCGCAACCACCGCGGCCGAATGCTCGTGGTCGGCGACGATCACCGCCGCGCCGCGCGGCTGCACCAGTTCGTCGAACAGCCGGAGCTTGGCGGTGAGATACGCTTCGAGCGTCGGATGATAATCGAGATGATCGCGGCTGATATTGGTGAAGGCGCCTGCCGAGATGCGGACGCCATCAAGGCGGAACTGATCGAGGCCGTGCGAGGACGCCTCCAGCACCAGGTGAGTGACGTCGTCACGCGCCAGTTCGTCGAGTTGGCGATGCAGCGCAACCGGGTCAGGTGTCGTCAGCGAGCCATAAATCTCCCGCCCCGGTGCAACGAGACCGATCGTGCCGATGCTCGCGGCGGCCTCTCCGGTCGCTTCCCAAATCTGACGGGTGAAGGCCGCGACCGAGGTCTTGCCGCTGGTGCCGGTGACCGCAGCGATGGTATCTGGCTGATGCCTGAATAAGCGCGATGCGGCGACCGCGAGGGCGCGGCGCGCATTGCCGACGCGGACGAAGGCGACGCCCTCGGGCAGCGGCGCCGGCGGCACCTTTTCGGCCATGATCGCGACCGCGCCTGCCTCGACCGCGTTTTTTACGAAGCGCAAGCCATCATCTTTGGTCCCGGCGACCGCCACAAACAGGCTCTTGGCCTCGACCTTGCGGCTGTCCGCTGCGATCCCACGGACATCGAGATCCGCGAAGCGCGCGTCACTGACGGCATCGACTGTGAGGAGCTTGGCAAGTTTCATGTCATCGGACCGGTGACCGGGAGTGTACCCTATTGTCATGCCCGGCAACGCAGTCAAGCTTGCGCAGTGACGTCACCGCCGCTGCGCGCTCGCCAGAATGAACCGATCCGCCGGCGGCAGGTCGAAGCGCGGAGTGATGCCAAGAAGCGATGCGATCCGCGCGATGATCAGCCCCGCCGTCGGCGCCGCGTTCCACCCGGCGGTGGCGTAGCCGTGCGTCTCCGGGATGACCTGTGGCTCGTCAAGCATCACCAATAGTAGATAGCGCGGCTGATCGGCGGGGAATACGGCGGTGAAGGTATTGAGCAGCTTGTGCCTGGAGTAACGGCCGTTGACGACCTTTTCCGACGTCCCCGTCTTGCCGCCGACATAGAAGCCGTCGACATCGGCGCGCTTGGCGGTGCCCTTCTCGGCATTGAGGCGCATGAGGTAACGCATCTTCTCGCTGGTGTCGGGCTTGAGCACGCGAGTCGCGACCTGCATCGCCTCCTCTTCCGTGCGCTTCCGGAAGGTCGGCGGGATCAGGTAGCCACCGTTCATCATCGCGGAAATTGCCATCATCGCCTGCAGCGGTGCGACCGAGAGCCCGTGACCGAACGCAATTGTCACCGTGTTGATCTCCTGCCAGCGCCGCGGGACGATCGGCTCCGCGCTTTCGGGAAGTTCGGTACGCAGCCGATCGAGTTGCCCCATCCGGCGCAGGAATTGTTTGTGGTGCTCGACGCCGAGCGCCAATGCCATGCGGGCCGTGCCGATGTTTGACGAATAGGTGAAGACCTCCGGCATGGTGAGCATGCGCCTTTGCGCATGATAGTCGTGGATCGTGTGTCGCCCGTATTGCAACGGCGCGCGCGCGTCGAAGACGGAATTGAGATTCATCCGGCCGGAATCGAGCGCCATCGCCAGCGTGAGCGCCTTGAAGGTCGAGCCCAGCTCGAACACACCCGTGGTCAGGCGGTTGATGCGGGTGGGGTCGAGCGCTTCACGCGGGTTGTTGGGATTGTAGTCGGGCACCGACACCATCGAAACGATCTCGCCGGTACGCGCATCGAGCACCAACCCGGCCGCTGCCAATGCCTTGTACTTTGTGCGCGCCTTGACCAACTCGTCGCGCATCGCGTGCTGCACCCGCATGTCGACGGCAAGCTCGACCGGCTGCTGCAGACGGTCGCGCGCGAGTCCTGCGAGATGCAGGTCGGCGAGCCCGCGGGTGTCGAGCCATTTCTCAATTCCCGCGATGCCCTGATTGTCGATGTTGACGTGACCGAGCAGATGCGACACGAGCGGGCCTGACGGATAGACGCGCTTGTTCTCGTGCATGAAGCCGATGCCGGGCAGTCCCAGGCGATGGATTTCCTGGCGCTGCTTGGGCGTGATCTCACGGCGCAGCCACGCGAAACGCCGGCGCGACGACAGCCGCTCACGGACTTCGACCGTATCGAGATCAGGGATCACGGTCGCGAGCAGCTCGATCGCCTCATCCTTGTCGATGATGCGATGCGGCTCGGCGAACAACGACGGCGTGCGCACATCGGTCGCGAGGATTTCACCGTTGCGGTCGAGGATATCAGGCCGCGCGGTCGCGACGGCATCTGCCGAATAAGAGCGGCGCACAGTGGTGTTGTCGGTCGCGGCATACATCACCAGTCTGCCGGCGATGATCGCATAACAAAGCGCAAACACTGCAATTACAAGCCCGATGCGTGCGCGCGCCTTCACTGCGCGGTCGACCGACCTCCCGTAGAGAAGGTTGCGCAGAACTCGGCGACGCCAAGGCTCCGGTAGAGCGCCCTCGTCTGTGTTGCGCTGCTGTAGATCCCGCTCTGGAGTTTCGCGCGCGGGCAGTGCGGGCGATTGCATGAGCTACCTCTTGGGTCGCGGAGCGGAGGAGATGCTGGAGGTCGGAACCTCGGCCAGATCGGGGTGTTCGAGCAGCGAACCGATCGGATCGGCCGTATCCGGCGGCACCAGATCCGGCGGACGCTCGGGCAGATTGCGCAGCGCATCGAACTGCCTCGAATCGATCTGCTTGAGGTTTGGGAGATGGCGCTTCGCCAGTTCTTGAATACGCGCGGGCGTATCGAGCTTCGACCATTCAGCGCGCAGGGCAGCGATAGCATCCTGCTCCTGCCGAACCTCCATCCGCAGCTTGGCGACACGTTCGACCTGGCGCGTCGACTCGAACTTGATCTTGTAGACATAGGCGGCCGCCGCAACGAGCGCGCCGATGACCAGGATATTGAGGATGCGCATCATGGTTTACGCCTCCCGCCCATGACCTCTGCCAATGACGGCAGCCGCGGCAGAAGTTGGTCGGCAATCTCATCGCCAGCCGGTGCGTCGGTGCGCTCGGCGGCGCGCAGCTTTGCCGAGCGGGCGCGCGGATTGGCGGCGATCTCGGCTTCGCCCGCAGTTAGCGGCCGGCCGGTCAAGATGCGGAAACTTTCCGGCGTGTGCACCGCTTCCGGCGCATGGCGCGAACCCGCGCTGCGGCGACCGCGTGCGGCCAGGAACGATTTGACGATGCGATCCTCGAGCGAATGGAAGGACACCACGACCAGCCGTCCGCCCGGACGCAACACGCGCTCGGTGGATTCGAGTGCGGTCGCAAGCTCTTGCAGCTCTTCGTTCACGAAAATGCGCAGCGCCTGGAACGTACGCGTTGCCGGATGGATCATGCCCGGGCGTGCGTGCACGACGCGGGCGACGACATCGGCGAGCGCGCCGGTCGTCTCGATCGGCGTCTCGTCACGGGTGCGAACGATGGCGCGGGCGACCGCGCGAGCATGACGCTCTTCACCGAGCGTCTTGATGATCGTCGCGAGATCGCGATCACTCGCGCGCGCAATCACATCGGCCGCACTCGGCCCGGTGCCACCCATGCGCATGTCGAGGGGACCATCGAGCCGGAACGAAAAGCCGCGCGCGGCGTCGTTGAGCTGCATCGATGACACGCCGACGTCAAGTACGACGCCGTCGACCGCGTCATAACCGCAGGAGCGCGCCACGCCTTCGAGATTGGAGAAGCGGTCCTCGATCAGAACCAGCCGGCCTTCCGCACGCGACACCAGGTCGAAGCCGCCGGCAATCGCGCGCTGATCGCGGTCGATGCCAATGACGTTGCAGGTCGCAGCATCGAGGATTGCGCGCGTATAGCCGCCGGCGCCGAAGGTCGCGTCGATATAGACGCCGCCATCGCGGACGTTGAGGAATTCGACCGCGGGGCGGCCGAGCACAGGAATGTGGCGGGCCAGTCCGCCATCGGCAGCAGGTTGCCCGCCGCCGCGGCCCGCCATCATTCCCGCGCTCCGTGCGGACCGTCCGCCGCTACCCGGGTGCCGAGCTGCTTCTTGAGCGCGCGGACCTTCTCGGTGGCCTCCGCGAGTTCCGCGCGGAAACGACCCGGCTCCCAGATCTGAAACTTGTGTCCGTGGCCCGCGAACGCGACCGCGTCCGCGATGCCGGCATGCGACTTCAACGGCTCGCTCAGGACCACCCTGCCCTCGCCGTCGACTTTCAGGATTTCGCTGGTTGAATAGAGCGTCGCCGAAAACTGCTCGCGCTCCTCCGAATAGGGCGCAAAGCGCTCGATCAGCGTCTCGATCTCCTTGAGCAGCGCGTTGCCGCCGGCATCGAGCGCCGGCCGGTCGAGTGCTGGATAGCAGTAGAGCCCGTCGAACCCATCGCGCGCCAGCACCGCGCGAAACGGTGCCGGGATCGACACCCGGCCCTTCGCGTCGAGGCGCAGCGTGTAATGGGAAACAAAGCGGTCCATGACGCCCCTTGCTCAGCCCGCCCGGACGGACCGTCTGCGATGCGGCGCCATCAGGCTGGGCAAGGGCCCCGACCGAGGCGGTAGCGGCGCAGACCTGTCCCAAGCAGGCGGGGTCAGGAGCCTCGTCTGCATATGGGACAAAATGGGCTATCATGGGTTTATTTGGGCGTCAATGGAGTCACGGTGGGTCGGAGGCCTTCGTCCGCCCGGCGTCTCAACTGCTTATTAACGACACTCGCACTTAAGGAATGGTTGAGTTGGCGCAGCGACCGAGGTCAACAAGCGCCTCCAACCCCCGGAAATTATTGCGGTCTTCCTCCGCGGAATCCCAGAAGCCTTGGCAGTCTACAGAAGCCAGTCCCGTCAGGGCCGCTGCGCTCGGGAGATTGCTACGTCGGAAAAGAGAAATTGAAAGTGACAACACGTCATGGTTGAATGACGGTATTGGAAGAGGGCTTCACATTCAGCTCAAACGTGCGTCGTTGGGGGAGAAAGGGTATGCATCGCAATCCGCGTCCTTCGGTATTTGCACTCGCAGCAACAATTGTCGTGTTCACAGCAGGCATGGCCGTCGCCCAGACGTCGTTGCGATCATTCAAAGTTGGAAATTGGAACGGCGCATTTGCACGTGATGGACGCTTTACCCATTGCGCGGCATCCGCGAACTATGGCTCCGGAATATCGATGCTGTTCTCGATCAACCGCCAATATCAATGGAGCATGGGTTTTGCGAACCGTGCCTGGCGCCTGACCCCAGGTGAAGTTTACAACTTGGCATTCGCTATCGATGGCGGAGAACCGACTCACGCGCGGGGCGAGGCAATCAATCCCTCGCACGCGGTGGTTCAGCTCGCGGATAGCGCGAGTCTGTTTAGTCGATTTCGTCGTGGCTTTGTACTGAGGGTCGCTGCCGCCAATCAGGTGTTCACGTTCAATCTTGAGGGAACGTCGGCGATGCTCGCTCAGCTCCATAGCTGTGTGCAGCAATACACCCAGCCGACCAACGTCGCCCGGTCGGCGAATCCCTTCGATAGGCGACCAGCCTCAAGTCAAAAACCCGAAGGACCACCACCCCGCGCCAATCCGGCACACCAAGCGGAGGCCGCAATCCTCCTCGCCAATGTCATGTCAGCGGCGAAAAGTGAGCGACTATTCACTCGGTACGCCTGAACAAGCTTCTAAAATGAGCGTTGACGCGGTTTGGACGACGCCGTCGGTCATCGGCACGCTTCTTATTGCTCCGGCGATGCGTATCGATGATCCGGAAATCCAAGGGATTGTGATTGGAGCTGAAGCGCGAGGCTGCAAAGGCAGCTTCATGTCCGGCGCGCTGCCTTCCGAAGGTTCGCGCGAACTTCGGATTGTCACAACTTGCCAGCTGCCGGGCCAGCCGATGAGGACGATCTACTACTTCGGAGTATCGCGGCCAAAGGGCGGACTCTACCTCTTCACGACCGCGACAACATCGGACGGTAGCCGCGAAGACGCCGAGCAAGTCGATGCGACGATCCGCACGGCGACCTACCGAAGCATCAAGTAGGTACATATGCCATGGCTGCGCGCCGTCGGTGCGCATCCCCCTCACCCGCCGGCAGCATTGGCACGGCAGGTTCCACATTCACGCGACAGTTCTCGTCGGTCCAGATCGCTCGCTGGTGATGAACGTCTGGTCTGGCGTCATTACGAACAGCCACGCTCAATGTCTGTCGCTAAGCTTCATCGCGCGCGGCTCAACATTGGTTCCGCTCCGCGGACGTAAATTGTGCAGGAAAATTGGCGGAACACGCCGAGAAGGCCCGCGTTGTTCCAACATAGGAGGCACCGCCCCCGGTTGCCTCCGAAGGAACGTGCTCAACAGTTCGTCTGAAATTGGAGGCAAGAATGCTCAAGAGACTGATGATGACCACCGCGGCTGCCGCGTTGGTGGCCGGCTCTGCCGTCGCGCAGGCTCCGGCGCCAGATGCGCAGAAAGCGCCGCCGATGCAGAAATCTGAGTCGAAGCCGGCACCCGGCGCGACCGGTTCAAAGCAGTTCGTGACCCAGCAATCATCTGATCAGTGGCTCGCCACGAAGTTCAGGGGCACTGATGTGATCGGTTCGAACAATGAGAAGATCGGCGACGTGAGCGACATGCTGATCGACCAGAAGGGCGCGATCGTCGCTTACATTGTTGGGGTCGGCGGCTTCCTCGGAATCGGCCAGAAGGACGTAGCGCTAGCCCCGAATGCGTTCCAGGTGAAGCCCGCGACGGATCGCGATGAAATGAAACTCACGCTTGCGATGACCCGGGACGAGCTAAAGAACGCGCCCGAGTTCAAGCCGGTGGATTCGCGCCCAGCGGCGACGACAGGCCAGACGCCGAACCGCGCTCCGGCGACCCCGCCGGCGCGCTAAGGATTCGGCCTGAGTAGCGGCGACGCGTAAGTTGCCCCTAAGGTGGCAGTTCGGATGGGCTTTTGAGCCGTCCGGACTGCCGTCTTTTTAAGGGCTGTTGATAACCCTCCTCGAGCAGGCCAAAGTCCCAAAACGAGACAGGTTATGGCGAGTAGGTGAGGCGGCACGGCCACAGCCCGCCGGGATTCCGCCGTGTTCCAGCCATTTAAGCGCTATGAACCTTGTAGCGCGGTCACCGGTCTTGCACAGTTGCTAATCCCTTAACGCGAGTTCCCGCTGCGGCGTTTTTGTACCGCGTTGCGCCAACCGGGTCATCGAAACGTATCGGTGTTCCGAGTATGGTCCTGCTGGTGTCAGAGTTTCGTCCCGATTCCTGCGTGGTCGCCGAGGTCAAAGCCTCGCCGAACCACGGCGAGCGCAAGAACGACGCTAAGCCCGATATGCTGGTGTTGCATTACACTGGCATGCCGGATTCCAAGCTCGCACTCGACCACTTGTGCTCGCCGCTGAGCGAAGTCTCCGCTCATTACGTCGTGATGGAAGACGGTCACATCGTGCAATGCGTGCCGGAATCCCGGCGCGCCTGGCACGCAGGCGTGTCGTCCTGGGCGGGCGAAACCGACATCAATTCCTGTTCGATCGGTGTCGAGATCGCCAATCCCGGACACGACTACGGGTATCTGGACTTTCCCCGCCGCCAGATCGCGGCGACGATCGCGTTGTGCCGCAGCATCTTCACCCGGCACCGCATTCCAGCCGATCGTGTGCTCGGACATTCCGACATCGCGCCGGCCCGCAAGAAGGATCCCGGCGAGAAATTCCCATGGCGACTGCTGCACGATTCCGGGGTCGGGCTGTGGGTGAAGCCGGCACCGATCACCGCGGCGGGCGGTCGCATTTTCGTGCTCGGTGATCGCGACCCCGAGGTCGAGACGCTGCAGAAGTCGCTACGCACCCTTGGCTACGGCATCGAGAAGACCGGCAGCTACGACGCCGAGACGATGGCGGCGGTCGCCGCGTTCCAACGCCACCATCGGCCGGACAAGGTTGACGGCATTGCCGACGTTTCCACAGTGGCGACACTTGGAGCACTGCTAGCCGCACGCGAGCTGCGCACGACCACTGCTCCCGCCAAAGCCAGCACATAGTTCAGGAAATCGCGATCGCTTCTAGTGGTCCGACTCTAACATTCGCATCCCTTCTCAGCGGCGACTTTGCGAATGTTAGAATCATAGGACCACTAGCAAATATAAGCTGCTAGTGGAGTTTTGGATTTGACATTCGCTTTCGGAGTCTGCGGTCAACGGGGTAGCGAACGTCAAATCCACTCCACTAGTCTAGAGCGCATTCCGATGAGCACTCCGAATTCTTGAGGGGCGCATGTCTTTTTCGAAAACCCGTTCCCGCTTTCCGGAACATGCGCTAGCTAGATCACGATGCTGGGATTGCGCAGGTTCTGGTCACAATCGATCAGATTGACCTGCCGCACCTCGATTTCCCACCGGCCGTTGCGCGCGACGAAGCGATGGCCGCACCAGCCCGACAGGAAGCGCACGCCATCCGGGCGGAATTCACTGATCAGGAAATTCGAGCGCACCATTCGCCTGTCGGCACTCGTGGCCGCAAACACCTCGACATTGGAAATCATCCGGACCGTGCGCGATTTCGGCGCCTGCGACCAGGCATAGCCGGTGCGCAACCGATAGATGCGATCCTCAATGCGCCGGCGATCGTCGAACGACATTGCGATCTCACGGCGCGGATCGCCACCGTTAGGCGTGCCCGGCACCCAGTAGATGCATTCCGGCGCATACATCGCGAGCCAATCATCGAAATTGAGTTGGTCGAGGAGGCGCGCCTCGCGTTCGAGCAATGCGCGGAAGCGCTCGCGCTCGGCGGGTTCCGTGATCTCGCGGTCATCACGCTGCCAATCGGTGAAGCTCGCGATCAACTCGCGATAGAACGCGTCGGTGACATAGTAGGAGGTGAGCGACGGATCGCGCGTGGACTGCACGTGAAGCGACATCATGGCTCTCGCTGCACGACAAGATTCGGCGACGCCTTCATCAGGCGTTTCCATTCGTGGATATACTCGCGCATGAATGCCTCGTCGGTGGCGGGCGCAGTGACTTCGCCCTTGGCGTCGGTCTTGATGCGGCCGGGGATGCCAAGTCCGCGGTGCATGTAGACCCACTCGTCCTCGAGGCAGGCGAGCCCGCGTTGGATCTCCTCGAAATTGGCGAGGTCGTCCACCTCGCCGAAATTCGGGAACTGCTCCTGCGTGCGCATGCGCAGCGCATTGATCTCGTCCAGCGCATCGCCGAGCGTGCCATCGACGTCCACCACGCTGGTGCCGAACCAGGTGACGTTGGTCTCGTCGACCGAGACCGGATCGAACACCTGGATGTGGTTGCCCAGCAGCGACAGGTTCGGGAACACGTTGATGTTGACAGGCTCCGAACCCGCGAGATCAAGGATGTCGTCCGCCTTGGCGCCGAACCGGCGGCGGAATTCGGCTTCATAGTGCTCGCTGCCGGGCGCGGGCCCTTCCACCGCCCACAAACCGCCGGAGCGCTTCTCGATGTTGGGGCGCTTGTCCTTGAAGTGGTGGCCGTTGCCGGTATAGCGCATGTACATCGCCTTCGAGTCCGGCGAGCCCTTGTAATAAGACATGCCCTTGTTGGCCTCGTCGGCGAGCCGGTTCTCCATCTCCAGCAATGAACGGTGCGAGAACACGACGTGGTAGCCGTCGCCGGAATTGTCGTAGGCGAGCTTCCAGTTGCCTTTGTACTTGAGCCGGTTCGCCTCGCACACCACGACCTTGCCGCCCGGATTGCGGTCGAGCCATTCGTCGATCGGACCGGTGATGCCGCCGAGATAGTCGATGAGCGGCGGCGCGTCGGGATTGAGCGTGCCGAAGATGAAGCCGCGATAACTATCCACGCGCGGCACCTGGGCGACGTTGAACTTCGCGTCCTTGAAATCGCAGGCATAGCCGTCGGGCCACGGCACAGCGCGAAGCTTCCCCGTGCTGAGATAGCTCCAGCCGTGGTACGGGCAGGTGAACATATGGGCGTTGCCGCGCTCCTTGCGGCAGAGCGTCGTGCCGCGATGCGTGCAGCGGTTGAACAGCGCGCGGATCTTCCCAGCCGAGTCGCGGATCAGGATGATCGGACGCAGCCCGAGCTTGGTGGTCACGAAGTCGTTGTTGTTCGGAATCTGACTGTCATGGCCGAGATATACCCAGACCGCCCCCCAGATGTTCGTCAGCTCGGCCGCGAAAATCGCCGTGTCGGTGTAGATCAATCGATGGACGCGGTCCTCCTGGACCAGTTCGTCCCAGTCGTAGAGATCGGCCGAGGCGACCGGGCGGATCGACGGAGCGTTGATCTTTTCGAGCATGGTTGACGTCCTGCTGCACTTCCGCTGCGGGGCATCATACTCCAGAGCGCTAGAAAAAGTCGAAATACTCCCGCTGCTCCCAATCGGTGGTTCCATCGTCCGGCGGCTCAACCCCGCCCTCCTCGACCCAGCGCTGGAAGCGACCGGCTTCGTTGCGCTTGAGCTTCAAGTAATAGTCGATGAACACCTCGCCGAATTGCTTCCGGAACAACGGCGCGCGCTCGAGCGCATCGAGCGCAGCGGCGAGGCTCCTCGGCAACAGCGGCCGGTTGGCAGCATAGGGTTCGTCATCGCCCGGGCCTGGGTCGGTCTTGTTGTCGACGCCGTCCAGGCCGGCAGCGATTTGCGACGCGATGAAGAGATAAGGGTTCGCCGACGGCTCACCGCTGCGGTTCTCAATCCGGCTTGCGGGATCGCCCGGCGCGCCGAGCACACGCAGCATCGCGCCGCGGTGATCGTAGCCCCAGCCGCAACGGTCGGGCGCAAGCGAATTCGGTCGGAAGCGGCGGAAGCCGTTGACGGTTGGCGTCGCAAACACGGTCGCGGGCACCGCATGCTTGAGGAGCCCGCCGAGGAAGTTGAGCCCGAGCGGCGACATGCAGTCAGCCCCCTGCGCCGGCATGAACAGGTTGGTGCTGCGCTCATGATGCGCTCCGGCACCCTCGGTCAATGACTGGTGCAGATGCCAGCCGCTCGAATAGTGACTCTTGAGCGCTGGCCGGCACATGAAGGTCGCGAAGCAGCCCATACGCCGCACGATCTGCCTAGTAGCGGTACGGAACAACACCATGTTGTCGGCGGCTTCGAGCGCATCGCGCGCCGCGAAAGTGCATTCGACCTGTCCCGGGCCCCACTCATTCTCGATCGACCGCAGCGGCAGCTCGATTGCTTCGAATGCTTCCGCCAGCGCCGACATCGCTGGCTGCATCAGGTCCATGTTGGATTCAGAGTGGTAGGAATAGCCGGGCTCGATCGGCGCTGTCTTGATCGGCTGCCCGCGCAAGCCTGGTGCGCCGATATTGTCGTCGCCGAGTTGATCCTGCACCACGCGCATCAGATACCACTCGACTTCGAGTCCGACGACGAGATTCCAATTTCGCTCCCTCAGGCGCGCGAGCTGCTTGCGCAGCAGATGGCGCGGCGAGAAATGAAACGGAATGCCGGTGCTGAAATATTCGTCGGCCAGGATCCAGCCGACGCCTCCCTCCGCCGTCCCCGCCCATGGCAGTACCCGGAAGGTTGCGGGATCGGGCACGATGGTGAGGTTCGGCGAGCCGGTCATTTCCGGCAGGCCCATGCCGCCGCCGCGCGTGAACGAAGAGAACGTGCGCGCGTTCGCCGAATCAAGGGTCGTGGTCGCGACGTTGATATTGTAACCCATGTTCAGCGCGGCGAGGAACGCCGGCACCGTGACTGCTTTCGCGCGAGATGCCCCGTGCGGATCGGCCCAGGCGATGCGCACGAATTGCAGCTTGTCCTTCTCCAGGAACAGCTTGAGTTCCTGCGCCCGCCGCTTCTGATCGTCGGTCCACAGTCCGTGCTTTTCGATGAAGGATGCAGTTGTCATTAGCCCCGCGTGCGCAAAGCCGCGCACATTGTTGGCGGAGTGCAAACGGTTAAGCAAATGGAATATCAGAGGCTTACGAGTGCAATCTGCACTTGACGGTTGCACGCGGCATCCCCATTGCTATCCTTGTCAGTCGGCCGGACGGCCGCTCCGGCCAATGTCGAAAAGGCGGTCGGGGAGGAAAGTCCGGGCTCCACGGATGTACGGTGCCGGATAACGTCCGGCGGGGCTGATCCTCTCACGAGGTGAGGCTTTAGGGACAGTGCCACAGAGAGCAAACCGCCACCCCACCCTATCCTTCCCCGCATGCGGGGACGGAAAAAGGAGGGGCTGGCAAGGGTGAAAGGGTGCGGTAAGAGCGCACCGCGTCGGCGGCAACGTCGGCGGCACGGCAAACCCCACCGGGAGCAAGACCGAATAGGGACGGCACGAAGTCACCGCGAAAGCGGGGATCTCGGGATCGGTGTCCGGATCCAGCCGTCCGGGTAGGTTGCTAGAGGCGCCGGGCAACCGGCGTCCCAGAGGAATGGCCGTCACGCGTGCGGCAAAAGCGCGTTCACGCGCGTCTTGGACGCACTAAGTCGCGCGCCCTACAGAACCCGGCTTATAGGTCGGCTGATGCATAAAGGGGGCCCGGTGGCAAAACCACCGGGCCCCCACCATTTCTGCACAACCGGTTGTTACGCGGTGCACAGGCGCGCCGTACAAAGCAAATGGCCGGGACTGTCGGCCCGGCCATCGCCTTGTCTCGTGTTGCTGCAGCGTCAGTTTGTCTGCTGGATCGCAGAAACGAGCCACTTGCCGCCGCGTGCGCGCATGAAGGTCCAGACTTCGACCGCTTCGTCGGGGCCACCGTCGATCACGCGGCCGGTCGAACGGTCGACCATTTCGTCCTTCAGTGAATAGCGCATCGCAACAGTGCAGTACTCGGTGTCGCCTTCGCGCCAAGCTTCGGCGGGATCGCCTTGCTCGAGCTTGATGTCGCTGAGGCGGTTGATGACGCCACGGCTCGCGTTCGCGTTGAAGTCCTCGAGGTAGTACGAGAGCATTTCAGGCGTGACGAGATTGCGCAGCTTGGCGAGATCCTCGGTACCATAGGCGGTCTGCACGTCGGAGAGCAGTTGCTCGAAGGCTTCGAAGTCGGCCGGCGTGGTGCCGATCTCATCCGGGGCCGACGCACTTGCATTGCCGGCACCGTAGCCGCCAAGGCCGCCACCAAGTGCGCTCCCAGGTCCGCCACCCAATCCACCGCTGGCTCCGCCGTAGTTGTACGACGGACGCGAGGGCGGCATGTCGCGCATGGACGGTCCCATCGCGGTCGCAGGCTGGTTGCGGCGCTGCCACCAGGTGAACAGCAGCCAGCCGATCAGCGCGATGATGCCGATCTGCAAGGCGAGCCCGAGGAACGAGGCAAGTCCGGCCAGGCCGCCGGTCAGGCCGCCGCCGAGCAGCAAGCCGATCAGGCCGGCGCCAAGCAGGCCCGCGAACAGCCCGCCCATGAAGCCGGGACGATTCATCAGGCCGGCTGCGGGGGAATTCTGCAGCGCCGGACGGGTCGCGAGATTCGTGCCCGGATTGGTCGGCTGCGTCATGGTGCGCTCCATCGGACGCACTGTTGGAGCGGTCTTGGTCGGCGGCGGCGCGCTGAAAGTGCGCGTGCCGCGGCTACCGCCGCTGATGCGCCCGCGCGCATCCGCGACATCGGCGGCGATCATGACGAACGCGGCCGCGAGCGCGCCGAGCACAAGCGAGAAACGGAAGCGGTCGTGGAACATGTGGGTCCTCCCAAAACGCCCGGCGAGCGAACAAGAGCCCGACGGCGTCCGATGTCTAATATTGGTACTACCTTAGACAATTTAAGGGGCGCGGCGAAGAGCCTGCGCCTCTGTTTTTTGCAACTCGTCCAAAACGAAGTGTCCCGATTCCGAAGTTCGTGCGACTTCTCGGCGACCTCCAATACGAATTTCAGGAATCGAAGGACATGAGCAACTTATTGATTCTCGTGTGGCTTAGGTTCAGAAGTCCGCAATTCGCACGCGCCGCAAATGATGTTGCCGGCTTCTGAAACCGCACACTAGCTCAACGGGATGCGGTCGCTACCGGGCCAACAGTACGATAGCATGAGCGCGCGTCGGCCAGAACAGAGGCGTAATAGGCGACATCGCTCTCGTAGAGCGGATTCCGATCGGCGAGCGCCCGTGCCTTTACGGTCTCGCTCTCGAAGTGCCTGATCACCTGAGCGTATTCCGCCGTATTGTGCTTGCATTGCAGTCCCGAAGCCGCGGCGCTGCCGGACGCGAATGCCAGACCCATCGTAAGCGCGAAAGCGGCTGCGACGATACGGAGAATGGTCATGGTTAGTCCCCTGTCCCGTGGACTCGTATCCATTGGTCGCGCGCGCCATGAAAAGGTTCAAATTTGGTTAATCACCTTCGGCAGGTCATCATAATTCCTTGATTCGCCTGCACTTTTGGAGCCACGGGCGCTCCGGGGACCCTCGCCCTATGCATAAAACCATCACCGTCATCGTTCTCATCGCCTTGGCGTGGCTCGGCTACGTGGCTTGGCCGATCACGACGCTGGCCACGCTGGCCCGGGCGGTCGAGGCCGGCGACACCGCGACGGCGATGCGCCATGTCGATCTGTCAGCAGTCCGTCGCTCGATCACCGACCAGGTTGTCGACACCTATCTGAAGCTCACCGGCAAGACCGTGAGCCCGCTGTTGCGCGGCGCCGTCGCAAGCGCCGCCGGGTCGATCGCCGATCCGATTGTCTCGAGGATCGTCGCGCCGGGTGCACTCGCCGAATTCCTACGTGATGGCTGGCCGAATGCGGTGCTGCCGGAACGGCCGCCCGGCAGCGCGGGCTTGTCGCCCGCCAGTCTCGGCAACGCTTGGGATGTTTTCGCCGCCGCGGAATACGGCATCCGCCGTTTCGAAATTGAATTGCCGCCATCGTTGCCGCGCGACCGCCGCTTCGTCTTGGAATTCCGCCTGATCCAATGGCGCTGGCAGCTCGCGACCGTGCAAATGCCCGATCACATGCGGGTGCGGCTTGCGGAGGCGCTGATCAAAGCGACGTCAAAGCGCTAATCTTCACCGTCTTCACCAGGAACGGCGAGCGGCAGTTGATGGCCGATCTTGTCGTCCGCAAATCCCATGGGCGGCAGCCGCTTCGACGGCGTGCTCTTGCGGCGTGGATTGGCCGACCCGGTGAAGCCGGGGTCACGGCCTCCGCGCGCGTATCGCGCGCGCGCCCGCGCTGCGATCTCTTCGCCCGACACCGCACGAGGATTGCAGGCACGGTAGCCGCCGCTCCGCCGTATCAGATCGACATGCATGTGGTCGTAGTGGAAGACGTTCGAGCCCGGCGCCAGCACGGTGGTGAAGCGCTCGCAGGCGGAGCCCTGCACGTCGCGCAGGAAGCCCTGCTCTTCCGGTGCCCCGCGCCAGCCATGTCTGACGGTGATACGACGGCCGTCGGCAAGCGTGAATGATGCGATGTCGAGCGCATTGCCGAAGGCGTGCTCGGAGATGCGCGCGCGCGGATTGCCGTTCATGCCTCGGCATGAATAAGCGGAGATTTGCTTGATCTCGACGACGGGCTGGCCGAACCAGCGCATCGCCGATGGCTGCACCGAGGTCGCGATCCATTGGTCGAGCGCGGACACCATCGGACAGGCGAGCGTCGCTTTCGGCGTGACTGTGACTGTGCCGGTCGTGCTGGCAACGCGCGGCCTGTGCGACCGACCAAGTGGTGCCGCGCGACGCGTCTCGCGCGCCGACGGGAGATCGTAGGATGGCCCCGCGTCGAGCGGTTCGGAATGTACTGGTGTGCGCACCGGCGCTTGCGGCAGATCGAGCGATATCGGCTCGTCATAACGCTGTGGCGCGGTGCTGCGCGGCGGAGGCGGCAACGGCCGGCTATCCACCTGCGATCGTGGAGCGCCGCGCGGCTCGTAGGTGCCCACACTTTCCGGCTGCTCGGCGATCGGCCAGCGCGGGGGCGCGGCGCGCGGCGCATTCGGAATCGAGGCCGGCGGTCGAAGGTCGTTGCCAAAGCTCAAGGCACCGGGCACGCCGAGCGACGTTACGCGATAGGGAAAGTCGGCGCCGCACATGCCGGGCCCATTGATGGCGCTGATACGCACCACCCCGGGGCCTTCGCGCACCGCTCCGGAGCCGATGCAGCGCGCCTCGGCCTCCTTCCGCCACGGTTCCCGCTCGCCCAGGAAGCCGCCGGCACTGCACGCCGCCAGCGCGCCGAGACCGACAACAACGACCGAGCCGGAGAGGAACGTCCGCAGCCTGTGCGTCATGCCCGGACAATGCGATGGAGTTTGTTAACGCCTCTTCAAAGATGTCCTGGCCGCTGACGGGGCTGGCCGACCGCGCTCCCTATGGTTAAGAAGTCGTGTCATCGCGTGGAGTGGCCGGGGAACGATGTTGTCAGCACTTGAACTTGCCCGCCGGATCGAGGCTGGCGAATTGACCCCGCGCGCGGTCGTAGAGATGTGCGCCGAGGCGATCGCCGCACGCGAGGGCGAGATTGGCGCCTTCACGGCGTTCGACATCGACGGCGCGCGGCGCATCGCCGACAGTTTCGCCTCGTTGCCGCTGCGGGGCCTCCCCGTCGGCATGAAGGATATCTTCGACACCGTCGATTTTCCGACCGCCTACGGCTTCTCGCCCTATGCCGGTCATCAGCCGAAAGCCGATGCCGCCATGGTCATGGCCGTGCGCCGCGCCGGCGGCGTGATCCTCGGCAAGACCGTCACCACCGAGCTCGCGAGCCTGCAGCCGGCCGGCACGCGCAATCCGCACAACGCCGCACACACCCCCGGTGGTTCGTCATCGGGCTCTGCCGCGGCGATAGCGGCAGGCATGCTGCCGATCTCGTTCGGCAGTCAGACCGGCGGCTCAGTCATCCGGCCTGCGGCATTCTGCGGGATCGCCGGCTACAAGCCGTCATTCCGCCTGATGCCGACGGTAGGGATGAAAGCGTTCTCGTGGTCGCTCGACACTGTAGGGGTGTTCGGCGCCGGTGTCGAAGACGTCGCATTTGCCGCCGCCACCTCCACCGGACGCGACCTGCGGATCGACGACTCCGTTCCCAACGCTCCGACGATAGCACTTTTGCGCACGCATCTGTGGTCAGAGGCGACGCCCGACATGCAGGCGGCGGTCGAGCGCGCAGCGCATGCCGCCGAGGCCGCGGGTGCGCGCGTAACCGAGCTTGTGCTGCCGGAGATCTTCGAAGACGCCATTCGCAATCACGGCATCGTTCAGGACTACGAGGCGTTCCGCGCGCTCGCCTATGAATACGACCGGCACCGCGAGAAGCTCGGCCCGATCCTGACCGAGCAGCTCGGCAAGGCCGCCGCCATCACGACCGATCAATACGACGAAGCGCGGCGCGCCACCCGCCGTACGCGGCAGACCTTTGCCGATCTGATGGCGAAGACCGACGTTATTCTGACGCCGTCAGCGCCTGGCGCCGCGCCGCATGGGCTCGGCGCCACCGGCAAGCCGACCTTCAACCGGCTGTGGACCCTGCTCGGCCCACCCTGCGTTAACGTGCCGGGGCTCAAGGACGGGAGTGGCCTGCCCTTGGGCGTGCAGATTGTGGGACGCTTTGCCCGGGACAAGGTGGCACTCGGAGCAGCCCGATATTTGGAAGCAGCGCTTGCCCGGGCCACTTGATTAACCCTCTGCTTCGCCACGTATATTTCGTATTCATGCAAGTGTTGCACGACTAGAATCCAAGGTTTGCAAGCGGTAAATCAGTATTTGGAATGGTGATTTTGTATTGTTATGGCGAGTAAACAGCGAAATTTTTCCTTTTGATATCAGTCCTTTAAGAAGTTTCTACCGGCTATTCAGCTCGGTTATTCCAATGATTTCGGCGCCGCACAACATTTCTCATTTCGGGCAGAGGCCGAACTCTGCTAGACTTAGACCATGGCAACAAGCAGGGAGCACTTTCGTGGACCTTGCCGTAAGGTTTGAAGTGCTGGCGCTTTGTGTGGTGTTCGCGTTTGTTGGTGCAATTTTGTTGGGAGCGTTTTGAGTTCCGGCACGTTGGCCAGCGAGCCCGTCTCGCAAGAGCGACCAAGATTTCAGACGACAGATT
>WHTP01000182.1 GCA_009377695.1 Hyphomicrobiales bacterium | reverse complement strand
TGACGGTACACCCGCAACTTGCACGCAGTCCACTCAACAGGGGCCAAATCTATGTCGAAAGGACCACCCACCGATGGGCGAACATCTGGAAAGACTCAGCATTCCGCTTGCCGCCAGACTCATCAATCAGGGCCAACGACATCGGAGTTCGAACCTGCGACGGGGGAATACCTCCAGGACTTGGCGAAGAAGGTCCACTTGACGCCGCCGGAGGTGGTGCGGCGCACGGCCGCGGTGCTGCGCGCAAAGTAGCGGATTGCCCGCGCGCCACTCGTCGATCACCGCAATTCTGCGACTTGCACGACGACGCGCGCGTGCTTGATCGCTGCGTTTCGCTGGACAGAACAGTGGCGCAATTGTGCGCTTGGTAGGCCGCGCTTAGCCTCGCTCGACCGGCTGCGGCCGCGCGTTCTGCGCTGTGCACCGACTGAACCCCGGCGCAGGTCTCTGCCGGCTTGCATCAGTGCCGGCGCGCGGCGCGAGACCGTCGATCAAGGGCCTTCATGCTCAACCGTTGGGAAGCGATTGAGGCTTTCAACAAGACCCGAGCGGACGCCATCGTCGTGCATGGGGCGGGCGGCATGGGGAGCGAAATCAATTCGCGAACCCCGAGCGATCTCAACATCTATGCGCCGATCCCCTATCCGAGCGCGGCCGGTCTCGGCATGGCGTTGGCGTTGCCGCACCATCCCGTGGTGGTCACGGAAGGCGACGGCTCGGCTCTGTCGGGTCTGTCCGGCCTCGCCACGGTGGCCAACATGGCCCCCGCGAACTTCACGCACATCATCTGGGACAATGGCGCCTGGCTCTCGCCCGGCACGATGGGCACCCGAAAGCACTACGGACCGCTGCCGACGGCGACCGCCGGGCGCACCGACCTGGAGGTCGTCGCAAAGGGTGCAGGCTACGCCCATACTGCGACCGTACGGACGCTCGGCGAGTTCGAGGCCGCGATCGCAGCGACCAAGGTCCGGAAGGGACCTCATTACATCCTCGCCAAGGTCGGCCAGGACATCGTGAACGATGTGCCAACCAAGGCGGTCGGAACCGTCGAGCAGGCGGTCAGCTTTCGTCGCGGCCTCGTCGACAGAAAGCTGATCGGCGCGGGCCATGCCGGCGTGTCGCAAGGGAAATGGCTCGCGGCCGGAGCCGATTCCGAGCGGATCGCGATTCCCAAGCTCGACATTGCGCGCGAAAACGGCCCGCGGCCGTCACTCGAGAAAGCAACGATCATCTATCGCGCGATGCGGGAAGCCGGCATCGACTTCTTCGTCTACCTGCCGGACAGCGCCAATTACCTCATTCAGCGCATGGCGGCCGCGGATCGCCAGGTCATCAGCGTGTCGGTGACGCGTGAGGACGAAGGCATCGCAATCGCCATGGCCGCGTTCATGGCCGGCCGCAATTCGGCAATTATCCTGGAGGCATCGGGGCTCGGGCTATGCCCGCTCGCGATCGCGACCATGGCGCATGAACAACGCATGGGCTGCCTGATCGTGTACGCCCACAATTTTGCGCTCGGCGAGGTCCGCGACAGCCACGCGTGCACCCGCTGGGTTGCCGAGCCGCTGCTGAACGCACTGATGGTTCCAAACCTCGTCGTGCCGAGCATCGATGCCGCACCGCTCCTGCTCAAGCAGGCATGGCGTTCGGTTCGCGGACAGATGACGCCTGTCGCTGTGTGCCTGCCAATTCACGTGGTCTGGGATGAATAGAGCGTCGGGACGCGTTGCCGCTTGCCTGGCGACTTCCGAAGAGTTCCGGCAATGCGCATTTGGAGCTAGCCCCATGAAGACGACGGCTCAACTCATCACCGCGCTGGCGATCTGCTTCGGCATTGGCCAGTCACACGCGCAGGACGGAAGCACTGCCCTGCCCAAGCGCCTCTCGATGATCATCGGTCAGGCGGCGGGTGGCGGTACCGATGTGACCGGCCGGCTGGTTGCGCGGATGCTTTCCAAGCACCTTCCCGGTGAACCGACCATCGTTGTCCGCAATATGCCGGGCGCCGGCGGCATCACCGCGTTGAACTACATGGTCCACCAAACCGCGCGGGACGGAGAAACCATCACGTTCGGCGCCAATGGCGTCGTCGATCCGTTCAATTATCGCAAGCCGCAGGCGCAATACGACCCGCTGACCTTCCAGTACATTGGCGGCGTCGGCCGCGGCGGCCAGTTCCTGGTAATCAACAAGAACGCGCTGCCCCGCCTCTACGACAAGACCAAGCCGCCCGTCATCATGGGCTCCGTGGGCAACATGCCCCGGTCCGGCATGCAGGTCACGACCTGGTGCATCGAGTTTCTCGGATGGAATGCGAAATGGGTGACCGGCTATCGCGGCACCAACGAGTTGATGCTGGCCCTGCAGCGCGGCGAGATCGACATCACCGCCACCGCGAATTTCTATCAGGTGGAGGAGATGGTTCGGCAGGGCAACTTCTCGGTCGTGATCCAGTCGGGCACCCTGCTCGAGGGCAAGATCGCTCCGCGGCCGGAGTTCGCCCACGTGCCGGTGTTCCCGATCGTCATGCAAGGCAAGATCTCGGATCCTGTCGCCAGGCAGGCCTTCGATTATTGGCTCGCGATCAATACGATGGACAAGTGGCTCGGACTGATCCCGGGCACGCCGGCCGCCATCACCAAGATCTATCGGGAGGCCTTCGCCAAGGTCATCGCAAGCCCCGAGTTCGTCGAGCAAGGCACCAAGATCAGCGGCGACCTGACGCCGATGACCCACCAGGACGTCGAGGGCCTCGTCAAACGGCTGGCGGCGACACCTCCGGAAGCCACCACCTACATCAACACCCTGCTGCGCAAGCAGGGCCTGCAATCGACCGACTGAGCCGGCGTCCCCATGAACAGAAGCTCCCCGCTCGTTCGGCTCGATGCTTGCGCCTCCGTGCAGGTGACATGCGGCCGCCCCGCGCCTGACGAGCGGCAGGCACGTTGAGGCTTGATGACCGCTCAAACGCAGCCATCAGAGTTTGTCGGAAAGGCCGTCGAGCGGCTGGACGGTCCTGACAAGGTCACCGGCCGCGCGCGCTACACCGCCGACGTGTTCCTTCCGGGAATGTTGATCGGCCGATGCCTTCGCAGCCCGTATGCGAGTGCGCGCATCGTGTCCATCGACACGTCGAAAGCAAAACGCGTCCCGGGCGTTTTCGCGATCCTGACCGGCGCCGACGTGGCGGGTTACCGCTATGGCCGGGTGTGCCGCGACATTCCGATTCTCGCGCAAGGCGTCGTCCGCTTCGTCGGAGAAAAGGTGGCCGCGGTCGCTGCCGAGACCGCCGAAGCCGCCGATACCGCGCTCTCCCTCATCCGGGTCGAATACGAGGAGCTTCCCTTTGTCGTCGACGTGCACGCCGCCCTGCGCGACGACGCCCACCGGGTGCACGATCAGCCGCCCAAGGTCGTCGGAGCACGACTTCGCAACCCCGGCGACCTCAAAATGTATCCACCGCTGCCGAACGTCATATCGCAATTGACCTTGCGTCACGGCAATCCGGCAGAGGCCTTCGCACAAGCCGATCATCAGTTCCAGCATACGTTCAACATCCCGTCCGTCCACCAGGGGTATATCGAGCCGCACTCTTGCCTGATCGCCGCCAGCGACGATGGCGACGTCGACGTCTGGATGTCGAACAAGGCACCTCATGGAGCGCGCGCCGCGCTGGCGGAGGCGCTGTCGATCCCAAAGGAAAAAATCACGCTCAATCCGGTCTTCATCGGAGGAGACTTCGGCGGTAAGGGCGGCCTGATGGATGCACCTCTTTGCTACCACCTGGCGCTGCATGCGCGCCGGCCGGTGAAGATGGTCATGAACTCCTTCGAGGAGCTCACCGCCGCCAATCCGCGGCACGCGGCATCGATCACGCTGACGACGGCGCTCGATCGCAATGCCCGAATTCTCGCAATGAAGGCGCGGATGATCTTCAACTCCGGCGCCTATGCCGGGTTTTGTCCTGTCCCGACGATTCACGGCTACACGGCCTTCGCCGGCCCCTACAAAGTGCCGAACTGCGATCTCGAGGTCCTCCGCGTCTATACAAACGCGGTTCCTGCCGGTCACATGAGGTCGCCCGGTGGTCCGCAGATCACGTTCGCGGTCGAGAGCCACCTCGACATGATCGCACGGGATCTGCAGCTCGATCCCTGCCGGTTCCGGCGCGACAACGCGATTGCCGAAGGTGACCTGTCACCCATCGGCGAGCGTCGCCAGTTCCTTCACTGCAGGGCCGTGATCGACGCAGCGATCCGCGAATTCGGCTGGGACCGCCCCAAGGGAGCCGACGTCGGGCGCGGTATCGCGCTTTATGAATATCCGCCGGGAACGTTCGACGATTCCAATGTCGTCATGTCGATCGACGGCGCAGCCAAAGTCGATGTTGCCGTCGGCGCGCCGGATACCGGTACCGGTTTTCATACCATCGTGGCGCAGCTCACGGCCGGTGAGCTCCAGCTTCCGCTGAACGACATCCGCGTGGCGTTTCGGGACACCGGAGCGTCCCCGTTCGAGCGCGGGCCAAGCGGCAGCCGGCTCACTACGACGATCCAGCAGGCCATCAAGGCAGCGGTGGACGCCATCAAGACCGCGCTCACAACGCTCGCCGCGGAGCGGCTGGGAGCGCGCGAGGGCGACGTCAGGTATCGGCCCGATGGACTGATCGAAGCCCGAGGCAAGTCCATTGATCTGAAAGCTCTGATGGCGTGGGCCGAGGCCGCTGGGAAGGCTCCGGTTGTCCGCCACGGCAAGAACACGCCGACCGGCCGCAGCGACGTGACCTGCTTTGCCGCGCAAATCGCGGAGGTCGGGGTCGACCGCGAAACCGGTCAGATCCGAGTCAACTTCATGGTCACCGCCCATGACGTCGGGCAGGTCATCAATCCGATCACGCACCAGGGACAGATCGAGGGCGGGCTGGTGCAAGCCTTCGGCCAAACGGTTTGCGAGCGCCTGCATTTCGGCGACGACGGAGCCGTGATTTCCGCGACGCTCGGCGACTACAAGCTGCCGACGGTCATGGACATCCCGGACCTCACGACGATCCTGCTGCCGGTCCCGACCGCCATCTGACGAAAGCCGCGGGTGAGATCAGCAACACCGCCGTTACGGCAGCGATCGCAAATGCCGTCTACGACGCGGTGGGCGTGCGACTGACCGAGCTGCCGCTCAGCGCCGAGAAAATCTACGACGCCCTGCACGCGAAGGCCCGCGACCTATGAGGACAGTCCACACCACGGTCAACGGACAGCGTGTCGTGGCCGACGTTCCCGACAATACCCTGCTCGTGGATTTTCTGCGCTCGCAGCTGGAGCTGACCGGCACGAAGGAAAGTTGCGGCGTCGGCGTGTGCGGCGCCTGCAGCGTCCTGTTGGATGGGAAGCCCGTGAGCTCGTGCCTCACATTGGCGGTGTTCGCGGACGGTTGCACGATCGAGACGATCGAAGGCATGGCCGACGACAACAAGCTCCACCCCTTGCAGGAGGCCTTCATCCGCTGTGGCGGCTTTCAGTGCGGCATATGCACGCCCGGTCAAATCATGATGGCCAAGGCCCTGCTCGAGCAGCACCCTCGCCCGACCCGAATGCAGATCAAGCAATGGATGATGGGCAATCTGTGCCGCTGCACGGGCTACTACAAGATCATCGAGTCGATCGAGAGCGCTGCGGAAGGGACGAAGTCTTGAAGCCGTTCAGCTACCTCGAACCGGACTCGCTTGACGAGGCGCTCGACCTGCTCGGTCGCCACGGCGACGATGCCAAGGTGATCGCCGGTGGCACGGCCCTGGTCAACTTCATGAAGAATGACCTGGTCGAGCCACGCTTCGTCATCGGGCTTCGCCGGCTGAAACATCTGCAGGCCATGACCGAGGATAACGGGTTGCGCATCGGCGCGTTGACGACGTTGCGGACTCTCGAAACCTCGCCGACGGTCGCCGGGTATGCTCCGCTGCTGGCGCAAGCGTGCCGTCTGGTTGCCACCGTCCGCATCCGCATGATGGCGACTCTGGGCGGTGCAATCGCCTATGCCGATCCGGCGCTCGACACGCCGCCGGCCCTGATGGCCTGCGACGCTTCGTTCACAGTGCAATCCCGCCGCGAAGCCCGGACGGTCCCCGCGTATCAGTTCTTCACCGGCATCCTCGAGACGGTGCTCGCGCCGGACGAGCTCGTGACGGAGATTGTCGTGCCGCGTCAGCCGACAGGGTGCCGCACGGCGTATATCAAGTTTCTTCCGGCGACCCATGACGATTATGCCACGGTCTCGGTTGCGGCACGGGTCGCGGTCGCAGACGGCAAGGTCGTCGATGCGAGGATCGCGCTTGGCGCGGTGGGCGCCACGGCGGTGAGAGCCGCCGCAGCCGAAGAGCTTCTGGCCGGCAAGGAACCGAACGCCGCCAATTTCAGAGACGCCGCCCAGGCGGCCACCGCGGATCTCGAGCCGCTCAAGGACATCCGTGGATCACCCGATTACAAGCGCAAGATGGCGGCGGTTCACGTCGTGCGCGCGCTGCAGGCCGCCACCACTGCGCCGCATCCATAGAGAATCCGACGATGGCAGCAGCATCAATCCGCGAACCGCGCCGACGGCACCAGCTCCCCACCCTCACCTCAAGCTACCGCAAGCCCCATAAGGACGACGCCATGCGATTCATCTCTATCGTGTCACTCGCAGCGCTGTCCCTGGCGCACACGCCTGCAGCCGCCGCGCAATGGCCCGCCGATTTCTACAAAGGAAAGACGGTCACGATCGTGGTGAGCACCTCGACCGGCGGTGGATATGACGCCCTGGCGCGGGTGATCTCGCGCCACATTGGCAAGTATATCCCCGGCAATCCGAACGTCGTGGTGCGCAACATGCCCGGCGCCGGCGGCATCTCTGCCGTCAACTGGCTGTACAATGCCGCCGACCAGGACGGCACCACGATCGGCCTCGTCCAGAACGGCACGCCACTCGAGCCTTTGCTCGGCACAAAAGCCGCCCGCTACGACGCGACAAAATTCAATTGGCTGGGCACGTCAAGCTACGAAGTGAGCGTGACATTGCTCTGGCACACCGTGCCGGTGAATACCGTTGCCGACTTGCGCAGCCGCGAAATCAGCATCGGCGCAACCGGCGCCAATTCTACCCATGCATTCTACGCGCGGGTCCTCAACGCCACGCTCGGCACTAAAATGCGGATTGTCGCCGGTTATCCCGGTCAGGCTGAAATCTATTTGGCAATCGAACGTGGCGAGGTCGATGGCAGCGCGGGACTGTTCTACTCGGCGTTGGTCCAGGCACGACCGGAATGGGTGACTGAGAAGAAGGCCAAGATCGTCCTTCAGTACGGCCCGCAACGTTTGAAGGAGTTGCCCGATGTCCCATTCGTCGCCGACTTGCTGAAGAATGAAGACGACAAGATGCTGATGATGGCCTCTTCCGCGCCGCAGGCGCTCGGACGCCCGCTGATGCTGCCGCCTGGCGTGCCGTCGGACCGCGTCGCTGCGATGCGCAAAGCACTGGCCGATACGTTCAACGATCCGGCCTTCCAAACAGAAGCCGAGAAGATCGGCCTCACCGTCAATGCGCCGCGGACAGGCGAGCAGCTTCAACAGGTGATTGAGGACGCGTACAGGACACCGACGCGGGTCGTTGAACGCCTGCGGGCGCTGAACAATCCATAATTCCTCGGTAAGACATCTGTCCTTTCCGAAAATCATATCCGAACGTATTGGTGATGTAGCCCAGCCAAGATCGGAATGCCCACAACGACGCCAGATCGCTGGACTGCTCGATGCAGAGGCGCATCTTTCTGTAATGCCAAGTGGGTGCGCGCTTGAT
>WHTP01000225.1 GCA_009377695.1 Hyphomicrobiales bacterium | reverse complement strand
TGACAATGACGGCGGCACCGTCGCCGATCGCAGCAAGCCTGAGAAGGGTGGAGCGGTGCGGTGCTGGGCTTCGCCAAACTTCGGCCGCGGGTGGGCCTACATCCAGCGCGTGAATCAGGTCAGCGTCACCATTCATGACAAGCCGAGGTACGGCGATCGTCTGCTGCGCGTGGTCGTGCCGTTCGACAAGCTCAATGCCGTCATGACGGCCGACCAGGTCGTCGCCGCTCGCGCAGCCGGCCGCCTGCAGGAAATCGACCGGGGTGCGGGCTTCTTTCTCCTGGACGACCCGCCCGCGCCTGCAGAAGCCGCTCCAGCGGCATCCACGCCGCCTGGCACCCAGGATCCGGGTCCCGCCCCGGCGGCGATCGCCGCCATGCGTGAGCAGCTGCGCGGCGGCGGCGTTCAAATCGCCATGGTGCAGCATCTCTTCTGCACATCACCTGAGATTGCCCAGCGCATGGTCGCGCTGGCCGAGCTCGAGCGCTCGCACCGGGTTCTCGAGCCCAGCGCCGGCATGGGCGCCCTCATGACGGCGATTGGCGACGCGATCGGCCTGGATAGGGGCGTCGCCATCGAGATCAATCACCAGCTCGCCGCGAGGCTCGAGGAGGGCTTCCCGCGGTGGCTCGTCTACCGAGACGATTTCCTGATCGCCGATCGTGGCAATATCGGCTTGTTCGACCGTATCCTGATGAATCCGCCTTTCGATCATGGGGTGGATATCAAGCACATCGAACGTGCCTCCACGATGCTCTGCCCCAGCGGACGCCTCGTCACGGTTTGTGCCAATGGTCCATTGCAGCGCAGCCGCCTCATGCCGCTCACCGCTCGCAACGGCGGGTCTTGGCACGACCTGCCCGAGGGCGCGTTCAAGCACGCCGGCACCAGGGTCAACACGGCGTTGCTGGTGATCAACGCCTAGATGAGCCTGGTTCCGCGAGCATGGCGGATACTCTCAGTTGTCGGGATCATCGAGCCCGAACCGAAGCGGGCCTCCGTCAACACGTTCTCGGGGCATGCGACCCCCACATTCAAGATCTAGCCACGTGGTGACAACGGTACGTACGAATTCGCGGGCTTCGAGCAGGTTCATGAGAGCGTCTTGGGAAAGGCTTGCATCGTGCTTCGACGTGCCGTGGCGGCCGAAGGCACGGTTGTTGGCTGCCATCTTGAAACCATTGAGCGCCTGCCGATTCGCCAAGCCCGCCTCAGGCAACTTGTCGAGCGTCGTTCCATGATGCCCTGCCATGTCCTCGAGCAGGCGATAATACTCGGCCCAGGACGGCGGTCCGGCAATCACAGCGGCGGCATAAGCGGCGAGCGGGTTTTCGCTCATGAACGCGATACGGCTCGGAAGCAACTGCTGGAGCAGGCCGTGCCGGTTCGTGGTGATCAGGCGGGTCGGCCGGTTCGGAATGGTCGATCCGAAGACTGCAACGCCGGAGAAGCCTTTGCCCTCCCATGTCGCGGAAACGGGCATGACCGGCTTGAAGTTGCTATCTGAAAGAACGGCGTAACCGTTGAGCGGGGCGATGATCTCCAGGGCGACCCAGCCGGCCTCTTCGGGTCCCCGCGTTTCGATGAGGGGCGAACATCCGTCGCCCGTCAGATAGGTCTCTCGATGATCGGCATTCCGGACTCGATCAAGCAAGCCGTCCTTGGTTCCCCTGATCTGGGTGACGATATGGAAGTCGGGATAAGCGCCTTCTGGAAAGAGCAAGCTGAGCGCGTAAAGGTCGTCTACATGGCCGTCGAGTTTGATTTTCACAGCTGGTGCGGTCACCAAATCCATCCTCCGGTTTGTCCGATCAAACTGCTTTCGTCGCCGTTGGCCACGGCGGTTGGGTCTGTTCCCCCAGTTCGGCCAGGAGGTAGTTGATGTAGCTTCGTGTCAGGTTGCAGTAGAGGTGTGCCTCCTTGAGCGTCGGCGAGACGTCGGCCGCGAACTGCGTGCCATGTCGGACGCCACCTCCACCCGGTGACGACAGGAAGCCATGCATCTTGGTCATCCAGCCGAGCGCTTCGGCTAGGGTCTGTAGACATTCGAGATAGGGCGACAGATTGACTCGGGTTGATCGGCGGCGATTCCCTTGAGCGCGAGAATCGGATTCAAGGCTGACAGACTGGAGGTCAGCCTTGGATCGATTGATGTTGAGCGACAGGCAGTGGCAACGCATTGCGCCGCTTCTGCCCGGCAAGAAGGGCGACGCCGGCCGGTCGGGAGAGGACAACCGGCTGTTTGTCGAGGCGGTTTTGTGGATTGTGCGCGTCGGCGCGCCCTGGCGCGATCTGCCCGAGGACTTCGGCAAGTGGTCGTCGGTATGGAAGCGCTTCCGGAGGTGGGCGCTCAAGGGCGTATCCGAGCGGGTTTTCGAAGCGCTATCGCAAGACCCTGACTTCGAGTACGCCATCGTCGACGGCACAATCGTCAAGGTTCACCGGCACGCCACCGGCGCAAAAGGGGGGACGCAAAATCAGGCGATCGGCAAGTCGCGCGGCGGATTAACAACCAAGATTGTCGCTCTCGTCGATGGCCTGGGCAATTTGGCACGCTTTGTCCTGCTGCCCGGGCAACGCCACGACAGCATCGGCGTCAAACCGCTCATCACGGGCATCGATTTCGAGGCTCTCATTGCCGACAAGGCCTTCGACAGCAATGCCTTGCGCGCCCTGTTGAACGAGCGCGGCGCGCTCGCCGTCATTCCGGCAAAAGCCGACCGCAAGACGCCCATCCCTCACGACCGCGAGATGTATAAATGGCGCCATCTCGTCGAGAACTTCTTCCAGCGGATCAAAGAGTTCCGACGCATCGCCACCCGATACGACAAAACCGACACCAGCTTCGCTGCCGCAATCTATCTCGCCGCTGCCTTGCTCGCCATCAGATGAATGTCTACAGACCCTAGTCTTACTGCGTCATAAGCGGAGGCGTTTTTGCCGGAGGTTTCTTCGCGCGCAGCAAGGACATCGCGGTGCTCGTCGGGTGAGGGCGACGATCAGGCGGCGACGCATGGTGGCGATCGAGCTTGGCACGTGACGCTCGGTTCGGATCGGCGGCGCCTCTGGGTCGGTAATCGGCGGGAAGCTCAAGTTG
>WHTP01000025.1 GCA_009377695.1 Hyphomicrobiales bacterium | reverse complement strand
GGCGAAGAACGCTGACACGCATGAAAAGCGGAAGCAGTTTGTCGATCTGGCGCAGACCTGGATGCAGGCTGCTGTTCAAGAAGCGCAGGGCGAGGCCACTCGAGCAGGTTTGAACAAAGAGGCGCATCGTGATCGGCAACCAGGCCGATAAACAATGCGCCCCCACCGGTTTGGACAAAAGATCAAACTTCCTTCCACCATCGCGATCAAACACCAGATCAGAAAGCTGATGTTTGAACACCTGGTCAAGGAGGCCGAAAACTTAAGCGCGCGCGGTGTCGCTACAACCGCGTCACCGTTACATGCAGCAATGCGCTGCGGCCGCCCTTCACTTCCTTGATCGCGCGATCGAGCGCCGCCGGCACCTGCGCTGGGTCGGTGACCTTCTCGCCATAGGCGCCGAACGCTTCGCCGACCTTCGAGAAGTCGACGTCGCTCGGCAGGTTCGCCGCAAACTCATCCTCGACCTTGGCGTCGCCGTCGGGATAGACGCGCAGCGTCGATTCCTTCACCGCCGACCAGCCGCCGTTATCGAGCACGATCGACAGGATCGGCAGCTTGTATTGCTTTGATGCGCCATAGACCGAGCTCGGTACGTTGAAATAGAAGCTGCCGTCGCCGACGATCTGCACCATCATGCGATCCGGTGCCGCAAGCTTCGCGCCGAGCGCCATGCCGCCCGACGAGCCAAGCCCGCCGCCGCCGACGCGGGTGAGCGTGCCGGGCAGGGGCCGCGGAATTTGCTGGGTAATCGCCGGCGTGTTGCGGGCCGCCTCGGCAAAGACGATGTCTTTGTCCTCGATGCGTTTGGCAAGCTCGGCGCAGATGTAGTGCGCGTTGATCGCACCGGCCTTGCCGGGATTGGCGGCAAGCTCGGCAGCGCTTTGCTTGCGCTTCACCTTCTGCTCCGCCATCTCCGCAACACGTGCCTTGGCCGCTTCACGGAACGCCGGCGACGCCTTCTGCTTCACCGCCTCATGGACCTGCTCGACGATGCGGGCACTGTTGCCCTGCAGGCGCAGGTTCGCCGGGAAACTCCACATCGGCGAGCCGCTCTTGAGCACGTCGACATCGATCTGGCCCCAGAAGGTCTTCTCGTTGACCTTGGTCTCGCGTGGGAAAAACGGAACGTCGACGTCGACCAAGAGCCCGAAGTCGGCCTTGCCGATGTGCGCGCCGCCCGCGAATCCGCAGAAGCAGGGACCCTCATGGCCGATATTGTTGACCATGTTGGCTTCGAACAGGCGAATGCCCGCGAACTCGGCAAGCCGTTCGATTGCTTCCGATGCGCCCGGCGTGCGTCCGGCATAGGAGGCGAGCAGGATCGGATAGCTCGAGGCGAGCAACGCGTCGGCGAGCTTGTCGATCAGGCGGGGGTCGCAACCCGCCGGTTCGGTCGAGCCGTAGCGTTCGCCGGGATATGAGCGAACATCGTCATCAGCCCAGACCTCGGTGAGGATTTCGCGCGGCAGCATCAGGTAGACCGGCCCTTTCGGGTCGCTCTGCATCACGGTGTGGGCGCGCCGGATGACCTCCTTGGCGACGATGCCGGAGGGCAGCGTCCATTCCCATTTGGTGTAGGGCCGCACCAGACTGCCTTGGTCGAACGGCTCCTGCACGAAATGCACGTAATTGTCGCGCGTGCCGGTGAGCTCGCCGTGCGTGGTGAACGGAGCCTTGCCCGCCATCAGCAGCACCGGCAACCGGCTGCGATAGAGGTTGTGCATGGCATTCGCCGTGTTGGCGGTGCCGACATCGACATGCACGAGCACGCCTTGTCCGCGTCCTGTCACCATGGCGTAGCCGCCCGCCATATGCGCCGCGGTGTTCTCATGCGGACACACGACGATAGTCGGAACTTTCTGGCCACGCCGCTTGCGGCCGGCGAACGCCTCGATGATGGGTGCATGATCGGTGCCCATGTTCGAGAACAGGTAGTCGATCCCGACCTCGTTCAGGCCTTCGATGAAATAGTTCGCCGCCGAATAGCTCGCGACATTGGCACCGGTATCCATGGATGACTCCTACGAACGTGTTGTTGCTTGTCGATTTATTCCAGCTTCAGGAGATGGGCGTTCTCTTTAAGGACCTGCGCCCAGCGCACGCTCTCGCTGCGGATGAACGCGGTGAGCTCGTCCGACGTCGAGTTGACGGGATTGATGCCGACCTTCTCAAGCTTTCCCATGGTCGTCCGATCAGCATAGATCTTCGCCACTGCATTCTGGATCTTCTCGACGATCGGGCGCGGCGTGCCCGCCGGCGCCGCGAGCGCAATCCAGGTCGAGCTCTCGTCGATCGAGGGCAGGCCGGCCGCCTCGCTCAGGCTCGGTACGCCGGGAAACATCGGCAGCGGCTGGTTGGTGTATTTCGCAAGCGCGCGATACTTTCCGCCCTGGACCAAGGGAAGTGCGGTACCGGTCGAGTCAAGCGCGAAGTCGACGGTGCCGGCGAGCACCGCTTGGCCGATCTCGGCGCTGCCTTTGAACGGGATGAGCTGGACGTCGATGCCGGCGGTCTTGGCGAACAGCACGGCGCCAAGGCGCGACGTGATCGTGCCCGCGCCCATGTTCATCTTGCCAGGATTGGCCCTGGCCTGCGCGATCAGCTCCTTGATCGACTTTGGCCCCGCCGTCCGCGTCACCACCATCGACATGTTCTTGGTCAGCATGGTGATCGGGATCAGGTCCTTGAGCGGCTCATACGGCAGGTTCTGGATGGTCAGCGGATTGAGGACCATGGTGGTGTCCATCGGGATCAGCAGCGTGTAGCCGTCGGGCGCAGACCGCGCGACCTGCTGGGCTGCAATCGCGGTATTGCCACCGGGACGGTTCTCCACCACAACCGTCTGTCCCCAATCCTCGCTCAGCTTTTGGCCGACGAAGCGCGCGATCACGTCGGCGGGGCCACCAGGCGGAAACGGCACGATCAGGCGAACGATCCGGTTCGGATAGCTTGCCGCATCGGAGGTGCCTTGCGCCCAAGCTTGTTGCGTCAAGCTTTGACCGCCGGCGACAACGCAAGCGAGCGCGACGGCGAGCGCGCGGACGACGGGCATGGCATTTCCTCCAGCTACCTTTATTCTAACGCGCGGCGCGCAAACTTCTCAGCAATTCTGCGGTCGGCCAGGAATCGGCCGGCAGCTTGAGCTTGATCTGCATTGCGCGGACCGCGTGGCGGCTTTTGAGCCCCAATATGCCATCGATCCGGCCGACATCAAATCCACGCTTCGTGAGGATCGTCTGCAGCTCGCGCACCTCGTCGGTGCTCAAGCCCGGGATCTTGTCGCCAAGGCGGGAATTGTACGCCGGCGCGCCCGCGAGCCGCGTGGCGTAGTAGGCGGCGGTCAGTGAATAGGCCAGCGAATTATTCCATTCCGTGTAGACCTTGAAGTTGTCGAACGCGAGGAACGCCGGCCCGTGCCGGCCCATTGGCAGCACCAGCGATGCCGGCAACGAGTCGGTCTCGAGCGGCTTGCCGTCGGAGCGCGTTACGCCCCATTTCGCCCATTGCGATCGCGGATGCTGGATCGCAAGGTCGGACTGATCCCATGGCAGGTTCGGCGGAACGCGCACCTCCTGGATCCAGGGCTGACCGCGCTTCCAGCCAAGATGCATCAGGTAGTTCGCCGTCGACGCAAGCACGTCCGGCGTGCTGCGGATCAGGTTGCGCCGGCCGTCGCCGTCATAATCGACGGCGCTGCGGAAATATTCGGACGTCATCATCTGGGTCTGGCCAATTTCGCCCGCCCAGGAGCCGATCATCTCTTCCGGGCGCAGGTCGCCGCGCTCGATCATACGCAGGGCGTCGAATAGGCGCGGGCGGAACAACTCGGGCCGGCGGCAGTCATAGGCAAGCGTTGCGAGCGCACGCAGCACCTGCTCCTTGCCGGCGCTGGCGCCGAAATCACTCTCCAGCCCCCAAAAGGCGACGATGACGGGTGCCGGCACGCCGAAATCCTTTTCGATGCGCCGGAAAACGTCCTGATGCCTCTTAATCATCTGGCCGCCGCGCTGGAGGCGGTAGGCCGGGATCAGCTTCTTTGAGAAGTCGAGGAAGTTCTGCGCGAAGAAGCGCTGTCCGCGGTCGATATTGATGATGCGCTGGTCGAAAGTCAGGAACGGCGAGGCTGCCGCGATGGCGGAGGCGGAGATCTTGCTTGCCGCGGCCTCGCGTTTGAACTCGGCCAGCCATTGCTCGAAGCTGCCGGTGTTGCGGCAATTGGGCTGGCCAAAGGCCGCGGTCGGCATCCCTACCGTGATCAGCGCCAGCAGGGGGAAGGCCAAACCTAGACGAGTCGCTCGCATATCGCCGTCCGTTTGTTGGGGAAATGTGGGCCATTATTTCCCCCGGATCGGGCGCCGCCGCAAGCTGGTGTCCCGATTCCGAAGTTCGTACGATTTCGCAGCGAGTCCTTATACGAACTTCGGAATCGAAGGACACCAGCAACTTATTGAATCTAGTGTGGCTTTGGTTCAGAAGTCCGCAATTCGGACTCGCCGCGAGAATGATGCGAACTTCTGAACCGCCACACTAGCGTTCAGCGTCCTTGCTGGCCATGTGGCAACTCGCCTATCTTGCGCCAGTTTTCGCCGGACCGCGGTTGGATGCTCGCGGATTCCTTCCGGCATGGCACATTCGGACCATCGTGACGGCGGCAGCGGCGCGGCATGGGGTTCTATCGGGGAGGCAAGGATGCCAATGCGCGTGGTGATGGCGTTGATGATTGGTGCGGCGCTCTGTGTGGCCGGGGCGGCCCAAGGTGAGCCAGCAACTCCGGCCCAGCCGCCGGCCGGGCCTGCAGCGACCCCGTCTCCTCCGGCGCCTGAATATGGTCTGCCGATCAGTACCGAGCAGGCCAAGGCGGCCGCCGCGGCAGCGCTTGCAGAAGCAAGCAAGAACAACTGGCGGATGGCGGTCGCTATCGTCGGCCCGGAGGGCAGCGTTATCTACTTCGAGAAGATTGATGGCGCACAGAACGCGTCGTTCCTGCTGGCCACCGCCAAGGCCCGCACCTCGGCCCTGTTTCGCCGCTCGAGCAAGCTGTTCGTCGACCAGTTCGCGGCCGGCAACGTCGCCTTCATGACCTTTCCCGACGAAGCGCGGCCGACCGCATCCGAAGGCGGCCTTCCGATCATCGTGGATGGTAAGATCATCGGTGCGATTGGGGTGAGCGGCGGCACCGGCCAGCAGAATGGAGTGGCCGCCACCGCGGGCGTGAATGCGGTGCAATAGCTACAAATCCGCGTGACCGAACTTAATGATACCTGAACAGCGCGGTAGCGCGTTGATTTCTATGGTCTTTCCAACGACGACATAGCAGCCCCGCAATGGCGACGCTTGGCCGCAACAGCCTCGCGCGCCATATGGTGTTTATTGGAACCATCGGCTGGAACCATCGGCCCAGCAGGGCCGTTTTCCACATAACCATCGGCCCACCAGGGCCGTTTTTGTCTCAAACGGGGCAGTCGTCACCAACCGCCAGAGGGGATTGGGCATGGCTTCATCGGCCATCCGTAGCTTTCGCGGCCAAAGCAACGTCACCCCGATGCCGGGTACGGCGAGTGCGCGTGGAAGCGATGCGCGAAGCGCCTGGATGGAGGCGTTCCACGAGGTACGCGGCGAAACCGAACGCCGCGCCGCGCCGCTCACCGAGGAGGATCAGGTCGTCCAATCGATGCCCGACGCCAGCCCGACCAAATGGCATCGCGCGCACACCACGTGGTTCTTCGAGCAATTCCTCTTGTTGCCGCATCTGCCCGGCTACCGTGTCTTTGACCGGCAGTTCGCCTACCTCTTCAACTCTTACTATGTGGCTGCCGGTCCACGGCATGCGCGTCCGCAACGCGGACTGGTGACAAGGCCGTCGAACAGCGAGGTCGCAGCCTATCGCGCCCATGTCGATGAGGCGGTCGTGCGCCTGCTTCACGAAGCCGACGGGTCGGCAATTTCCGAAGTGTTCCGCATTCTCGAGATCGGACTCAATCACGAGCAGCAGCATCAGGAGCTGCTGCTTACCGACATCTTGCATGCGTTCTCGCTTAATCCGATCGTGCCGACTTACGACGCCAAGCGTAGTCCGCCGGCGCCGAAGAGATCGGCAACGGGCTTCGCGGCGATCCCGGAAGGCCTCCACGCCATTGGCTTCATGGGCGAGGGCTACTCGTTCGACAACGAAGGTCCCGCGCATCAGACCTATCTGCGGCCGGTCCGCATCGCGCGCTCGCTCGTCACTAATGCCCAATGGCTCGATTTCATCGCCGACGGCGGCTACGCGACACCCTCGCTGTGGCTCTCCGACGGGTGGGCGGCAGTGCAGGCGGAAGGCTGGGAAGCGCCGGGCTACTGGCGCAAGGTCGATGGCGCGTCGCACGCCCTGACGCTCGCCGGCCTGCGGCCAGTCGATCCCGGCGCGGCGGTCTGCCACGTGAGCTACTACGAAGCCGACGCCTTCGCGCGCTGGATGGGCAAGGAACTGCCGACTGAACAGGAATGGGAGGTCGCGGCGCAAGCCGGCCTGATCGACGATGCTTTCGGCATCGTATGGCAATGGACGCGCAGCGCCTATTCGCCCTATCCCGGATATCGCGCTGCTTCCGGTGCGCTCGGCGAGTACAACGGCAAGTTCATGGTCAACCAGATGGTGCTGCGCGGCTCGTCGCATGCGACGCCCGCGGGCCACTCCCGCGCGAGCTATCGCAATTTCTTCTACCCGCCGGCACGTTGGCAGTTCAGCGGATTGCGGCTCGTCGACTACAGCGCCTGAGCGGCGTGGGCGCATGATCCTTGAGCAAGATCATCATCCTTAAAGCAAGATCATCCGCAAACGGTATGAAGCGAAGGAGATAATCATGGCTGCAGTGGCTCAGACCGCCCTTCGGCACGTGCCTGACAAGGTAGAATCGGACTTTGCGCACGACGTCGTCGCCGGCTTGTCGGCACGGCCGAAGCGGCTCTCGCCGAAATACTTCTACGACGAGCTCGGCGCGCAACTGTTCGAAGAGATCACGCAGCTCCCCGAATATTATCCAACCCGCTGTGAGCTTTCGATTCTCGAAAACAACGCTGCGGAGATGGCGCAGCTCGTTCCTCCCGATGCAGCGCTGATCGAATTCGGCAGCGGCTCGACGCGCAAGGCGCGCATCCTGCTCGACGCCGCGCCGGCGATCACCGCCTATGTTCCGGTCGACATCTCGTCCGAGATGCTGCAGCAGGAAGCCGCCGAGCTTCGGCGCGATTATCCACGCCTGAGCGTGCTTCCGGTCGAGGCCGACTTCACCAAACCGTTCCAATTGCCGGACGACATTGCTTTGCGCCCGCGCGTTGGCTTCTTCCCAGGCTCGACGATCGGCAATTTCGAGCCGCATGCGGCGGCTGCGTTCCTCAGCCACGCAGCCTCGATGCTCGGCGCCCAGTCGACGCTCATCATCGGTTTCGATCTCGTCAAGGACGTGCATGTCCTCAACGCGGCGTACAATGATGCCGCCGGTGTGACGGCGCGCTTCAATCTCAATCTCTTGACCCGCATCAATCGCGAGCTCGGTGCAAATTTTGACCTCGGCGCGTTCTGTCATCAGGCGTTCTACAACGCCGAGCGCCGGCGCATCGAAATGCATCTTGCCAGCCGCACGCGTCAGAAGGTGAAGATCACCGGCCGCTCGTTCGAATTCCGCGCCGGCGAGACCATCCATACCGAAAGCAGCTATAAGTACACGCCGGAATCCTTCGGCGCGATGGCGCGCGGCTCGGGCTGGACGCCGGTGGCGTCGTGGACCGATCCGCAGCGTAATTTCATGGTGCAGGCGCTCTCGCGGCAGGGGTAGCGCATATCAAGCTATCGTTTCAGGCATCCTTGATCCGTCATCCTGAGGCGCGAGCCATGCGCGCGTTTACGCGTGATGGCGAGCCTCGAAGGATGCACGGCCAGGATGTTGCAATATCTTGGCCGTCGCCCTTCGAGGCTCGGCCTTCGGCCGAGCACCTCAGGGTGACGGATATTAGAGCGCGCGCAGTCTCACTCCTTCTACTGACCTACTTCGCATCATGGAAAATAATGCCGGCGGTCTGGCGGTGGCCGGAGCGCAGCCGGCTGACGCCGTGCCGCATGGTGACGCGGTAGAAACCGCGCGTGCCCTGCACCGGCCGATGATGGACGGCGAACACGGCGGCATTGCCGCGCCTGAGCGGCACGACTTCGGCGCGCGACTGCATCCGCGGGCGCTGTTCGGTCAGCACGAATTCGCCGCCGGTGAAATCCTTGCCCGGCTCCGACAGCAGGATCACCACCTGCAGCGGAAACACGTGCTCGCCATAGAGGTCCTGGTGCAGGCAGTTGTAGTCGCCCGCGCCATAGCGAAGGAGCAGTGGTGTCGGCCGCTTCTGGCCGGCTGCGTGACAACGTCTGACGAACTCGGCGTGCGTCTCCGGGTAGCGTACGGCGATCCCCATCGCCTCGTTCCAGCGGTTGGCGATCGGTACCAGCGGCGCGTAGAGCGCCGGGCGCAGCGCGGCGACGAGGTCCGGGAGTGGGTAGGCGAAGTACTTGTATTCGCCCCGACCAAAGCCATGCCGCGACATCACGATCGTGCTGCGAAAGCCGCGCTCGTCATGGTAGAGGTCGGCCAGCGCCTGGCACTCGTCGCCGGTGAGCAAGTGCTCAAGCAGCGCCCAGCCGTTCAGATCGAGGTCGGCGCCGATGGCTGCCCAGTCGATCGACGCGATCCGCGTTGCGATGGGTTGCGGATCATGTCCTGCTTTCGTTTCAAGGCCGTATTCATGCGTCTGCCTCCAGATCGAGCGGGGGCAACGTGCCGCATGGTACGGGCGGCCGCGACCCGCTTTCTGTAAAGGGCTCTGACCGGCACCGCCCGCAAAAGCGCCTCTTTAGGCCCGTAGCCGTATAGACGTGCTTTCCGGCGCTTCTGTATAGTCCCGCCCCTCAGCAGACGAGGAGCTCCAAGAGCCATGAAGATTGTAGGATTTGAATCGAACGAGGGATTGCGTCTGGGCGTGGTCGAAGGCGACAACGTGATCGACCTGCAGGCGGTCGACGCAAAGGTGCCGTCGAACCTTGCGGACGTGCTGGCCCAGAGCAATGGCGACCTCAAAGCGCTTGGCGATCTCGCCAAGGGCGCGCCCGCCAGCGCCCGCAAGCCCCTGAATGGCTTGAAGTTCGGGCTGCCGGTGGCGCGGCCGCCGAAGAATATCTGCTTGGGGCTGAACTATCTCGAGCACGTCAAGGAAGGTTTTAGTCGGGACAACGTGCCGAAATTCCCGACCATCTTCATGCGCTGCCAAACGTCGCTGGTGCCGCATCAGCAGCCGATCGTGCGGCCGAAGGTGTCGGACTCGCTCGACTACGAAGCCGAGATGGTGGTCGTGATCGGAAAGAAGGCCCGCCATCTCACCATGGACAATGCCTATTCCTGCATCGCCGGCTATTCGGTCTTCAACGAAGGCTCGGTGCGCGAATTCCAGCGCAAGACCACGCAGTGGGACATGGGCAAGAACTTCGACAAGACCGGCGGCTTCGGTCCGTGGATGGTGACGGCGGATGAAGTGCCGCCCGGCGGCAAGGGCCTCAAGATCCAAACTCGCCTCAATGGCAACACCATGCAGTCGGACAACACCGACAACATGATGTTCCCGGTGGCCGAGATGCTGGTCTATATCAGTCAGGGCATGACGCTCGAGCCGGGCGACATCATCATCACCGGCACGCCCTCCGGCGTCGGCTTCGCGCGCAAGCCTCCGGTTTTCATGCGCGGCGGCGACACCTGCGAGGTCGACATCGAAGGCGTCGGCGTGCTGGTCAATCCGATCGTCGACGAAAAATAAGGCCTTGCGCTATCGCCGGGCATTGGGTGGCATTCCCGATGCCCGGCGAGCCATGCTCTCAAACAGCAACAAGCCGTGGGCGAACCGCGCGGGATCGTTCGGACGGAAGGACGTCGTATGACAAGACTGTTCGGCATCGCGGCTGCTCTCGTTGTGGCAGCCGGTTTCATCACGTCAACTTCCACCCACGCCCAGGATTGGCCGACCCGGCCGATCCGCATCATTGTCGGTTTCGGCGCCGGGGGCGGCACCGACATCGCCGCGCGCATCATTGCCGAGCCGCTGTCGAAGGCGCTCGGCCAGCCGGTGGTGGTCGAGAACCGCGCCGGCGGCGGCGGCACGACCGCGGCCGAGCAGGTCGCGAAGTCGGCGAAGGATGGCTACACCGCCCTGATGATGAGCAACGCGCATGTCATCGCCCCGGCGATCAACAAGTCGCTGCGCTATGACTCGGTCAATGATTTCCAGATGGTGTCGATGGTCGGCACCGCCGGCCTGATGCTGGTGACGGCGCCGGACTTCCCCGCCAAGGACGTCAAGGGCCTCATCGCCCATGTGAAGGCGAACCCTGGCAAGCTCAACTTTGGCAGTCCGGGCGTGGGAACGACGCAGCACTTTGCGTCGGAATTCATGAAACAGACAGCCGGGCTCGATATCCTGCACGTGCCTTACAAGTCCACGCCGGCCGTGCTCACCGGCTTGATCGCTGGCGAAGTACAGATGGTGATCGAGCTGATCCAGACCGTGCAGGGCCAGCTGCAGGCGGGCAAGATGCGCGCGATCGGCGTGACGTCGCGGCAGCGGTTTCCGACCGTGCCGGACATTCCGACCTTGGCGGAAACCGGGCTGCCCGGCTACGACGTCACAAGCTGGTATGGCCTGGCGTTCCCGGCCGGTACGCCGGCTCCGATTGTCGAGAGGACCAACAAGGCGATGCGCACGTTCCTGGCGACTGACGCCGGGCGGGCTCAGATCGCCAAGGTCGGCGCGCTGGTGAAGTCGTCGACGCCGGACGAGCTGCGCGCGCATATTGTTTCCGAGATCGACCGCTGGAAGGCGGTGCGCCAGAGGGCGAGCATCGCGCAACAATAGCGCCGCGATCGCGTCGAGACGGATACAACAAGAGGACTGCACATGGCTGACTTGAATATTGTTTCGATCTGCGGCTCGCTCCGCAAAGGCTCATTCAACGGCGCGCTTCAGCGCGCGCTGCCATCGCTGGCGCCCGCCAGCATGAAAATCACGCCGGCGCCAGCGTGGGCCGACATTCCGATCTATAATTTCGACGTGCAGAGCGCCGGCTTTCCCGCCCCGGTCAACGTCTGGGCCGACGCCATCCGCAAGGCTGACGGCGTCATCATTGTCTCGCCGGAATACAACTGGACCATCCCGGGCGGTCTCAAGAACGCGATCGACTGGACGTCGCGCATGAAGGAGGACCCGTTCAAGGGCAAGCCGGTCGCGATCCAGTCCTGCGCCGGCGGACTCCTTGGCGGTGCGCGCATGCAGTATCACCTGCGCCAGAGCCTGACCGCGGTCGAGTCGGTGATCCTGATCCGGCCGGAGGTGTATGTGAACTTCTCGGCCAAGAAGTTCGCCGAAGGATCGCTCGAGCTCATTGATCAGCCGACCAAGGACATGGTCAAGCTGCAGCTCGAGGCGTTCGAAAAGTTCGTGCGCAAGCATACGGGCAAGAGCTGACCATGGGACGGCTCGACGGACGCTGCGCCATCGTCACCGGTGGCGCCCGGGGCATCGGCCGCCACTATTCACAGGCGCTCGCCGCCGAAGGTGCCGCTGTGATGATCGCGGACATCGCGGACGGCAGCGATCTTGCGCAGGAGCTTGCCGGCAAGCACGGCCGCAACGCCACCGCCAGCATGATCTGCGACGTCAGCGATGAGGCGCAGATCGAGGCGCTGGTGGCCAAGACCATCGAGCGCTTCGGCAAGATCGACATCCTGGTCAACAACGCCGCTCTCTACTCGCAGCTCGAAGAGACCGAGTTCACCGACATCGACACCGCGCTGTGGGACAAGGTGATGACGGTGAACGTGCGTGGACCGTTCCTCTTGGCCAAGCATGTCGTGCCGCATATGCGCGCCAAGGGCTACGGCAAGATTATCAATATCGGCTCCGGATCGACGTTCCGCGGCATGCCGCAGATGCTGCACTACACGGCATCAAAGGGCGCGATCGTCGCGTTCACGCGTTCGCTCTCGCGTGCGGTTGGTCCTGCCGGGATCTGCGTGAACACCCTGGCACCGGGTTTCACGCTGTCCGATAGCGTGGTCGAGAACAATCCGGGCCACGTGCAGACCTCGCGCGACAATGCGATCCAGCGCCGCGCCATCAAGCGCGACGGTCATCCGCAGGACATCCTGGGTGCGCTGGTGTTCCTCGCTTCGTCCGACAGCGATTTTGTCACCGGTCAGATCATCGCCGTCGATGGCGGAGCCGTGAATACTTAACCGCGCGCGAGATTCGCGACCTTTTTGATGTGCGCTCTCCCCTTGCGGGAGAGGGCAGCGTGACCTTGTCACGAATGAAACTTGGGTGAGGGTGCTTTTTTGCGTAGCGCGCATCGCGCGCAATCCCTCACCCAATTTGAATTTGTGCTAGATCTTTCAATGCCCTCTCCCGCAATGGGAGAGGGCGCAATAACGGGCGCCGGTATGGGGTTGCGGCTACTTCGCCTTGATGCCGGCCTCCTTGATCACCTTGGCCCATTTTTCGGTCTGCGCCCTCACGAAGGCATTCGCCTCCGCGGACGTGACAATCACGGGCGCGGCGCCGACGTCGGCAAAGCGCGCCTTGATGGCCGCGTCTGCGAGCCCGGCATTGATCTCCTTGTTGAGCCGCTCGATAATATCGGGCGGCGTGCCGCTCGGGACGCCGAGGCCGGAGAACGTCCGCACTTCCAATCCCGGAACGATTTCCTTGGCCACCGGCACGTCGGGCAAAACCGCCGACCGCTCGGCGGACAGGAGCGCGAGCGCGCGTATAGCGCCGCTCTTGATGTGTGGCAGCGAGCTTGGCAACGAATCGACCGCAGCCTGGATCTGTCCGGAAATGAGATCGGTCATCATTTGCGCCCCGCCGCGATAGGGCACGTGCACCACGTCTACGCCGGTCGTCGCCTTGAAGAATTCGATGGCGAGGTGGCTGATGGTCGCCGAACCGAACGATGCGATGTTGACCTTGCCCGGATGGGCCTTGGCGTAGGCGACGAATTCGCCGAGCGTCTTGACCGGAAGCTTCGGATTCACGTCCAGCACCAGCGGCAGCTCGGTCAGGCCCGACACCAGCGTGATGTCGCGCAGAAAATTGAACGGAAGCGCCTGCAGCGAGACGTTGATGGTGTGCGTCGATGCGGTGAACAGCAGCGTGTAGCCGTCAGGCGGCGAACTGACGACAGCCTGGGTGCCGAGCGTGGTGCCGCCGCCTGGCCGGTTGTCGACGACGACCGGCTGACCGAACCGCTCGGTCAGCCATTGCGCCATCAGCCGTGAAATGAGGTCGGTCGCGCCGCCGGCCGGGTAGGGCACGACCCAGCGGATTGGGCGTGTTGGATATGTTTGTGCGATGGCTGGCCGCGCGACGACGGGGATGGCGGTGGCCAGCGCAGTGAGCCGCAGAAATTCGCGGCGTAGTAATCTCATTGCGGCTCTCCCCTGTGGGGTGGGTTGAGCAAAGCGAAACCCACCATTTTTTCCCGCGTTGCTAAGCGGTGGGTTTCGCTGGCGCTCAACCCACCCTACAAATCACTCCGCCGCCGCCTGCTGCTGCTTACCTTGTGGCAGACGGTTGCGGAAGTGTGGCAGAATCTCCTCGGCGATCGCGGCCATGTTGGCGCGCGTCATGTCGTTCGGCAACGTTCCGAATTGCGTCTTGGTCAACGACGTGTTGAACCCGGCGAGGTCTTGATACTCGGCGAGCTTTTCGCGCACGGTGTTCGAGCTGCCGACGATGACAACGCCGGTCTTGTTGAGCTCCTCGATCGAAGTGATCTTCCCGGTCACCTTGGCGGCGCGCACACGCTTCATCGATTCGATATTGGTGTAGCCGGGTGGCAAGAGCATCTCGACCGGCATCTTGAGGAATTGGTTGACCAGCGCTTCGAGATGCGGCTTCGCCTCGCGCATCGCCTTCTCGTCGGTCTCGGCGACATAGATCGTGTTCGACCACGCGAGCTGATCGGGGGACGCCTCGTAGCCGGCCTTCTCCGCCTCGTCGCGATACATCTGGAAGAAGCGCGCCACCACCGCGATTGGCGAGAGCGTCTGGGCATAGGTATAGCGTTTCTGCGCTGCCCACTTGATCGTGCTCGATGAGCCCTGCGAGGGAATCCAGATCGGCGGATGCGGCGTCTGATAGGGCCGCGGCCACGGGTTCACATAATTGAAGTGATAGTGCTTGCCCTCGTAGGCGAACGGCCCGGTCTCGGTCCAGGCGCGCACGATCAGGTCGTGCGCCTCCGCGTAGCGCTCCTGTGAGATCACCGGATTGATGCCCATCGCGTGGTATTCGGCGCCGATGCCGCGCACGAAGCCGGCGATGAAGCGGCCGCGCGTGAGGTTGTCGAGCATCGCGTATTCTTCCGCCACCATCAGGGGGTTGTTGAGCAGCGGCAGCGCGCGGCCGAGGATCGCAAGCTTGGCGCGCTTGACCGAACGCGCCAGCGCGCCGGCGAGCACGCCCGGGATCGGCATCATGCCGTAGGCAGTCTGATGGTGCTCGTTGAGGCAGACGCCGTCGAAGCCGAGCGTATCGGCGAACTCCATCTGGTCGAGATATTCGTGATAGAGCTCGGCGCCCTGGCGCGGGTCGTAGTGGCGGTTGGAGTAGGTCACCCAGGCGGAGCCGTTCTTGTCGATCGCGTCAAGGTCCGCGTGGCGATAGGGCATGAGATGAAAGTTGAAGATTTTCATGCCGCGATCCTCATGCCGTCGATGAAATCGATGAGCTCGGAGACAAAGACGTCCGGTTTCTCGATCTGCGGAACGTGCCCGCATTCAGGGATGACGACCGCCTTCGAGCCCGGGATCAATTGCTGATAGACGTAAGCATATTCCATCGGGAACAGACGGTCGTTGGCGCCCCAGATGATCAGGGTCGGCACGTTGATCCGGTGCAGCCATTTGCGCAGATGCGGATCATAGGCGCGCGGCTGCCACGCGAGCCTCGCAGTGGCGATCCGATTCTTCATGGTGACGTCTTCGAGCTCCGGTCGCAGCACGCGCGCGATCATCTCGTCGGCGCGTGCGGGATCGTAGAAGAAATCGCGGATGCGTTGCTCGTCGTTGCAGAGGAAGGGGTCGATCCGCTTTGAGCCCGGCACATGAATGCCGGCGGCGTCGACCAGCGTCAGCGACGCGAGCCGGTGCGTGTCGCGCACCGCCAGCTCGGCGGCCATCCAGCCGCCGAGCGACACGCCGACGAGATGGACATGGTCGAGATCGAGCTGCTCCAGGACATCGAGATAGAAATAGGCGAGGTCGTGGATGGTATCGAGCCAGTCCGGCGTGTCCGATGGGCCGAAGCCCGGATGCTCGGGAACGATCATGTCGAACCGCGTAGCGAGCGACTGCATGAACGGCAGCCATGCGCCGGCGCCGCTTGACCCATGCAAGAACAACAGCGGCGGTCCGGAACCACCTCGCATCAGCTTGATGTTGCAGCCACGAACGGAAACCGTGGTGGTCGTGTGGTCGGCCATTGCTCAGCACTTGTTTGTCGATACCGGTGGGGATTTCCGCCCTTCCTCACGGGGGTCGGACGGTAGCACGCGGTCCGCTGCTGCCAAGCCCGTCGCGCGATGCTGGATCATCACGGTTGCCTGGGTGTGAAGCAGACATCTGGGTGTGAAGCAGACATGCAGCCTTGTGGGAGCCACCTTGAAACCTGTGGCCGAGCAGATAGTTTCATATTGTACTATCTGCCAGTTTTGGGTTATTCTAATCTGGATCGCCGTACCAAGGAGGCCGCCCATGCCGACCGTGTCCACCGCCAAGCCTGAAATAGAGCCCGGCCCCAAGCACAATGTCGAGGCGATGCGTGAGGCGTTTTACGAACGCATCTCCAAGCGCGACATGGCGCCGCTCTGGAAGGTGATGAGTTCCGTTGTCACCAAGGAGCCGGTCACGCGCGTGGCGCCGCATGTCTGGCGTTATGACGACGTGAAGTCGCTGGTGATGGAATCGGGCGGTCTGATCAGTGCCGAGGAGGCCAAGCGCCGCGTACTCATCCTTGAGAACCCGGCGATGCGCGGCGAGTCGAAGGCGACCAATACCCTGTTCGCCGGCATCCAGATGATCCTGCCGGGCGAGGTTGCGCCGGCGCACCGCCACGTCTCGTCGGCCATCCGCTTCGTGCTCGACGGCGAAGGCGCTTATACCGCGGTCGAGGGCGAGAAGGCTTTCATGTCGCCCGGCGACTTCGTCATCACCGCCAACTGGGCGCCGCACGACCACGGCAATCCGTCGGACAAGCCGATGCTCTGGCTCGACGTGCTGGATTTCCCGGCGGTCAACTTCTTCGAAGCATCGTTCGCCGATAGCTATGAAGGCAAGGAGACAATGCAAAACACAACGCGCGGCGACGGCGACTCGCTCGCGTTCTACGGCTCGGGCGTGTTGCCGGACGGCGCGCCGGCCGACATGAAGCGCAGCCCCGTCATCAACTACACCTATGCGCGCACGCGGCCGATTCTCGATCGCGTGAACAAGGCCGGCGACATCGACAAGAGCCATGGTGCGCGCGTGCGCTACGCCAACCCGATCAATGGCGGGCCGGTGCTGCCCACCATGGGGGCGAACCTCGCGCTGTTCCCGAAGGGCTTCAAGGGCGAGAAATATCGCGCCACCGACGGCACCATCTTCGTCTGCACGGAAGGCGGCGGCACCACGACGGTCGACGGCGAAGTGCTGGAATGGGGCGTCAACGACGTGTTCGTCGTGCCGCCGTGGAAGGCCTATTCGCACCAGGTCAACAAGGAATCGGTGCTGTTCTCGATCTCCGACCGCCCGGCGCAGGAAGCGCTCGGCATCTGGCGCGAGGATCGCCGCCCGGGCTAGCAAGATTGCTCAAGATTTTGCGATCTAGAATCAACTGGCACCGCGTGCTCCGTCACCTCTCCCCGCTTGCGGGGAGAGGGAGCTGGCTGCGGATGCCGGGACCGCTTTAGACCCAGTCACGCGCCTTGATGTTGGATCTCACCGCGCTCCGCTGAAGAATTCGAGGAGCAGCTTGCTCGTGGCCTCCGGCTGCTCCTGCTGCACCCAATGGCCGGCGCCGTCGACGAAATGCGTGCCGCGCCAGTCGGTGCAGACGGTGCTCTGCATCGCTTCGAGCGCGCCGGGCGTCTGATATGATCCCCAATCGCTCTTGCCCGCGATGAAGCAGGCCGGGACGTCGATGGCCCGGCCGGAGAAGGTGCGCAGTTCGGAAATCGTTTTGGGATCGTTGCCGCGTCGCACGCGGTAGCCCTGCAGTGCACCGGTGAAGCCGGTCCTCGAATATTCCGTGACGTAAACGCCGACCTCGGCATCGGTGAGCCACTTGCACCTTGCGATCTCCGCCGCCGACGGTATGAAGGGCGCGACCGTCTCCGCCATGCCCTTGTCGCGATCCATCACATAGTAGGTCGGGATCTTCGCTATCTCTTCGGCGGTGCGCGACTTGAGCGGATGCGGCTTGTTCTCTTTCCAGTCGGCGCTCTTGTAGTGGTAGTAGGCGCGGAAGAACGCGTGCAGCCCCTGGGGCGCATGCAGCATGTCATCGTTGGCGCCGCGCAGGCGCTGATGATTGTGATAGTACTTGCGCGGACGCGGCAGTTTCGCGAGCTCCGCGTCGAGCTCGTCGTCGGTCGGCGCGCGGCGCGGCGGCGCCCCACCGTTGGCGGTGTTGAACGGTATTGCTGGCGGCCCCGGAAACGGCGAGCTCATCAGGGCGACTTTCGGAAACACGTCGGGGCGGACCAACGCGCACCAGGACGCGACCGGCGAGCCGGCATCGTGGCCCGCGATGCCTGCTACCGACCGGTAGCCGAGCGCGTAGACGAGGCCGGTGGCGTCGCGGACCATGTTGAGGATGCGGAAGGGATCGCCGTCGGCGTCGTAGGAGCCATCCCAGCCCGTCGTGCGCCCGTAGCCGCGCTGGTCGGGCGCAATCACGTGATAGCCCGCCGCCGCGAGCGGCCGCATCACCTTGCGCCAGCTATAGGCGAGCTCCGGGAAGCCGTGCAGCAGCAATAGGCATGGCCGGCCCGGCGTCTCGAATCCGGCCTCCAGCACATGCACCATGAGGCCATTGTTGTTGTCGATGGTGCGCGAGCGGATGCCCGCGGGAAGCGTGCCGTTGCCGTAGGGAGGAAGACTTGCAACCTGCTGCGTAATGTTCATGAGCAACTTTCTCATTTACCCTTGATGTTCGCAGCGCGGATGATCGGCGCCCACCGTTCGATCTCCGATCGCTGCAGCGCGCCGAGCGCCTCCGGCTTGAGCTGGTCCGGCCGTGGCAACACCGCGCCGAGATCGCTCAGCCGCTTGCTTACGGCCGGATCGCTCAACGCTGCAACCGCCGCGGCATTGAGTCTCGCGACCACATTGGCGGGCGTGCCCTTCGGCGCCCATAGCCCGAACCAATATGAGGCCTGGAAATTCGGTAATCCGCCTTCGTGCAATGTCGGAATATCGGGCGCCGTGGCGAGCCGCTGCAGCGCCGTGACACCGTAAGTCCTGACCTTGCCGCTGCGGGCCAGCGGCAGCGCGCTCGATGCCTGATCGAACACAAGATCGATCTGGCCGGCGATCAAGTCTGCCAACACCTGCGGCGTACCCCGATAGGGTACGAGCTGGAATTGTGCGCCGAGCGCCTTCTGGAAATAGACCGCCGTCAGGTGCGACGGTGCGCCAGGGCCGGCGGTCCCAATCGTGATCTTGGACGCGTTCGCCTTGAGCCACGAAATGAGCTCTTTCAGATCGTTTGCCGGCACGCCGCTCCTGGCGATCAGCAGTTGATAATTGGTCGGGAGCATGCAGATCGGCTCGAAATCTTTCACCAGATCGTACTGAAGCGAATAGATCGAGCCGTTGACGACATGCGTGCCAAGATTTCCGAGAATGATCGTGTAGCCGTCCGGTGCAGCACGTGCGACGCGGCCGACGGCGATGCTGCCGGCTGCACCGGAAATATTCTCGATGACCACGGGCTGGCCAAGCGACGCACGAATCGGCTCGCTCAGGATGCGCGCGAGCACATCGGCCGGTCCCGCCGCCGGGAACGGCACGACCATGGTGACGGGACGCGTGGGGTAGGATTGCGCGAACACGTTGCGCGGCGCGGCCGACCATGCTGCGACACTCGCCGCGAGATGCAGGAATTGTCTGCGTTGCAGTGTCATCGAAGCCTCCCCGGATTGTATTTTGTTTCCCAGAGAGTAGCAGCGAGCGGTCGGGTCTGCGAGCGCCTTATCGCGGGCTGCAGCCGCCTACCGCGATGACGCATAATGCGCGAGCGCAGCGATATCATCGTCGGAGACACCGATGAGGACGTTGCTCATCTGGGTATCGGCGCCGGAGCGGGCGTCGTCGCGGAATTGCGTCATCGAATGGATGAGATAGTCGATCCGCTGCTTCGCCAGCCGCGGCATCTGCTCCTGTCCGGTGAGGCTCGGCAGATGGCATGATGCACAGCGCATAGGCTCGGCGAGCGCCGCGCCGCGCTTGGCCGACGCCGGATCGATTGCTTCCTTGCTCGGCTTAGCCTCGAGCGCGGCGAAGTGTTTCGCCAGCGCAACCAAGTCGTCGTCTTTGAGGCCCGCGGTCAGTTCTGACATGCCAGGGACCTTGCGCACGCCTTCGCGAAACAAGAAGAGCTGGTTCACCAGGAAGAATTCCGGCTGGCCAGCGAGCGAGGGAATATTCGGCGTGCGCGAATTACCGTCCTCGCCGTGGCATGCGCCGCAGAGCTTGATCCTTTCCGCAAGCGGCATCGTTTGCGCGAGCGGGGCGCCCGCGAAAAACGCGGCAGCCGCCAGTCCGAGGGCCAGCGGCCGCCACCAGAGTCGTGTCACCCGTGTCAATTCCAACCGACTTATTTCTTCGTTGCCCCGGGTGCTGCATAGGAGATGCGATAGATCGCACCGTTCGTCTCATCGGAGACGAGCAGTGAGCCGTCCGGCATCTGCAGCAGATAGCTCGGCCGGCCGAAGAACTGGTTCGCCTTCTCGTCCAGCAGCCCAGTCATGAACGGCTCAATCGTCACTTTGCCGCCATCCGTTCGCGCAATGACGACGTCGTAGCCAAACTTTTGTTCCCGATTCCACGACCCGTGTCGCGCGATGAAGGCGACGTTCTGATACTCCTTCGGGAACATGGTGCCGGTGTAGAACTTGATGCCGAGCCCCGCCGAGTGTGGCCCCGTCGTTGCCGCCGGTAGTGTCACGCCGGCGCAGGCGTTGGGAATCCGGATGTCCGGATCGGGGATGCCATTGGCATGGCAATACGGGAAGCCGTAGAAGGCACCTTCCTGCCCCTTGCGGATGACATTCAGCTCGTCCTCCGGCCCTTCATTACCCGCCCAGTCGCGGCCATTATCAGTGAACCAGAGCTCTCCGGTCTGCGGGTGCCAGTCGAAGCCGACCGTGTTGCGCACGCCGCGCGCCAAGATCTCCATGCCGGTGCCGTCTGCGTTGTAACGGCGGATCTGGCCGTGGGTGCCGGGATTGATCTCGCAGATGTTGCAGTTCGCGCCAACCTGCACGTACATCTTGCCGTCCGGTCCGAATGCGACGTATTTCCAATTGTGGTGAAGCGTATCGGGCAGGTTGAAGGCCTTGGTCAGCTCGACCGGCGCGCCCAGATTGTCGAGCCTGTCTTCAATATTGTCGAAGCGGAACACCTGGTTGATCGCGAACACGTAAAGCGATCCATCACGGAACACGAGGCCGTTGGGTTGGGTCAGCCCTTGCAGCAGGACCTTGACCTCGCGCTTCCCGTCGCGATCGGTGATCGCGTAGACGCGGCCGATCAGACGCGAGCCCATGAAGATGGTACCTTTCGAACCGATCACCATCGTGCGCGCGCCGGGATGGCCGTGCGACCAGATCTCCGCTTTGAAGCCCGCAGGGAGCCGGAGCTTATCGACAGGAATTTTTTCGAGCGGTGTCGCGAGCGGAGGCGTTGGGTGCCCTTTTAAATTGAGGTCCTGTTTGCTTTTTTTCTGATCGGTTCGGTCGATCGGGCTGAAGCCCTTCCTCTGCTGCGCGTGCAGCTCGCCACTGGCGAAGGCCAGTGCGGTCGCCGTTACGGCGACCGCCAATAAAGCCGATATCCTAGAAGTCATGCTCATGTGCTGATCCTCCCATTACCCTGTGACGTCATCTTGTTCTTGGCGCGATGATCAGAATACGCAGACTCGCGATCACTGAGAAGCAGGGCAGCTCCAGCTCAGGAAGCCCGCTGCGACAGGATCGGCGTTCCGCGCTTTTTGTTGTAGCCGTGAATATCGACGCGCTCCCATACTCCGTTAACGTGGTACGGGTCGCTCTGCACGAAGCGCTCGACTGCTGAGCGTCCTGCCGCGTCGATCACGAAAATGCTGCCGCACGGCGTCTCGCCGTCGTCGGCAACGAGCGTGCCGGCAGTGATGACGTCGACGTTGTAATCCTCGGCACGATCGAGATGGATGCGATGGTCGCGATAGTGCTTCGCGCGCGTCGGCATCTCGTCTTTTTTGTCGAGGGCGTGGATCACGAACAGCATGGCAGCGTCCTCGCGCAGGGCGACGCGCCAATTTAGCGCACTCAGCCGGCCGGTTCGACCCTGAATCCCTGCCCGGGTTCGAGCGCGATATGGCCGAGTTCCACCGCCGATGCCCAGCGCGCTGTGCGCGCGAGCCCGCCGAACGAGAAGAAATGCGCCTGCACGTCGCCGAGGCGCTCGCGTTCTGCCGCGAGCGCGCGCACGAGCGCGTCGGGCGCGGACATCGCAAACAGTTGCCGCATCAACCCCGCATGGCGTGCGAGCCCGTGGACCGACGCGGGGACGCCGCAGCGGCTCGCATAGCGCATCAATGTCGGCAGGCTCGTCGGCCCGGCGAGGCCGATCCTTACCGGCACATCGAAGCCGAAGTCGCGCAGCCTGCGGATCCAGCCGATAATTGCGTCGGCGTCGAAGCAGAACTGCGTCACGATGTGGAGGCGAAGTCCGGTCGCTTCGGCGGTCGCAATCTTGTCCGCGAGGGCGCGGTCGAGCTCATGGCCGGGGATTCTCGGATGGCCTTCGGGGTAGCCGGCTATGCCGGCCTCAAGGACGCCATGACGTTGCAAGAGCCCGCTGTCGATCACGTCGAGGGCGCTGCGCAGGGATCCGGCCGGCGGATCGCGATCGCCCGCGATCACGAGCACCTGCCGGACGCCTGCGTCGGCTGCCAGCCGCGCAAGAAAACGATCGATCTCGTTGGCGCTCGCAAATGCGCGCACCGCGATATGCGGCACGGGCTCAAAACCCGCTCGTCGCAGCCGCGATGCATGCTCGACCGCCTCATCTTCGCGCTGGGTCGGCACCGCGCTGACATAAACGCTGGTGCCCTTGGGCACGATGCCGCCGAGGCCCGCGATATCGTCCGCGCTCGGCCGCGTTGCCTCGATTGAATATCCATGCACGAAACCGCTGATGGTCCGGATCGCATCCGCGCGTTCCTCTTGATCCGTCATCGCCAGCGCCACGGTTTTCATGCTTGCTGCTCTTTCGGTGGTCGTTCCGGCTGTCAGTCGCGCCGCCGCGAAATCACGAAGGATTCGTCGTAGAACCAGAGCCCGCCGCGCTCGTGCAGCACCTCGCGCGTAGCGTCGAGATAACGTCCGTCCGACACCACGTCGGCGAGCCGATCGTCCTCGACCTGCGCCACGTAGATCGCCGCGTTCCAGGCCGCGAACAGTGTCGATGTGCCGATCGATTCGGAGATCTCCGACGGCAGCGTGTGCATGTCGTAGCGGAACAGCGAGCGATTATCGGCGTAGGCGTTGAAATTGAGCTCACGCGCGGCCTGACCCAGATCGTGCTTCACCGCCTTCATGAGTTGGTGGCGGTCGTGCACGAACGGATTGTCGCCGGGCCAGACCTTCTGGATGATCTCCATGCCGGGGTCGTTGCCGTGTGAGTGGATGGCGATCAGTCGGCCGCCCGGGCCGAGCGCCTTGGCGAGCGGCGCGAGCACGCGCTGCGCCTTGAACTCGAGCGGTGCCCGCGCCCGATAGGGCTGCGAGGCGATGACGAGATCGTAATTGGCGATGGTGCCGCCGGGCCGCGGAATGATCGGATCGAGCAGGAACTTGTGGTCGGCGCGATAGAGCACCAGCACCACAGGCCGCTCGTAGACCGGATTGCCGGTCTTGCCGCTGATCCCCGCCTTCCAGTTCTGCGACAGGAACGGCACCAGATCGGTGATCTGCTGCTCGAACGCGTGGGCGGACTCGCCGGTCAATGCCGCTTCATGCCAAACGAGGCTCGATGCCGCGTTCAACGATTTCACGTGCAGCCAGGGCGCGTCCGCATAGGCGAGGTTGGTCAGCACGAGCACCGTCGCCGGATGCTCGCAGAAACGGTCCGACATCTTCTGCAGCGCCAGCCGGACATCTTCGAGGCTGATCTCCTTGCCGACGATATAGAACGGCATGTGCGGGAAGCGGTCGTGCATCGCTCGCAGCACCCGCAGCATGATTGTGCCGTCGCCGACGCCGGCGTCGAACATGCGCACCGCCGGCGGCCGCGGATGGATGTTGCCGAGCTCGAGCGCCACGCGGTTCGCGACCACCCATTTTTCGCTGCAGGTGTTCACGAACAGGAGGTACTTCTGACGGTTGTCGAAGAAGCGGAAATTGCGCTGCGGGTCGCGCTCGTCTGTCGACGCGGGGGCGGGGCGGGGCGTGAGCGGACGCAGCGGGGGCTGGCGATCGATGATCGGCGGCCGCGCGTTCGCGATCTCGGCGTGATTGTCGTCCATGAAGCTACGGATACGGTCGAGGGTGTACGTCGTGATCCGACCGCCATTGCGCAGCCGCGCCGCAAGCTTGCCGTCGTTGACGGCCCGGCGGCCGAAGGTCGATTCGGCGAGGCCGGTTTTCCGGCAGTAGTCGGAGATTTCCTGCAGCAGGTCCTGGTGATCCATCCCGGGTACGGCCGCTTGTTGGTGAGCAAAAGGCGCGGTTATGCCTGCGAGAATGCGGTACGGGCCGGTCGGGTCAACCACAAAATGGCCCACCCACGCCGTGGGCGAATTGATGGGATACATCCCAAAGATATATACTGTAGTCAAATCAATAGATTATTTGCTAACGAACAGGCGTCGCCCACCAAGCCAAGCTCAGCAATTCCGGTGTCGGGGATTCTGCCCACCCGTTCCCGCCGGTTGCCATCCCTTCAAAAGAACAGAGCAGCGCGCATCCTCAGAATTCAGATTGAAAAACAAAGCCTTGGGTGTCACCGGCAGGCCACAGGCGGGAAGTGAGCAGTCGCGGCCCCGGCTGTCCGCCTTGCGGTGACCGCGGCCATCGCTAATTTGTCGGCATGTGGGGACGTAAGAATCAGGCGGCGGCCGAGACGGCCAAGGCCGATGAGCCGCAGCGCCTGAAGGATGCACTGCGCCGGGCTCGCATCGATGCGGCCGAGCGCACCGGCGTGGTCGTGGATCTGCATGACGCCGAGGTGGCGCGGCTTGAGCTGCTCAACGAGGCACTCGATCCATTGTTCGCGGAAATCCCGGCGGAGGTCGACCTGTTCGACCGCGGCATTTCGCGTGGCGAGACGCCGCGGCTCTGGGTCGATGTCATCGCCCATGTCGCCATGGGCCGCGACAAGCGCGTCTATCGTTTCCTGCAGGACACCCGCTACGGGCGCAAAGTGTTGGCGGAAAGCGTTAGCATTCCCGAGATCGCGGAGTCGGTGACGAGGTACGTCGCGCAGCGCATGATCGAGCGCGAGCGCGCACTTGCCGAACCCGGCACGCCGACGATCGCCGACGCCCACCGCGAGCTTTTGTTGGAGCAGCGTCGTCGGCGCTGGCACGCCATCCGCGCGTTCCTGTTCGGTTTGGCCGCAGGCGTTGCGGTGCTGGTCGCGCTCGCGCTGCTGCTGCCCGGTGCGCGCTAAAGCGTGGTGAGTTAGGTCGAGGTCGTTGCCGCGGCGGCGGTGCGCTCCCTCCCCTTAAAGGGGAGGGTTGGGGAGGGGATCAAACGGCGCATGATTTTGATCGCCACCCGGCTCCCCCGATCAAGTCGGGGGTCGCCGACCTCCCCTTTCCAAGGGGAGGTGACCGGACTCGCTGCACCGCTTCGAATCCACCTAAACTCATCCTGCTTTAGGCTGCCGCCAATATCACCCGGTCCAATTCCGCCACACCCTCAGGCGTAATCCCGCGCGTGATCACCTCGCAGCGCCAGGCGCCGCGTTCACCCTCGATGCGATAGAGATTGTAGCCGGCGGGATCGTGCTCGCCGGGCAGCGCCTCCGAGGCCGATGGCACGCCGATCGCCGGAATGCGGCCGGCGGGACCGTCGAGCCAGACGGTCTGGCGGCAATGGTTGTGGCCATGGATGAGCAGCTCAGCGCCACGGCGCGCGAGCACGTCGCGCAGCCGCGCGCTGTCGGTGAGGCGCTTGAGATAGTGCGAGCGCTTGCTGGTTGGCGGATGATGGATCAGGACGACGCGATAGAGGCCGTCGCGGCCGCAATCCTCCAGGATCTTCTCCAGACGTCGCAACTGGTCCGGGCCGATGCGGCCGATCGCCGACAGCGGCAGGCTCGGCACCGAGGTCGAGACGCCGATCAGCGCCAGTGGCCCGCGCTTCCGCAGGAAGGGGAATTCGTGCGGAACCGCGGCCGCCGCGTCGCCGCGCATGAAGTCGCGCCAGTGGGTCAGCGATGCCGCAACGCCGCTGCGGACATAGGCGTCGTGATTGCCGGGCACCAAGGTCACGTCGGCCGGTGGACCGAGCGCATCGAGCCATGCGCGGGCCGGCGCGTATTCGCCCGGCAGCGCCAGATTGACGAGGTCGCCGGTGACCGCGATGTGATCGGGCTTCTGCGCCTTGAGGTCGGCGACGATGCGCGCCAGCACCTCCGCTTGATGGATGGCCGCGCGCTTGCGCCGCCAATTGACGAAGCCGGTCACGCGCTTGCCGATCAGCTCGTAAAGCCGCACCTGCGGCAGCGGCGCAAGATGCGGATCCGACACATGCGCCAGTACGAATGCCATGGAAGACGTTTTCCCGGGCGCATGATCTTGTCCGAAAACCGGTGCCCACTTTTCGGGATCATGCGGTACTACGAACTACCGATGAGGATGCCGGCGAGGAACACCAGCGTTCCGCCCAGCACCACCTGGAACGCCGCCGATAGGAACGGCGTGTCCATGTAGCGATACCGGATATAGGAAATCGCGACGAGTTCCAATGCGACCACGGCGATCGCGACCATCGTGGCCGTCCAGAAATTCGGGATCAGATAGGGCAGCGTGTGGCCGACGCCGCCGATCGTGGTCATGATCCCGCAGACCGATCCGCGCAGCCACGGCGCGCCGCGCCCGGTGAGCGAGCCGTCATCGGACGCCGCTTCCGCGAAGCCCATCGAGATGCCGGCGCCAACCGATGCCGCCATGCCCACCAGGAAGGTCTCCCAGGTGCTGTGGGTCGCGAATGCCGCCGCGAACAGCGGCGCCAGCGTGGAGACCGAGCCGTCCATCAGTCCCGCAAGGCCGGGCTGCACGTATTGCAAAAGGAACATGCGCCGCGCGGTTTCATCCTCCTTGGCGCGCGCCGAGGGAGTGAGGATCGTCTGTTCGAGCTTATGCGCGATATCTTCATGCCCGCTCTCGACCTCGGCGAGCTCGAGCAGGAGCTGCCGGGTCGAGGCGTCGCGCGTGGTGTCGGCGGCGCGCCGGTAGAAGCGCTCCGCCTCGAACTCCATGGTCTCGGCGTATTTGCGCACCTCGTCGAGGTTGAGCGGCTCCATCAGCCAGAGCGCTTTCTTGGCGATGAAACCTTTGACGTCCTGACGGCGGATCAGCGGCAGGTACTCGCCGAATTTCGTCCGGTAGAGGTCGAACAACATGGTGCGGTGGCGCGCCTCCTCGTCGGCCATCTCGTCGAACACTTTGGCGGAGGCCGGATATTGCGTGCGCAAACCCTCGGCAAAGCCGCGATAGATGCGGCTGTCCTCGTCCTCATTGGAAATCGAGAGCGCCAGCACTTCTCGTTCGGTCAGGTCGGCGAAGCGTTTCACGCGGGGCCTCAAAAGCAGGCAAAATCCATAGTTTAGAACATATCTAAACTATGGATTTTGCCTGATCAATGGGGTGTTTGGAGCCGTTGATAAGGACTTGTTGCAGGGTAAGGCGCAAAAGACATGGATGCCGGACCCGAGCCTGGCGCTTGGGCCGGAGGCCGGACCCGAACCCGGGTGCGGCCATGATGGCGCAATGTGGGGCACCATTCGTGAATGAGCGCGCAACTCTCCTTGACCGCATCCGGCGAGCATGCGAGCCGGCGATCCGGCGCGTCCTGCATTCCTACTGGCGTTTCTCGCGCGGCCTGACGCTTGGCGTGCGCGCTCTTTGCATCGACGAGGCGAACCGCATCTTCCTCGTCAAGCACAGCTATGTGAGCGGCTGGCATCTGCCCGGCGGCGGCGTCGAGCCGGGCGAGACCGTGATCGATGCGCTGATCCGTGAGCTCGCCGAGGAGGGCAATATCGAGCCGACCGCGCCACCGATGCTGCACGGCGTCTTCTTCAATGGCCGCGTGTCGCGGCGCGATCATGTCGTCGTTTTCGTGCTGCGCGACTTTCGCCAGACTGCGGCACCCGTGCCCAACAGCGAGATCGTAGGGCACGGGTTTTTCAAACTCGACGCGTTGCCGAACGACACCAGCGCCGGTACTCGAGCGCGCATCATCGAAGTGATGGGCCGCGCGTCGGCGAGCGAGCGGTGGTGATTTAGAAGCGGCTATCAGACCGCGGCGGGCGATCGCGCCATCGGGGCGTCCTCGACACTCTTCGACCGCAACGCCCAGAAAATGTTGACCGCGAACATCAGGCCGGCCGCCCAGATTCCCAATTGACCGACGATCAACGCCGGCTCGGCCCATTTTTGACCGGCCATGACCAGCGCGAGCCCGCCAAGCCCGACTGGCACCGATACGTTGTAGGTCCAGAACCAGATGGTCGCGAGACGCGTGCGCGCCGTTTCCGGGAACACGTGAAACACCAGAGCCGCGAGTGCAAGCGAGGCCCATCCGATCAGATTGACGTGCGCATGGACCGAGCGGAACAGGAAGTTGTGGGTCATGCCCATGCCGACACCGAGCGTGAGGCCGATGACGAGATAGACGACGGCGATCTTGATGAGACGGATGGCCATTGTTGTTGTTCCTCGAATCGATACGTGCGTTCTCGCCGAACGGCACGGTTAGTCGTTTCAGCCAGGAAAAGGTTCAGTACTTGCGACAATAAATCCTGCAAAGAGGGAAATTGCTGAGCGGGCGCCTGTACCGAATGCTTGACAGCTTAACCGAGATCGCGTTCGATAATAGGCAATGACAACCGATAATCGGACCAAAACTTTCGAAGGCAGCCAGACGCTCGCGCGCGGGCTCAATCTCCTCGACGTGATCGCTAGCGGGCAGGAAGGCGTTCCGGTGCGCGATCTCGCGGCCGGGATAGGGCTGCCGCGCAGCATCGTGCAGCGGCTCCTCTATACGCTCGAGGCCGAAGGATACCTGGAGCGGCATCCATCACAGGTCGGCTATCGGTTGGCGATCAAACTATGGCGCCTCGGCTGCCAATCGATCCGCGGCGTCAGTGTGCGGGATGTCGCACGCCCGCATCTGGAAGCGTTGGCGCGGCGCACCAATGAGATGGTGAAGCTTGCCATCCTGAACGGACGCGATGTGGTCTATATCGACGGTATCGACTCGTCACAGTCGATTCGCGCCTATGTGCCGATCGGCGGCAGCGCGCCGGCGCATTCGTCAGCGACGGGCAAGGCGATCCTGGCATTCCTGCCGGCCGAGACATTGGCCAGCGCCGGTCCGTCGATGCGGCGCTACACCTCACACACTGTGATCGGCGACGATGCATTCGCCAAGGAACTGCAGCGGATTCGTCAGCGGGGCTATGCGATCAATCGCGGCGAATGGGAAGCGGAGATCGGCGGCGTTGCCGCACCCGTGTTCGATGCAGACAATCGCGTGGTCGCATCGATCGGCGTTATCATGCCGTTAAATCGGTGTCCCGCGGGGAAGGCGACGCAGCTTGGAGGTTGGATCAGCGCTGCCGCTGCGGACATTTCGCGCCAGCTCGGCCATCGAGCGGGAGACGCTAAAGTGAAACGAGCCGGGTAGGGGAATGGCGACAGAAGTCGGGGCAATTTCGGATGCGCGGTGGCCGGACGCCGTTCGGTTGCCGGTGCTGCTGACCTTCGAGCATCAGTCTGGTGAGGGCACGCCGCTGCTGCCTGGAGATCGTCCGAATTACATGATGGGCGGCGCGCTCGAATACGGCGGACGCACCGGCATCTGGAACATCCTGGAGGTGCTCGAATCCTTGGGCGTCGATGCCACGTTTTTTGTATGCGGAACCACGGCGGAGAAATATCCCGACGCCGTGCGCGCCACGCACAGGGCGGGTCACGAGATCGCCGGGATGAGCTACAGCTTCGAGCGAGTGAGGACCACCAGCACTGCGCGTGAGCAGGCGATGGTGCGCAAGTCGGCACGGGTTCTACAGGACGTCTGCGGCGCCGAGATCAAAGGCTGGCGCTGCCCGGATTATCGCGTCAGTCCGCAGACCCTGGATATCCTCTCCGAGGAAGGCTTCGTCTGGGACAGCAGCATGCTGAACGACGACTTTCCGTGCCTGTTCGATTGCAGCGGTGGAAGTCTGATCGAGATACCCTTCACCACCAGCACGGCCGACAAGACCTTCATCGGCTATCCTTATCCGATGAAGGGCGGTCCGGACGGTCTGCTGGATGTCTGGACCTGCGAATTCGAAGCGCTTTACCGCGAGAGCGAGCATACGCCCCGATTCATGATCCTGAGCATCCAGACCTGGGCCACCGGCCGGCCCGCTCCGCTGCGGACGCTGCAACGGTTCATCGAACACGTGCAGAAACATAATGACGTCCGCTTCGCGCGCTGCCGCGACATCGCCGACTGGTGCGTCGCCGCGGCGAACAGCTGAGGCCAGCCATGTGGACAGAAGTTCGACCGCAGCAAACAGCACGCTGGCCCGACGGGGTGCGGCTGCCGATCATCATCAGCGTGCATCATCAGTCCGAAGAAGCCGCCTACGTCTTCGACGATGGGCAGGTCGATCCCTTCGACTACGGCGAACGGCAATATGGCGGGCGTCGCGGTGCGTGGCGGCTGCTCGAAATTCTCAGCAAGCACAACGTGCGGGGGACCTGGATCGTTTGTGGCGCGACGCTCGAGAAATACCCGCAGATATCGCGTGAAGCGAAGGCGGCCGGACATTCGTTCGCGGGACACACCTACGAACACGAGATGATGTGCAACTATCCGGCCAAGGAAGAGCTGCGGCTGATCCGCAAGACCGTCTCCGTATTCGAGGATCTCTTGGGCGAGCATTTGAAAGGTTGGCGAACGTGCTTCGCAAGCCACAACACCATCGATCTCTTGCTCGAGCACTTCGAATTCGAATGGGACGCCAGCATGTGGAACGACGACCTGCCCTACGTGATCGAGGGGCATGGCCGGCGGATTCTGGAAATCCCGTTCTCCACGTACAGCGATGCAGCGATCGCCGTGCTCATCACCAAGCCGTTTCCGCCGAGCCCGTTCTGTACTTGGTCGACCAATACGCCTCGTTTCATCTGGAACACGTTGAAGGCGCAGTTCGATGCGCTCTACCAGCGCGGTGAAACCAAACCCGTGCTCATGCCGCTCACGGTCCACGATTTCATCGTCGGCCGTCCCTCGCGCTGCAAGATTCTCGACGACTTCATCGCCTATGCCAAACAGTTCGAAGGCGTCGTGTTCACGACCCATGACGAAGCCAGCGCGTGGTGGTGGAAAAATTATGCCCGCGAGCAGACGCCCTCAACCGCATTGGAGAATTCATGATGCGTAGCTTTGCGCGACGACCTCTCGTTGCCATCTTCGGCGTCTGCATCGCGTCTATGGTGTGGGTTCACGCGTGGTCGCAAGATTATCCAACCCGGGTGATTCGGATCATCAGTCCGCATCCACCCGGGATTGCGACCGATGTGCTCGGCCGCGCGCTAGCACAGAAGCTGAATGAAAAATTTGGGCAGCCTGTCATTGTTGAGAACCGCCCTGGCGCCAACGGCATTGTCTCGGCTGCGGCGGTCGCAAAGGCGGACCCGGACGGGTACACGCTGTACATCACCACCGGAACGCACATCGCCAACGCGTTCACTGGCACGAAACTGTCGTACGACGTCATCACCGACTTTGCGCCGGTCACGCAATTGGCCGCGTCCTACGGTCTGGCGTTGCTGACCAACCTGCCGGTCAATTCGGTCGAGGAACTGGTCGCGCTCGGCAAGAAGCGCCGTCTGTCCTATGCCATGAACGGCGCCGGCAACATCACCCACATTGCTGGGCTTCTGCTGGAGAAGCGCGCCGGGCTGGAAATGACCGCCGTGCCTTACAACACGCCTCAGCTTACGAGCGACGTCATGAGCGGCGCGGTCGACTTCACCTTCATCTCAATTGCAACTGCGATCCCGCTGGTCAACGGAGGCAAGCTCAAAGCGATTGCGGTCACCGGCACTAAGCGCGCTCCGCCGTTGCCAAAAGTGCCCACCATGCAGGAGCTTGGCTATAAGGATTTCGATATCACCGGTTGGTTCGGGCTGCTGTTTCCGGTCAAGACATCCGCCGACCGCATCGACCGAATCTATCGGGAGTCGACCGCGGCATTGAAATCGCCCGAGCTCAAGCGCGTCATGGATGTCGGCGGCTTCTATCCTGTGGCATCAAGTTCGGAGGAGTTCGGCCGCTTCCTGAAGAGCGATTTCGAGTTTCAGGGAAGGTTGTTGAAAGAGCTCGGGCTCACGCCGTAAGCAGCGCGTCAGATGCGCTTTGCCCGGCATGCCGGACCGGGACCGCGCATGTAGTGGCGCTCGGGGTGGTAGCCGGAGAGCAAGTCGCGCTGGAGGCGGGCGACCATGCCCGACAGCTCTGACCAGAGACCAACGGCTTTGCGGTGCTTGAGGTCTGCCTGGGACAGCGTGCGATCGGTCAGCATGGTCGCCTCCGGGTTCAATCAGAAGGCCCGTCGTGCCTTCCACTTGTCCCGTTTGTCGCACAGAGGCGCCAAGGCGAATGTGATCCGCGTCACAGAAAGGACGATCCGCGCCCTCGCTTTGGTTCAGAAGTCCGCATGTCCGACTCGCCGCGAGAATGATGTGGACTTCTGAACCGCCAGACGTGCTTACTTCCGCACGTAGGGCAGCGCCGCCGCCGACAGCGTCGAGCCCGCGACCGCCGCAAACAGCTTTTCGTCCGCCTCGCTGATGACGTTGTTGCGGCCGGCGCGCTTGGCCGCGTAGAGGCACATTTCGGCGGCCTCGATAAGCCCCTGCGCAGCGAGGCCTTTGTCGAGCGTCGCGACGCCGACAGACAACGTCAGCCGCGCTTTTTCACCGGTGGTGCGCCGGACCAGCTCGCATTTCATGACGGCATGGCGAAGCTGCTCGGCGATGCGGACCGCGGGTGGCAAGCTCGTCTTCGGCAGGATGATCGCGAAAGCGTCGTCGCCATAGCGCGTGGCGATGTCGCGTCCGGTGATCGCTTCCTTGATCACCATGGCGATGAAGCGGAGCACGCGGTCGCCGACGATGTTGCCGTAGTTCTCGTTGATCAGCTTGATGCGGTCGACATCGGCAAGCAGCAGGGTCATGGGCTCGCCGGTGGCGCGGCTCTCCAGGATCGATCGCTCGAGCGCGGCAAGGAAGAAGCGCCGGTCGCCGAGCCCGGTCAGAGGGTCGGTCTGGCTTTCGGCCCGCAGGTCGACGATCTCGCGGCGAAGCTGCGCAATCTCTTCCGACATTGCCTGCAATTGGGTCTGCAGTCGCGCGTTTTTCTGGGCAAGCGTGCGCGTCGTCTGCACCAGGCTATCGATGATGGCGCGAACGTCAGCGCGACTGACGGTGCTGGCGAGCCGCTGCGCGGCGTTGGCGAGGTCGCGCGTAAAGTGCCCTGCGGTGTCCTCGGCCACCTCGACCGTCGCGAGGATCTGGTCGATCTCGCCAGCGAGGCGCGTGCCGATGCGGTTGGTCTTGGTCAGGACCCGGGCGGGGGCGATGTGGGCGTCGTGAAGGTCCTCGATATCGCCTGCGGTCAGCGTTCCGTTGCGGGCGAGGCGGCTGTTCATGGCCGCAGACAGGAGCCCGCTTTCGCCGGACGCGTATTTGAACCAAAGGGCGTAGCTGCGCGGGTCGGCAGGCTGGCCGAGCGCCCCGATCTTGCCGAGCGCGGCGTCCGCGACCGGTAGAGTATCGTGGTATTGTTGATGGGCCGGGTTCATGGGCGCCTCCCAAAACCGACCGCAAAATCATATTCTAGCGGCCAGCCGCTACAATGCGATGCTTTCCGTCAATAAGCCCTTAACCAACTATCGGCCGAAGCGGCCGCGGTCGTGCGGGGCCCCAAAATCGACGGCCGCGCCGGTAGGGCCGAGGGGCACGATGCCGGTCGGGTTCACCCGCAGTTGGCTGCCGTAATAGTGGCGCTTGATGTGGTCGAGGTTGACGGTCTCGGCGACGCCGGGTTGCTGATAGAGATCGCGCACGTAGTTCGACAGGTTCGGGTAGTCTACGATCCGCTTCAGGTTGCACTTGAAGTGGTAGTGATACACCGCGTCGAAGCGGATGAGCGTCGAGAACAGGCGCCAGTCAGACTCGGTGATTTGGTCGCCGACCAGCCAGCGCTGGCGCGACAGGCGATCCTCGAGTTTGTTCAGCGTGTCGAACAACGTGCGGCAGGCCTCTTCGTAGGCCTCCTGCGTCACCGCGAAGCCCGAGCGGTACACGCCGTTGTTGACGGTGGTGTAGACGAGGTCGTTGATGCGATCGATCTCGCCGCGCAAGGCCGCCGGATAGTAGTCGGTACGATCATCGGTGTAGCGGTTGAACGCCGAATTGAGCATGCGGATGATCTCGGACGATTCGTTATTGACGATCGTCCGGCGCTCCTTGTCCCACAACGTCGGCACGGTCACGCGCCCGGAGTAGCGTGGGTTCGCGAGCAGATAGATCTCCCACAGCTCCTGCTTTCCGTTGACGATGTCCGGGATGCTGCCGGGCTCGTCGGAGAAGCGCCAAGTCCGCTCGCCATAGAGCGGTGCGGCGATGGTGATCGAGATGACGTCCTCGAGCTTCTTGAGCTTCCGGAATAGTGTCGTGCGGTAGGCCCATGGACAGGCGTGGGCGACATAGAGGTGGTAGCGCCCCGGGGCGGCAGCGAAGCCAGCTTCGCCGCTCGGACCCGCACTGCCGTCGGCGGTGATCCAGTTGCGAAAGATCGAGGGCGTGCGCACGAACCGCCCGCGCTCGTACCGGTTGGCTGGGGTGTCTTCGTGCCATTCACCTTCGATGAAAAATCCCATATCCCGTCCTTCCTGGATAACCGCGGAGGTTTCGTTGCTATCTGGAGCTAACGCCCGCAAAGATCGCATCGATGTCGCAAGTTGCGACTCGTGCTCAGGACATTGGCATCAAGCTGCGCCCACAGCATCCTGACCTTGGGCAGCGCATCCTTGCCGTGTTGGATGCGCGCCGGGCTTGTTGTATCGCCCCATTTCTCGATTACCTCCGCATAGGCAGGACGCTGCTTGATGCGCTCATGCCAGTCCTTGAGCTTCGGTAAATTGTCCCATAGTTCGGACAGTTGGAAAGACTCCAGGCGGCTGACATAGACGACGAGAGAAATGTCCGCCAGCGAATAGGTATTTCCGGCCAGCCAACGCGCGTCTGCGAGCGTGTGCTCGATGTCGCCGAATATCTTCTTGAATCGCCGCAGCGCTCCGGGAAGAAGTGGAGAATCGAGCCCCGCCTCGTTGTTGATCCGGTCGTTATCGCGCCGGGTCTCTTCCGGCATTGCGTCATAATGCTTCTTCAAGGTGACGGCATCGGCTTGTAGCGTCACGAAACGCATGGCGACGCATTGGCCGATGGTCCGGCTGTCGACATGGATGCCTTCGTCGACCAGCTTGGTCCAGAGACGCATCCGCGCTCGGTCATAAGGCGACGCCGGGCGCAATGATGGCTCGGGAAAGGCATCTTCGAGATATTCCAGAATGACCTGCGATTCCCGAACAATCATTCCGTCGTGGATCAATGTCGGGACGACGCCGCGCGGGTTGAGCTTCAAATATTCAGGATCGTGTTGATCGCGCTTGCTTAAGCTCGGATCGACGTAGCGGCTTTCCCATGCCAGTCCTTTTTCAGCGAGCGATAAGCGAACCTTCTGAGCGGCGGTGGAGCGGTCGAAATGATAGAGCGCAATCATACCCTCGTGTCCCGATTCCGAAGTTCGTACCATTTCGCAGCGACCTCTTATACGAACTTCGGAATCGAAGGACACTAGCAACTCATTGATTCTAGTGTGGCTTAGGTTCAGAAGTCCGCATATCGGACTCGCCGCAAGAATGATGCGGACTTCTGAACCGCCACACTAGGGCCTTTAGTTGCAGTCGGCGGGCAGCGTATCAGCCGGTTGGGCTCCGGTGCCATGCGCCTTCGACGAGAACCCACCTTTGGTCCGTTCCTGTGACGCGGCAGCACTGTACATACTTGCGAAGGCAGCCCAACCCGGCCTCGGCAGCCTGGGCAATGGACCCGGCCGCCGCCGGATGCTAAGCGATCGCGCATTCATGAGCGATCTCTCCCTCACCATCCTGCCGGAAACCGCGGACGATGCGGTTGCGATCGAGCGTTTGCACGAGCGCACCTTCGGGCCCGGCCGTCTCGCCAAGTCCGCCTACCGGCTGCGCGAGGGCCACGACCACGGCCTCGACCTGTCGTTCACCGCACGCATCGGTACGCTGCTGGTCGGCTCGGTGCGGATGTCGACGGTGCGCATCGGCGATACGCCGGCGCTGCTGCTCGGACCACTCACGGTCGAGCCGCCGTTCCGCCAGCACGGCATCGGCAAGGCGCTGATCGAACGTTCTCTGGCGGAGGCGAAGGCGCGCGGCCATCGCCTGGTCGTGCTGGTAGGTGACGAGCCCTACTACGGCAAGCTCGGCTTTAAAGCGATTCCAAAAGGAAAGGCGAAGATGCCGGGCCCGGTCGATCCGGCGCGGCTCTTGGTCTGCGAACTTGCCAACGGCGCCTTCAACGGCGTGTCCGGATTGATCACGCCAGACTGGGCGGCGCCGGCACCATGATCGGAAGTTTTGCCACCGATTTTATTTCAATATTTGCACGGCGAAATGCTTTTGACGCGGACTCGGGGTAAAGGTAGCATGATACCTGAATCCTCCCAGACAAGGTGAGCACCGTGAAGATCCCCTGTGCCCTCGTGACCGCGGCCATGCTTGCGACGGCAACACCCGCACATGCCCAGCAACTCGATCTGTCGACGATCACTTGCAAGGAGTTCCTCGAGATGAGCAAGGAGAACGTCGGCCTGATCCTGATGTGGATGGCCGTCTTCCCTCATCTTATCGAAGTCGACGATTGGCGACGCATCCTCGTCGGAGTAATAGCCGGCCGGCAAGCTCAACGCCTATTGCACGAAGAATCCGACCGCCGGCCTGATCACGGCGGCGGAAGAGACGATTGCGGAATAGTGCAGGTGCAGGACACTACCTCTGCTCATTCCCGCGCAAGTGGGAATCCAGAGCCTTTTGTCTCTGGGTCCCCGCTGGAGCTTGCTCGCCGACTTGATCGGGGGCGGGGACGAGCCGACGATTCAGCGTCCTTCTCTCGCCCACGTGAGCGCCAGCGCGCCGATCAAGAGCATCAGCCCGATTGCGCCGGCGAAGATCGGCAGCACGCCAATCCCGCGCACCACGCTGGCCTCGCGCATGCGCAGGCCGATCCAGTCGTCGCCACGATAAGTGTCACTCGACCGGACCGAGACGATGCGCGGTACGTTGACGGTGCCTGACGCGTCGGCGATCCGCATCGACGCGCCGCCGGTCGCGTCCGTGAAGGTGCGCATGACCTGGGTGGTCGACGTCACTTCGGTGAACTCGCGCGGATTCGCCGGGCCCACATTCGCAAGTGCGGTGAGCTTGCTGTCGTTCGCGCGCCAGAGCCCCAACTCATTCGCCTCGATGGTGGCGCGGAATACGCCGGGGTCGCCCTCAGTGAGCGCGAGCGTGCGAGTCTTGCCGGAGGGCGCGGTCAGCGTGATCTCCTCCACGCTTTCGGCCATGGTCTGGCGCTGCACAGTGAGATCGCGTCCGCGCACCATCAGCCGCAACGCTTCCTCTTCGAGGTCGGGCTGCTTCATCAGCCAGTGCGAGAGCCGGCGCATCAGGTCGCTGTGCGGCCCGCCGCCTTCGTAGCCGCGTGCCCACAGCCAGATGTGATCGGAGAGCAAGAGGGCGATGCGTCCTTCACCCTCGCGTGAGAGCTGCAGCAGCGGCTTGCTATCGGGGCCTTCCATCACGGTCATGCCCTTGTTGGCGCGCGCGTCGACCAGGCGGAACCAGCGGCTCCATTGCGGCGGATCGCTCTGCGAGCCTTCGAGCCCGCGCGTTACGGGGTGTCGCTCGCCGAGTTTCGAGAGCTTCGCCCGATATGGCATGTCGCTGGTGCGGCCCGACGGCTCCGCCGGCAGCACCGATTCAAGCGGTGTGCGCCAGAGGCTGGTTTGGCTGGCGTAGTCCGGCCCGGCCGCGATCAGCACCGCGCCGCCACCGCGCACATAGCGCGCGATGTTGTCGAAGTAGAGGATCGGCAGTACGCCCTGCCGTGCATAGCGGTCGAAAATGATGAGCTGGAACTCGTGGATCTTCTGCTGGAACAACTCGCGGGTCGGGAACGCGATGAGCGACAGTTCGTGGATCGGCGTGCCGTCCTGCTTTTCCGGCGGACGCAGGATGGTGAAATGCACGAGGTCGACTGCGGCGTCCGACTTGAGCAGGTTGCGCCAGGCGCGCTCGCCGGCATGCGGTTCGCCGGACACGAGCAGCACGCGCAGCTTGTCGCGCACGCCCTCGATCGAGACCACGGCGCGGTTGTTGACCGTCGTCAGTTCGTCGTCGAGCGGTGCGGCTTCGATCTCGACGATGTTCGGTCCGGCGTGCGGGATCGGCACATTGATGCGGTTCTCCTGGCCGACGCGCACGTTGCGCTTGTCGATGGTCTCGCCATCGCGCCGCACGGTGATCTGCGTGTTGCCGGCGGGCACGCCCTGATCGTCGACCCGGTAGGCGACGGTCTGTGACTGCCCGACGATGCCAAAGCGCGGGGTCGTGACCAGCACCACCCGGCGGTCGCGCTCGTTCGGGCGGCCGGTGATCAGTGCATGCACCGGCGCGGAGAAGCCGAGCGTGGCGGCATCGGTCGGCACGTCGTGCACGCGTCCGTCGGTGATGAAGACCGCGCCGGCGACGCGATCATGCGGCACATCGTTCGTGGCCGCAGTCAGCGCCGTGAACAGCCGGGTGCCGTCGGTCTCGCCGCTCGACTCGCCGGCCTCGACGAAGCGGACTTCGAGATTGGGGATGCGCCCGAGCCGCTCGGAAAGCGCGGCACGCACGGCCTCGGTCTGCTGCGTGCGCTCGCCGAATTCCTGGCTCGCGCTCTTGTCGACGACGACGATCGCGACCGAGCTCAGCGGATCGCGGTCCTCGCGCGTGAACGACGGGTTGGCGAGCGCCAGCACGAACAAGGCCATCGCGGCGGCGCGCATGAAGGCGCCGCGGCTGCGCGACACCAGGAGCAGGATCGTCAGCACGACCGCAACGGCGAGCGCCGACCATACGAGGTAGTCGGGGACGAGAGGAGCGAATGAGACACCGAGATTCACGGAAACTCTCCTACTGCCCCAACCTCTCCAGCAACGCCGGCACGTGGACCTGATCGGCCTTGTAGTTGCCAGTGAGCGTGTACATCACGATATTGACGCCGGCGCGGAACGCGAATTCGCGCTGGCGCGGCTCGCTCGCGACCATCGGCAGCATCGCCTGGCCGTCGGAACGCAGCGCCCACGCGCCGGCAAGGTCGTTCGACGAAATGATGATCGAGGAGACGCCGTCGCCCGCGCGCGCCGGGCGGTCCTGCGCGTCGTCGTCCTGATCCGGCGCGCTCGATTCAACCCAGAGCTGGCCGCTGGCGTAGCGGCCCGGAAACTCCTTGAGCAGATAGAACGTCTTCGTCAGCACGTGGTCGCGCGGCACCGCCTCGAGTTCAGGGATATCGAGCGATGAGAGAATGGTCCGGAGCGCCTGTGTGTTGGGCGAAACCGTGCCGCTTCCGGGCGATCCTTCGATGGCGTCGCGGGTGTCGAACAGCACAGTGCCGCCGTTCTTCATGTAGGCGTCGATGTGCTCCAGCGTCTCGCGCGACGGTCGCGTCGCGCCTGGCACCATCGGCCAATAGATCAGCGGATAGAATGCGAGCTCGTCCTTGCCGGGATCGAGGCCGACCGGGTCGCCTGCTTCGAGCGCGGTGCGTTGCGCGAGGAAGAGCGTGAGCCCTTGCAGCCCGGCGCGGCTGGTGCGGTCGACCTCGTCGTTCCCGGTGATGACATAGGCAAGCCGCGTCTGCAGGGTCGCGCGCAAGGCCGCCTCGTCGTCCTGCGCGTGTCCCGGCTGCGGCCAGGCGAGCACAGCAGTAGAGATCGCGAGCGCAATCACCGCGGCGGTCGCTCGTGCGCGGCGGCGGAACAATTGCCCAAGCCCGCCACCCAGGAAGAACACGACCAAGGCATCAAGCGCCAAGAGCCCCATCGCCGCCATCATGACAGGACCGCGCAGGTCCTGCGGTTCGCTCGCGCGATAGACATCGCGGCGTGCATTGAGACCCGCGAGATCGAGCGGCGTCAGCTTGTCGTCGGGCGCCAATGTATTGACCGCCAGCAGGCCTTCGGGCGGGCCGTAGAAGCCGGGCGGGTTGTCGGCGGTCGCGCGGCCGGTATATCCGGCCATGACTGGGCGTGCGTTCGCCGGCGGCGGCCCGAACACGCCGAAGCCGTCGAGGATGCGGCTCGGCGGCACCACCTCGCGTCCGCCCCGCGCGCCGTCTCCATCGGTGGTCGCGGCTGAGCCAGCAAGTGACACGATGCGCTTGAGCATTTCCACGAACGCGCCGGAGATCGGCAGGTTCGACCAGCGGGTGTCGGCGTTGACATGGAAGAGAACGATCAGTCCCTTGCCGCGCGATTGCGCGGTGACCAAAGGGGTGCCGTCAGCGAGCGTCGCCCAAGTGCGGTCGGTCAGTGTGGCGTCAGGCTCGGCCAGCACCTGCCGGTTCACGGTCACGTCGCCTGGCACATCCATGGTGGCGAACGGGCTCTCGCGCGAAAACGCTGCAAGCCGCTGCGGCTGATCCCAGCTCAGAGCACCGCCGAGTACGCGTCCGCCGCGGCGCAGCTTGACGGGAATGAGATCGTCGTCGCCGGCCGCGAGCCGCGGGCCCGCGAAGCGCACCAGCACGCCGCCGTCCTCGATCCATTTGGTGAGACGCTCGCGCGCCTCGGCGACATTGCCGACGTCCGCGAGGATCATCATCGGCAGCCGCTGGTCCATGAACTGGCTCACGGCATGCGCCGCCGAGCCGCGGTCGGCCTGCCGCACGTCGGCGAACGGGTTGAGCGCTCGCGTCAGATAATAGGTCGAGGCGAGGAGCGGCTGCGCGGTCTCGGAGGTCGCGCCGGTGACGATGCCGATCGTGCGCCGGCGCCAGCGCTTGTCGAGGAGCTGCACCGCGCCTGCGGAGCGCTCGGTGGCGATGTCGAGCCGAGCGACGTCGTTGCGAATCTCGACCGGGAGCGTCAGCGCCGCGTCGGTTTCCGTTTCGTCGGCGCCGAACGAGAAATTCGCTTCGCCGAGCGGCAGCCCTTTGAGGTCGAGGCCGCGGATCACGCCGGACTGCGCGCTGCCCTTGGCGGAGCGCAGCACCTTGACAGTCAGCGCGCCGGCAGTGTTGTCGGCGCCCGCGAGCGCAAGCGCCGGCGCGAGACCGCCTTCGATCACGCTCATCGACCGCGTTCCGACCAGACGGCCGAGTGCTGCGACAAAGTCCGGGCCGCCGCCAGCATCGACACTATCGGAGAGCCAGACGGTTTCGACATCAGCGGTCGCGCCATAGAAACGCGTCAATGCGGGCAGCGCGTCGGAGCGACGCACCGCGTAAGGCTTGGGCTTGATCTGCTTGAGCCGCACGCGGGCTGCGCCCGGGGTCTCGAAGCCGATCTCGCGGCTGGTTTCCGACAGCGGGATAAGCGCGACGCCGCGGCCGTCGTTCTCGGCGTGGTTGATGAGATCCTCGGCGGTGCGCATACGCGCATCCCAGGTGCCGGCCGCGGTAAAGCCGTCGTCAATCAAGAGCGCCAGCGGCGATGTCGAGCGCGTCGCGTCGGCTGCCGGATTCCAGAGCGGACCGGCGGCGGCGAGAATCACTAGCGTCGCGAGCGCAAGGCGCAGCAACGTCAGCCACCACGGCGTGCGCCGCGGCGTTTCTTCCTGCGGCTGGATGTCGAACAGCAGGCGCGTGGGCGGGAAGTCGACACGCGTCGGCTGTGGCGGAATGAGCCGCAGCAACCACCACAACACCGGCAAGCTGAGCAAGCCGAGCAACACCAGCGGCTGAGCGAAACCGAGCGGCAGCCACGGCATCATGTGATGACTCCCAAAGACGGGCGCCCATTATTGCACCGTTTCCCCTCGTGGAAGAGGGCGTGAAGGTGCAGCAGCATCACGAATTCGGGTGAGGGGGTCGCTTCGCAAGAAGCTTTTGACGCAGAAACCTCCTCACCCAATTCGCGCTGTTGCCAGATCACGCTGCCCTCTCCCTCGAGGGGAGAGGGTGCAATAACAAATTTCGTGCTTGCGGTCGGGACTATCATGCCGACCTCCGGGTCTGCATGCGGCCGCCGACGACGGCGCCGGGCGGCGGCGCCGCCATGCGCGCATGCAGCGCAAGCAAGAGTTCAGTTGCTGGCCGGTCGGTACGATGCACCGCAAAGCTCCAGCCGAGCTTGTCGGTCTCGGCGCGCAGCTCGGCGCGATGACGCGCGACGCGCTTGTCGTAGTCGGCCTTCCACGCTTCCGCGCGGCCGGCCGTGATCGAGCCGCCGGTTTCGGGCTCGATGAACTCAACGCGGCCGGAATAGGGGAAGGTCTCTTCCGCGGGATCGACAACCTGCACCGCGTGACCGTGCGCGCCGGTCGCGGACAGCTGCGTAAACACCGGGCGGATCTCGCTCATCGGCGACCAGAAGTCCGACACCATCACGATCTCGGACAGTGACGACGGCACGAACGACGGCGGCAAACTTGCACGCTCCGTCGCGTCATGCACGACCGCGTTCGCCATTTTGTCGAGCACGTTGCGGCTGCCGGTCGGCCGCATCAGCCCCGGTATGCCGACGCGCTCGCCGGCAGTCACCAGCACTTCGGCAAGCGCGAAGGCAACCACCAAGGTGCGGCTGAGCTTGGATTCGGTCGCGAGTGACGACGTGAAATGCATGGACGGCGAGCGGTCCGGCCAGATCCAGACCGTGTGCGCGGCCTCCCACTCCTGCTCGCGCACGTAAAGCACGCCGTCGCGTGCGGAGCGCCGCCAGTCGACCCGCCGCGCGGGCTCGCCCGACAGGAAGCGGCGGTACTGCCAGAAATTCTCGCCCGGTCCGGCGCGGCGCCGGCCGTGCAAGCCGTGGATGACAGTGGCGGCGATCTTGCGCGCCTCGAGGATCAGCCGCGGTAAAGTTTCCGCGAGCGTGCGCGCTTCGCCGCTCGCGTGCTGCGTTGCCTTGACCTCTTGCTTATCGGCCCGCCGCGCCATCCACCTATCCGATGCGCTTCTTGAGCTGCCCGATCACGCCTTCGACGGTCTCGCCGTCGGCGCGGGCGGCGAAGGTGAGCGCCATGCGGTGCTTGAGGATCGGCTCCGCCATATCAAGGACATCGTCGATCGACGGCGACAGCCGCCCGTCGATCAGCGCGCGGGCGCGGGCCGCGAGCATCAGCGCTTGGCTCGCGCGGGGGCTCGGCCCCCAGGAGATCAGCTTTCCGAGTTCGCCACTCTCAGGTCCGGGACGCGCAGCGCGCACCAGCGTCAGGATCGCGTCGACCACAGATTCGCCGACCGGCAGGCGGCGCACCAGCCGCTGTGCAGCAAGCAGGTCGTCGGCGGTCATGGTTGCCTTCGGCTTGCTCTCCTCCATCCCTGTCGTATCGAACACGATCCGCCGCTCATTCTCGAGATCGGGATAGTCAACGTCGATCTGCATCAGGAAGCGATCGAGCTGCGCCTCGGGAAGCGGGTAGGTACCTTCCTGCTCGATCGGGTTCTGGGTCGCCAGCACGTGGAACGGGCGCGGGACGTCGTGGCGGTTGCCGGCCACCGTTACGTGCAGTTCCTGCATCGCCTGCAGCAGCGCGGATTGCGTGCGCGGGGAGGCACGATTGATCTCATCGGCCATCAGGAGCTGTCCAAAGATCGGGCCGGCGATGAAGCGGAAGCTGCGCTTGCCACCGGGGCTCTCTTCCAGGACCTCGGAACCGACGATGTCGGACGGCATCAGATCCGGCGTGAACTGGATGCGGCGGGCATCGAGGCCGAGCACGACGCCCATGGCTTCCACGAGCTTGGTCTTGGCGAGGCCAGGGAGGCCAACCAGCAGTGCGTGGCCACCCGAGAGCACGGTGATGAGCGCCTGCTCGACCACCCGTTCCTGGCCGAAAATGACCTTGCCGATCGCGGCCTTGGCGGTGGCGACCTGCGCCCCCGTTGATTCGGCTGCGCGCACGATCATGTCTTCGAGTTTTTCCAGCCCGTCTCCGGCTGCCGCCATGTCATCTGCTCCTTAAGTTCCGGACACCTGCATCGCGCCCATGGGCGTTGGGCAGTGTCGCGTACCAAGCCTCACCGGCCTGATTACAAAACGTGCAACATTCGCGCCAAATGCTGCAGGACCACACCCCATCCGTGTCCGGGGCGCCGCTGCCCTGGTGCACGAATCCCCGCAACTGCCTGGAGATTACGCTAGTTTTCAACGGGTGCGATCCTGCCTTCTTGCAGTCCTGTTACGATCGCCCCGAGACCGACTTGTCCGCGTGCCGCGAGTGCCCGTCCGCTGCGGCTTTCCACGTCCAACCCTATATTTTGGCGGCAGTGGATAAGCTTGCGCGCGACCACGAATGCAGAGAGAACGGCCGTCACGGATACACGTTCCAGGCAAACAATGGCGAAGGAAGGGCAAGGAATTCAAGGATTTGAGAGCATCCAGGCGGCGGCCGGCGAGGCCGCCCGCAAGGGGCCTCCGCCGGTGCACCTCTGGAACCCGCCGTTCTGTGGCGATCTCGACATGCGGATTTCCACTGACGGAACATGGCATTACCTAAAAACACCGATCGGACGGCCGGCCCTGGTGAAGCTGTTTGCCTCGGTGCTGAAGCGGGAAGGGGACAAGTACTTTCTGGTCACGCCGGTCGAAAAGGCCGGAATCACAGTCGACGACGCGCCCTTTCTTGCCGTTGAACTAAAGGTGGAGGACGGAGCCGGGCCGCAGCCGCGCCGGCTGCATTTCCGCACCAATGTGGACGACTGGGTCGCCTGTGGTGCTGGCCACGCGCTGCGCTTCGAGCGGGAGCCCGATACCGGCGGGCTCAAGCCCTACCTGCATGTGCGGCGCGACCTCTGGGCCAAGGTCACCCGCGCGCTGTTCTATGATCTCGTGGAGTTGGGAGAGGAGCGAGACGTGGAGGGCGTATGCATGTTCGGCGTCGCGTCCGGAGGCGAATTCTATCCGATGGTGAGGGCGGAGGAGATCGAAGAGTTCTTGTGAGGGCGGCGGCCCGACGGGTACATCCTTGAGCCGTCGCCGAGTGATAGCTATTCTCTGCCCTGCCGCAAGGAGCGACGATGAACGCGAAGGCCAAAGACCTCGGAGAGCAGGCGCGCGGATTGAGTCCGCAGGACCGCATCGCGCTCGTCGAGGACGTACTCGATAGCCTTGACCGGGCGGACCCGAACATCGACCGGTTGTGGGCGAAGGAGGCAGGCGAGCGTCTCGCTGCGTATCGCCGCGGCGATCTCGCAGCCAGGGATCTCAGCGACGTCATTGCCAAGTACCGACGGTGACGGTTCGATTCCTTGAAGTCGCTGAGATCGAGCTAGATCAGGCCTTCCACTGGTACGAATCGCAAGCGCCGGGTCTGGGTGATGCTTTCCTCATCGAGGTGTTGTCTGCGGTGGAACGCATCTCGCTATACCCCGAGGCTTGGCACTCGCTCGATGAGGGTTTGCGCCGTTGCCGCTTGAACCGTTTTCCCTATGGACTGATCTACGTGGTTGAGAATGGCGACATTCTGGTGTTGGCAGTCGCTCATCTGCACCGCGAGCCGGGCTATTGGTGCGATCGGCTGAAGCTGTGACGAGGAGCACGACGTCAACGCGTGCGTTCGGCGTGGCGTCGAGCGGCGAGATTTGCGCGATGGCTCGGGCGCAGTTGCGAGGGGCGCCGCGCCGCCTGATCGTTGTCGACAACGAGGTCTAGATCGACTTTGTTGTCCCGAAATCCGTCTGGACAATCCTCCATGCGCATCTACCGCATTGCCGCCATCCCCGGAGACGGCATCGGCACCGAGGTCGTCGCCGCGGGCGTCGAGGCGCTCACCACCTGCGCCAAGCGCGATGGCGGCTTTGCGCTGGCGGTCGATCACTTCGACTGGGGCTCGGAGCGCTACAAGAAGACCGGCGCTTTCATGCCGGAGAACGGCCGCGACCTGATCAAGAATCATGATGCGATCCTGTTCGGCTCTGCCGGCGCACCCGACGTGCCGGATCACGTCACGTTGTGGGGCTTGCGGCTCGCGATCTGCCAACCGTTCGACCAGTACGCTAACGTGCGCCCGACCCGCATCCTGCCGGGCATCGTCAGCCCGCTGCGCAATGTCTCGGGCCCGGAACTCGACTGGGTGATCGTGCGGGAGAACTCCGAGGGCGAATACGCCGGCGTCGGCGGGCGCGCGCACCGCGGGCTGCCCGAAGAAGTCGCGACCGACGTGTCCATCTTCACGCGCGCGGGCGTCACCCGCGTGATGCGCTTTGCCTTCGCGCTCGCCCGTTCGCGCCCGCGCAAGCTTTTGACCGTCGTCACCAAGTCGAATGCGCAGCGGCACGGCATGGTGATGTGGGACGAGATAGCGGCGGAGGTCGCGGCCGAGTTTCCCGATGTGATGTGCGACAAGATGCTGGTCGATGCCATGACCATGCGCATGACGCTCAAGCCGCAATCGCTCGATACCATCGTGGCCACCAATCTGCACGCCGACATCCTGTCCGACCTCGCCGCCGCGCTCGCAGGATCGCTCGGCATCGCGCCAACCGCTAACCTCAATCCGGAGCGGAATTTTCCGTCGATGTTCGAGCCGATCCACGGCTCGGCATTCGACATCGTGGGCAAAGGCATCGCGAACCCGATCGGCACATTCTGGTCCGGCGTCATGATGCTGGAGCATCTCGGTGAGCCGGGCGCCGCCGCACGCCTCATGCGAGCGATCGAGCGGGTCACGGCGGACACATCGCTGCACACGCCCGATCTCGGCGGCAACGCGAGAACGGCCGATGTCACCAGAGCGGTCTGCGAGACACTGGCAGGAGACAATCAAGCCTAGCATCATGGATACCAAATGACGCTTCCGCCTGCTGCTGCCGCGAACTCCGATTTCTTCGCCCGCGCCCGCGCACACCTCGCGCTCGACGTGCCGGCCGGCCTGACCGACGGGACGGTTGTGCCCGCACACGGTGACCATGACCTCGATCCGATGGCGGCGGCGATTGCGGCGGTGCGGCCGATCCGCCCCGCGGCGGTGCTGGTGCCGGTGGTCGCCCGCGAGGAGCCGATGGTGCTGCTGACCCAGCGCACCGCGCACCTGAAAGACCATGCCGGGCAGATCTCGTTTCCCGGCGGTAAGATCGATCCCACCGACGCCTCGCCGATGGCGGCCGCGTTGCGCGAGGCCGAGGAGGAGATCGGACTTGGCGCCGACCGCATCGAGCCGATCGGCTATCTCGATCTCTACCTGACGACCTTCGGCTTTCGCATCGTCCCGCTGGTCGCGCGCGTCGCACCCGCGTTCTCGCTTGTTCTCAATCGCGACGAGGTGGACGACGCCTTCGAAGTGCCGCTCGCCTTCCTGATGGCGCCCGAGAACCACCATCGCAAGAGCCGGGACTGGAATGGGCTCACGCGCCATTTCTATGAAATGCCGTTCGGCGAGCACCACATCTGGGGCGCAACCGCGGGCATCTTGCGAAATCTCTACGAGCGCATTTACGGAGCGCCGCCTCGATCGAGCGGCAAATTTTGATCTCGCGAGACTGCACCTTCACCCGCACCAGCGCGCAGCGATTATGGTAGCGGCGTCGCGCGACGCAGCTCGTCCCGCGCGAAGCTGAACATTTATTAAGCGACAGGAGCATGCCCAAGTTTTGTCCGGTGCCGAGTCATCAGCTACATTCATCCTGCATTCATTTGAATTCAGGCACGAACTGACGGGCGATGCAGTGGGCATCGACGATGTCGAATCCATTGCACGTTAGCGAGCTGGATAGGAAACGCACAGGGAGCACTGAAATGCGGAAGCTGATTGCAATCATCGCCGCCCTCGGGCTGTTCGGTGTCGCATCCGTGATGCCGGTCGATGCTGCGGGTTCGGGGAAGGGTAAGACTGCCAAGACCACAATGACCGACACGAAGAAGGTCAGCAAGGTCAAGAAGGTCAAGAAGGTCAAGAAGGCGAAGAAGGTGAAGAAGCCGAGGAAAGCGGCGGACTCGGTGATCTTTTATCGGATTGCCGCTTAGCTTGACCGCCCGCAATCTCGCGTCTTGAACGGATGAAATGCAGCCCGCCCCGTCTGGCGGGCTGTTTGTTGGAGAGGTCCACTCAGCGGCACCGACGATGTTTGGCATGAAGGCATCCGACAACTAGTCCCGATGAGACGTCTCAGATCACTCCACAAGCCTTGAAGCGGCTCATCGAATCTCTGACAGACTTTCAACCGCAATATGATACGCTAGTTGAGGACAATGGGGAGCGCGACCGATGGCTATCGCCGTCGCTCGTGTATGATTGCATGGGACGATTGGCGCTTTCGACGCAATCTGGCGGTGCGGCTGCCCGCCTGGCGATTGCGGGTCTGACGATATCTTTGGCGGTGCTGGCGGCCGCTGCTCCATCCGCGGCCGCGGACATCCACGTGTTCACGTCCGGCGCGCCCTCGGCGGTGCAGAAGCGGCTTGCGCCGGGGTTCGAGAAGGCGACCGGCCACACCGTGATTATCACGGCCGCGACACTCAGCGAGATCCGCAAACGCCTGCAGCAGGCCGACGCCAAGCCGGACGTGGTCGTGCTCCCGCGCCCGGCACTGATGTCCTTCGAAAAGTCCGGCGCGCTACGGCCCGGCAGCATGGTCGACATTGCGCGCGTCGGTATCGGCGTCGTCGTGCGGGAGGGCGCGCCAGTGCCCGACGTCTCGACGGTCGATGCGCTGCGCAAGACGTTGCTGAATGCGAAGTCGATCGCCCATCCGAACCCGAAAGACGGCGGCTTCGCCGGTGCTCATATCGATCGCATGTTCGAGCGTCTCGGGATCGCCGATGCGGTCCGGCCCAAGGTCACGCTGGGATATGCGTTTACGGGCGGCGTCGCCAACATCGCGAAAGGCGTCGCCGAGCTCGGCCTGTTCAACATCAGCGAGATCGTGCCGATCAAGGGCGTCACGCTAGCAGGACCGTTGCCGGCCGAGCTGCAGAACTACATCGTTTTCTCCGGCGCGCTGCATGCGCGCGGGGCCTCTCCGGAGCCGGCAGCGGCGTACCTTCGTTTGCTGCTGGAGCCGAGGGCGCAAGAGGTCTGGAAGGCCGGTGGGCTCGAAGCGGTTGTCGTTGCGGGGAACTAGAGGACAATGTCATGAACCGCGTCGTCTCGGCGGCAGCTGTATTGCTGCTTTGCGCATTCGTTCCGGTGATCGCGAATGCAGCCGACATCAAGATGCTCTCGCCGGGAGCGACCCAGGGCGTGCTCAAACAACTGCTGCCGCAGTTCGAGCAGTCGTCCGGCCACCGGGTCGCGATCACCTATGGTCCCGCCGGCAACATCGCCAACCGCGTGCGCAAGGGCGAGGAGGTCGACATCCTGATCACGTCGGAGCCGCAGGCCGAGCGGCTGCGCAAGGAAGGAAAGACCGTCGACGGCAGCCAGGCTATTGTCGCCAAGGTCGGCATCGGCCTTTTCGTTCGCAAGGGCGATCCGAAGCCTGATGTCAGCACCGCTGCTGCCTTCGAGCGCGCGCTCGCGACCGCGAAGGTGATCGCCTATGCCGACCCGAAGCTTGGTGGTTCGGCCAGCATCCTGGTCGCCGGGATTCTGAGTAAGCTCGACGTCACGGGCTCGATCGGCGCGCGCACCCGGCTGGTGCCGCCGGCGAAGCCGCTGGTCGATCTGGTCGCCGGCGGCGGCGTCGACTTTGGCTTCCAGCCGGTCGCCCAGATCTTCCTCGATCCGCGCATCGAATATGTCGGGCCGATCCCGGCGCCCTATCAGCAATACACCAACTATGTGGCGAACCTGGTTGCGACCAGCAAACAGCCGGACGCGTACAAGGCGCTGCTGACGTTCTTGGATGCGCCGGCGGCGGCGAAAGTCTGGCGCTCGCAAGGATTCGAGCCGCGCTGATTTCGCCGGTGGCAACGCCGCCTTACGCGGCTTTCACGCCGCCGCTGCGCAATGCTTCCGGGCGCTCGAATGTCAGCGCCGACAACGGCACCGGGCGGCTGAACAGATAGCCCTGCGCGAGCTGGCAGCCGGCGGTGCGCAGAAACGCGAGCTGATCCGCAGTTTCGACGCCTTCGGCGGTCGTTTCGGTGTCGAGGCCGCGCCCGAGTCCAGTGATCGCGCACACGATCGCAGCACTGTCGGCATGGTTGATCATGCTCTGGATGAACGACTTGTCGATCTTAATCTTGTCGAACGGGAACATCTGCAGATAGCGCATCGACGAGTAGCCGGTCCCGAAGTCGTCGAGCACGATCGAGATGCCGAGGTCTTTGATTTCGTGCAGGACGGCGAGGTTCTCCTCATTCTTTTCCACCAGCACGGTCTCGGTGATCTCAAGCTCCAGGCGCCTCGAATCGAGCCCGGATTCCCGCAATATCGATTTCAGCGCGTCCAACAGGTTGGTCTGCTTGAGCTGCAGCGGCGACAGGTTGACCGCGACCTTGAGCTGCGACGGCCATTGTATTGCGTCGGTACAGGCTCGCCGCAGAATCCATTCGCCGAGCGGCATGATCAAGCCGCTGTCCTCGGCCAGTCCGATGAACTGGTCGGGAAAAAGAAGGCCGCGTTCCGGATGGCGCCAGCGCACCAGTGCCTCGGCGCCGCAGCATTCCCGGCGGCCGACATCGATGATGGTCTGGTAATGCAGCTCGAATTCCTCGCGCAGGATGGCACGCCGCAGATCCTCTTCCAGGTCGCGGCGCTCACGCGCCTCCGCCTCCATCGCCGTCTCGAAGAAGCGAAAGCGATTGCGCCCCTCGGACTTCGCTTTGTAGAGCGCGAGATCGGCGTGGCCGACGAGCGCATCGGCCGTCACCGCGTCGTACGGCGCGAGCGTGATGCCAATGCTGGTCCCGATGACGATCTTGCGCCCGTCGATGTCATACGGCTCCGTGAGGATCGAAAGAATGCGGTTGGCGAGGACAGTGGCCTGATCGTGCTGGTTGGTGTCGCTCGTCTGGATGATCGCGAATTCATCGCCGCCGAGCCGGGCGACGACATCGTCGTCGCGCACGAGACGGCGCAGGCGATCGGCGACCGCCTTCAGGATCGAGTCGCCGATGGCGTGCCCGAGCGAATCGTTGACCTGCTTGAAGCGATCGAGGTCGAGCATCAATACCGAGAATGGATCGCCCTGGTTTGCCATGCGCGCGAGCCCCTCGTTCACCTTCTCCAGGAACAGCGCGCGATTGGCGAGACCGGTGAGGGCGTCGTAGCGTGCCATGTGGGCGAGCTCCGCTTCGGCCCGCTTTTGCACTGTGATGTCATGATGGACCGCGACCCAGCCACCATTGGCCATGCGCTGATGGTTGATGGCGATGACCCGTCCGTCGCGCAGGTAGTCGGTGATGGAATAGTCTTTACCCTGGGACATGTCCGCGAGGCGGTCGGCCGCGAAGCTTCTCGAGGCGGGAGCGGCGCCCGCCGCTACACGGGCCTCAAGAATGTCGCGCGCCGGCGCCCCCGGCTTCACCTGATCGGGGGTCAGGTGATACATGGCCGCGTATTGATTGTTGCAGACGACCAGTCGGTTCCGGCTGTCGAACATGCTGATGCCGTGGGCCATATTGTTTAAGGCGGCGTCGAGCTGCTGCGATGTTCGCAGCAGCGAGGTTTCCGACTTGCTCAGAGACCGGAATTGCCGCGTGATCGCGATCAGCAGGTAGATTGAACAGAGCAGCAAGGCGGCGCTGCCAAGGCCGATCGTGGCCGAACGCCGGAGCCAACCCGCCAGCGCGGTGTTCTCCGTGATCGAGATGTTCACGAACAGCGGATACTCGGGGACCGGCCGCACCGAGACATAGCGATAGTTGCCGTCCGACTTCGCGAGAATGCGGAAGCTTCTGGTGCCGCGCTGAAGCGAGTCCTGCCAGGTTGCCTCCTGCGAGAGCCGCTTTCCGGCAAAGCCGACTGGGTCCGGATGGCGGAACAGGATGGTTCCGTCCTCCCGGATCAGATTGAAGATGAGGCTGCGGATCGATTGGGTGGACCCATAGATCGCCTCGAAATAGTTCGAGTTCACGCTCGCGAAGATCACGCCAGCAAAGGCGCCGCTCGCGGTTTCCAGCCGCCGCGCGAAAACGATGGTTTGATTGCCGTCGATCCGGTTCCTGATCGGCACCGACGTGCTCAGCTTGCCGTCAGTGCGTGCTCGCGCACTCTTGAAGTAGTCGCGGTCGGAAATGTTGATCGGAGGAGTCGGCCAGGCTGCTGTCGAAACGACCAGTTGCCCGTTCTCGTCGGCAATCACGATATTGAAGATCTGCGGCAGCGACGCGAGATGCTCCCGCATCGTGTCGTGCATCTCCTTGCGGTCATAGATCGAACGCAGCTTTTCCGGCGTGCTGATGTCGAGGCCCTTGTTCGCGCTCCTGATCTCCAGGAGCACGGCGTCGATCGAATGCAGCGACCGCGACATCTGCCCGGCCAGCACGGCGGCGATGTTGCCGGACTCCGAGATCGCGTGCTGGATCGCGTCGTTGCGGAGTTGCCAGATCGTAAAGCCGACGGCCCCGAGAGAAAGGCCAAGTAGCACGATCGCAGCCTGCCACAGGCGGCGCAGCGGTATCGCCTTCGGAGGCGATGGCGCGTCTGTCGGCGCGTCGCTCGCGCGTTCGATGTCGGCAGCAGTGTTGTCGAGCATACCCATTGGCCAAGCCGGCGGCGTTCGCCGGACTGATGCTTAATCCTTATGCGATGGAGCGAAATATCCACTTAAGGTCTTGGGTTAACCGACTGCTAACCCATGCGTGGATTAACCCGTTTCGCGGCTCTTCTCGCACGAGATGCGCGCGTGCCAGCGGTTCCGCACGCGGGGGCTGCGGATCACGCAAGGGCATCTGCGAGCGCATGTGACGGGGCGCCGTCCGGCAGACAGTTGACCGCGGCAGCAATGTTCCGAGCCATTACCATGCCGAACGTCTTCTCATATCATAGGGCGCGCTCTCATAGCGTACGGGGGCGAGCGAAGTTGCCTTGATGACAATGTTTGCACCATCGGTGCGATGGCGGCGAGCACGACCATCGCATTGCCGAGCGGACCAGCATCCGGCCGATCAGTGGTCGTGATGTGGTACGCTTTGCAAAATGCAAACCGTCGACCAGGCGGAGAAGGCGCATGAAACGAGAATGCAGGCGAGGCACCGCCAAAACGAATCGACCCGAACGTCTGAACCAAAGCCACACTAGATTCAAAGAGTTGCTAGTGGTCTGATTTCTAACATTCGCATCCCTTCTCAGCGGGCGACTTTGCGAATGTTAGAATCAAAGGACCACTAGCAAATATAAGCTGCTAGTCTTACTGCGTCATGAACCACAGGTGCGTCTGTGG